>CAYNUO010000021.1:2615-9115 GCA_964400405.1 uncultured Bifidobacteriaceae bacterium | reverse complement strand
TGGCGTCGTGGATGGCGTCGTGGATGGCACTGTGCCGGACGGCGGAGCCGCCGTGCCCGCGTCAGTGCCCGTGGCGGCAGGGGCGGCGCCTGGCAGTGCCGGCGCGGCATAGTAGCGGTGGCTCGTCTGCAGCGTGACGGTCGGCGTGCCACCAAGAGACTGGAGGTACGCGATGACGCAGAGGATTTCCTGATCGGTCAGACCGATCGGCGGCTTGTTGATGGTCGGCATGCCCGGATTGAATCCCGGCACGACGAAGGCGTCAGGCGCGTACAGTGACTGCGCGAAGTACTCGACTGCACTCGTGCCCTTGATACGCTCCCCCGCCCGGCCCGCAACTCCCGCGAGGTCGGGGAACCGGAGCGCGCCGCTCTGGCCGATCGTGTGGCACGTCCGGCACAGGCCCTTGCCCTCCGCGATCCCACGGCCGACGTCAACCATCTCCGCCGTGGTGAGGTCCGCCCTGAGGGCGACCTCCTGCGGCGGCTGCACTTCGTTCTGCGGCACCATCTGGCCGACGTAGGTATAGAAGGCCGTGCTGACGAGGATCAGAAGGGCGATCCGGCCGATGACCATCATGACAACCTGGTCCCCCCCTCGACGCTGTGCGGGGCAAGGTGCCCTGCCGGCAGCGCCGGCTCGTGCGCTTGATAGTCGGGCCGCTCGTGCAGGCTCGCAAGCCAGAACACGAAGCCGATCAGGAAGAAGAAGATCAGCACGGTGACCGAGACGACCTGCGTCGCGAAGCCCAGCGTCGGCGTGAACGCGTCGACGGAGTTATCCCGGATGATCCCGTAGACGTGCCAGTGCTGGCGCAACCCCGATCGCACGTAGCCCATGAGACCCATCAGCCACGTGAAGGTGACCGCGATGAAGATCAGCACGTACTGCGAGCTTGCCGGGACCTTGCCCCACGACACCTCGGCCGTCCTCGCCTTGCGGTAGAGAAAGACATCGATCACGGTGATGGCGATCATCGCGAACAGGACGGAACCGACCTGCGGAATCGACAGGCCGATCCGGACACTCGCCTCGACGAAGTACCCGTAGATGCCGAGCGAGATGACGATGAGGGCCGCGGCGGCAAAGATGACGAGTTGCGCCAGATGACCCGTCTTCGCCCACGGCACCGTGGCGGACTTGCCCGTTCGGCGATAGAGCAGGAAGCTCATGTACGTCGTCAGGATCAGGACGTTCACGGCGGTGTTCTTTGCGGACATCACGCCCAGGAACCCCAGCACCGGGTGAGCGGAGCCACCCATCGCCCGGATCTCGGACACGGTCGCGATGATCGACCGGGGCGTCGCCCAGACCATGAAGCACAGCGCGATCGCGATGAGCAGGTACTTGACGAACCTCTGGAGCGGCTGCGGCTCCTGAACGCGTCCCATCCCGAGCCACAGATAGAAGTTGGCCGCCAGGAAGAGGCTCCCGATCAGGACGGCCTGGATGATGAACAGCCACGAGAAGGCGCCACCCATCATCGTCAGCCCGAGCGTCTGCGAGTAGGCGTAGATCTCGCTCGCGAGGTAGTAGCCCGCGAACGGCAGCGGCAGGAAGGCGAGAATGGCGATGAAGTTACCGATGTAGCCCATCCAGTCGTAGTGCGCACGCTCTTCGTCGGTCTTGGCCTGCAGGAACTTGACCGCGGCGTACGCAGCTGCCACTGATCCGCCGAACGCGACGTTGGCGATGACGCGGTGGATGTTGATGGGCATCCACGTGAAATTGGTGACCGCGTCCATCACGGAGATCACCGCCCCGGTGTCCGAGACCCCGGCGGGAGACATCGCGAACGTCAGCCAGGAGTTGGCGATGAACATGATCGCCGTGCCGACGAGGTTCAGGCAGATCCCGAGCACGAGGTGCACCCACGGCTTGAACTTTCCCCAGCCGTAGTAATACGTGTAGAGGAAGGCGGCCTCGGCGAAAAACAGCAGCACGTACGGCAGGAACGTCGGCGAGAACACGCTCATCAGGTAGTTCGTGAACTTCGGATAGAGCGCGATCAACAGAAACGTCAGGAACGCGCCGAAGGTCGCCGTCAGCGAGAACGAGACGGAGAGCAGCTTCGTGAATTCGTGGGCGAGCCGGTCGTATCGCTTGTCGCCGGTCACGAACCCGATGATCTCGATGATGATGGCGAAGAGCGGCACGGCCAGCACGAATGCCGCGAACAGCAGGTGGAGCTGCGCGACCGACCAGACGGCCACGCGGCTCCCGATGACCGGGAACTTCCGGTACTCGACCTCCTCGTAGGGCTTCGCCTTGGCCGCCGCCACGGCGGCCGCCTTCTCGGCGGCGATTCCTTCGACGCGGGGCGTCGTGTCGACAATCGCGGCAGGGGCGCGATACGGTTCCTTATATTCGCGGTCCGTCAGGAGCCTGGCAATCAGCACGACGCCGACGAAGATCACCACGCCGGTCACGGGACCGAGCACAAACAGCAGCTTGCGATTCGTTGGGCGGCTCATCCCGTCGTCTCCCCTCAGGGGGTGCTGGCCAACGCGGCCGCGGCGCGCGCCTGCCGCTCACGCTGGAGCACCCGCACGTAGGCGACGATCGCCCACCTGTCCGCGGGCTGAATCGGCCAGCGGTACCCGGCCATCAGCCCCACACCGTTCGTGATGACGTCGAAGATCTGGCCGTCGGGGTACTTCAGCAACTTCTCCTGGTGGAAGGAGGCGGTCGGCACGTTTCCTCGCTGGAACAGGATCCCCTTGCCGTCTCCGCGCGCGTCGTGGCACGGCTGGCAGTAGATCCCGTACCGCTCCCGGCCGCGCTGGACCACGGCGTCGTCCACCGGACGGGGACTCGCCGCGACGAACTGCCCGTCGGCGCCCTTGCCGGTGAAGAACACGCCGTTTTCCTTCAGCCCGCCGATCGGCACCGTTCCGGGCACCGGCTCGCGCATGGACATGCCGTTGAAGAAGAACGTGCTCGCGGTCTGCGGCCGGACCTTCGGCTGGTCATCCATGCTCGGGTTGATGTGAATGGGAGGCCGGCTCGACGTGCAGCCGCGTGCGCAGCCCGAGAGGAGCGCGGCAGACACGAGGACGGCGACGCCGAGCAGCCGCGGCGAGCGTGCGCTCATGCGCGGCCCTCATCCCCAGGCGACACCTGGCGCGACGACGTGTGCGTTGGCGCCTCGAGCTCAGGATTCGGGTTGCGCACCTTGGCCAGATAGGTCGTGCGCGGCTTGGTGTTGAGCTCCTCGAGGAGCGCGTAGTTGCGCCGGTCGGCCTTGGCCTTTGCGACACGGCTCGACGCGTCCCGGATGTCTCCAAACTCGATGGCCGAGGCGGGGCACGCCTGCTGGCACGCCGTCTTGACGTCCCCGTCCTTGACCTCGCGCCCGGCGAGCTTCGCATCGCTCTTCACGCGATTGATCCGCTGCGTGCAGTACGTGCACTTCTCCATGACGCCACGCGCGCGAACCGTGACGTCCGGGTTCATCACAAGCTTGAGGACGTTGGGCGTGTCCTTGGTGAAGTTGAAGAAGTTGAACCGGCGCACCTTGTAGGGACAGTTGTTCGAGCAGTAGCGGGTCCCGATGCACCGGTTGTAGACCATCGCGTTGAGCCCCTCCGCGTCGTGCACGGTGGCGGCGACCGGACAGACCTGCTCGCAGGGCGCATCCTCGCAGTGCATGCAGGGCACCGGCTGGAAGACGGCCTGCGCATCGCCGGATGGCTCGCCCGAGAAGTACCGGTCGACACGGATCCAGTGCATCTCGCGCTGGCGCTTCACCTCGACCTTGCCGACCACCGGAATGTTGTTCTCGCTCTGGCACGCCGTCATGCACGCGTTGCAGCCGATGCAGGCGTTCAGGTCGATGGTCATGCCCCACTGGTGGCCCTGGTCGTAGGTCTGCGTCTTGAAAAGGGAGAAATGCTCGCCTCCCTCCGGGTAGACGCCGAGCGAAGACGGCGTTCCGCCACCGTGCGCGGCTTCTGCCTCCCCGTGGGCACCCTCACCGTGCGACTCCGCAGGCGCCTTGGCACGAAGATCGGCCAGCGTGGATTCGCGGACGATGGGGCGGCCTTCCATGCTGCCGTGGTCCTGCGTCACCGAGAGCGGATACGTGCGGCCCAGCCTGGTGAGCTTTGCGCCGCGATCAAAACCGGGTGCCTTGGAGGAACGGAGCGTGAATGTGTCGAATCCGACACCGGACCCGATCCGTCCCGCGTGCTGGCGGCCGTAGCCCACCGTCAGCGCCACCACGCCATCCGCCATGCCGGGCAGAATCCAGACGGGCAACTCGAGCGCGCGGCCGCCGTAATCGAGGCGGACCATGTCTTCGCTCGAGAGGCCGCGTGCTTCTGCCGTCTTCGGACTCACAAGCGCGGGGTTGTCCCAGGTCAGCTTGGTCAGGGGATCGGGGAGCTCCTGCAGCCACCCGTCGTTCGCGAATCGGCCATCGTGGACGGCTGGCGACGGGAGGAATACGACCTCCAGGTCACCCGTTGATCCGGCGGCGGCCGGGGCGCCGGATGCGCCGACACCTCCGATCAGGCGCGCGAGGGCCGCGAAGGGCTCACCGAACAGGCTTGGCACGAGGGCGGGGAGCGCGCTGCCCTCCAGGAGCCCATCGTGCAGGACGCGGTTCCACTTCGTGTCGAAATCGGCCTCGCCGAGGAGCGGCTTCCACGTGTCCCGGACGATTTCATAACCGGGGCGGTCCTGGCCTCCAGCCATCAGTCCGAGCACCTCCACGACGCTTCGCCCGCCAAAGAGCGGACTGATGAGCGGCTGGACGACGCTGAGTGTGCCTCCTGCCGCCCGCGCGTCTCCCCACGATTCGAGATAGTGAGCGCGGGGGATGTGCCACTCCGCCCGCGAGGATGTCTCGTCGACCGAGTGCCCCAGCACGATCGCATGCGGGACCATCGCCATCGAGAGGTCGAAGTCGAGGTCGGCGGGGGCGTTGAACGCAGGATTGCCGCCGAGGACGACGAGTGTTTGCACTTCACCGCGTTTCATCGCGGCGGCGACCGACGCCAGCGCGCTGACGCTCGGAAGCGCGGCGTCCTTCGTCTCCACGTAGCTGACCGTGATGCCCGTGTTGCCGAGGTGCGAGTTCAGCGCGCAGACGGCGGCGTGCACGGCGGCGGGCTGCCGGTCTCCCGCCACGATCACGCTCTTGCCGCGATTGGCCAGAAGGTCCTTCGCGACGGCGTCGATCCAGCGCGTGTCCACGCCGGCGACGCTCGCCCCGGTCAGGCTCGCCGCTTCGGCCGCAGGCAGACCAAGCCGCGCGGCGAGGGCCGCAAGGAAGGGTGCGATCTGCCGGCTCTCGAGACGGAGCCTGTGATCCGCCATGGCGCCGGTCAGCGAGTAGACGCCTTCGACCGCGTACAGCCGGTTCATCACACCACCGGCGGCTCCCGCCCGACGCCCGTCCGCGAAACCTCGCGCGTGACGAAGCATCTCGGGGTCGGTCAGCAACGGGTCCGCATCGAGCGCGAGAATCACGGCGGCCTGATCGAGCCGGAGGACAAGGTCGACGTCCCGACCAGCTACCGTCCGAAGACCCTCGAGCCGGTGCTCGTCGTTGAGGGGCTCCCAGGTCGCCCATTGCGCGCGCGGATACCGCGCATGAAACTCGGCCTTCAGGCGGGCCAGCGTGGGAGAGGCAAAGGACTCCGAGACGACCGCAAGACTGGCGCCGCCGTCGGTGGCATGCAGCTCGGCCAGCTTTCCCCAGGCGGCCACGAAGTCGTCCCAGGACTTCGCTTCCTCCTTCAGCCTGACCGTCTGCGATCGGTCCGGATCGTAGAGCCCGAGGATCGACGCCTGGATACGCGCGCTCGACGCCCCGAGGCTTGCGGGGTGACCGGGGTTCCCCTCGATCTTGGTCGGACGTCCCTCATGGCTCTCGACGATGAGCCCGTACGCGCTGCGCCCGAACGGCATCGTCGTGGCGTAGTGGCGTGGAATCCCCGCGACCATGTCCTCGGGCGCCGTGACGAACGGAACAATCTCTTCGACCGGGCGCCGGCATCCCGCGAGGCCCGCGAGCGACATCGAGGCGCCCATGAGCTTCATCATGTCGCGCCGGCCCATCCCCTCGGACTGCTCCGACGCGCCCTCGAGAAACTCCCGCTCGAGGAACGGGCGGAACTCGGGGCGATCCTCGACCTCCGCGAGACTGCGCCAGTAGGTCTTGCTCACCGGTGGCACCCTGAGCAATCCGTGGGCGGGTTGACCGGCCGCTCGCTGGCGAGCTGCGCCGCGAGCTTCTGGACGTCACGCGGTGGGGTCCACTTCATGTTGGTGACCTCCGAGAGGGGGCGCCTGTTGGGACCGGGGTTGCGGTGGCAGTCGAGACACCAGCTCATGCTGAGCGGCTTCATCTGCGTAACCGTCTCCATCTCGTCGACGCGGCCGTGACAGCTGACGCAGCCGACGCCGGCCGTCACGTGCGCGCGATGGGAGAAGTAGGCGTAGTGAGGCAGCTTGTGCACGCGAATCCAGCGCATCGGCCGGCCGCTCTGGGC
>CAYNUO010000021.1:0-2515 GCA_964400405.1 uncultured Bifidobacteriaceae bacterium | reverse complement strand
TTCCACCAGGGAGGAAAGATCTGGGCCAACGGCTACGGCTCCGGAGTCCTGGAGGACAGTCGTTCACGCCGCGAGTCCGCCATGGAACCGTGATGCCGCATCTGAACGCCCCAAAAAGTCTGTGCGAGGGACCCGACGCCGTTGAACGAGCGCGCATGTTATCCACGAACCACAGCACGGTCAAGCCCACTGTTGTTCGTTGCGACGAGATCTGGTGTATAAGGGCGCGGGCGAACGTTACCTTTCCGCGTCCGAAGGGGGAAGACCATGGCCCGCATCAATCCCGACCCTTACGCGGGTGGGCATCTGTTCGCACTGGTCGACCGCGTGACCGGTGTGCTCGACACCGAGGACGACGTCAAGGAAACAGTGCGCGCGCTCGAAGCGAGCGGCGTCGCGACCGACGACATCGACGTCTTCGTAGGCGAGGAGGGCGCCCGGCGCCTCGACCTCACCGGACGTGAGCATGGCCGCGTCATCCGACTCCTGCGGACGCTCGAAGCCGCGGTCGGCGACGAGCGCGAAACCAACCACCGCATCGACGAAGCCCTGCGCCTCGGAGCCAGCCTCGTGTCCGTCAAGGTGCACCGGAAGAGCGAGGAGAAAGCGCGCGCCCTCCGGATCCTCAGGTCGTTCCACGGACACGAGATTCACATCTGGGGGACCTGGGGATTCGAGGACGTGGCGAGCCTCACTCCGTGTGCGCTGTGCGCGCTCCCCGCAGCACGTGTGCTCGGTGAGAACGAACACGCGGTGTGGATCGAGGCCGCGCATCCGGTCTCACCGGGGCACAGCCTCGTGATTCCGAAGCGGCACGTCGAATCGTTCTTCGAGACCACACCGCCGGAACGCGAGGCCATCCTGTCACTGCTCGACGGAGCGCGGGAGCACGTGCGCCTGCATCACTCACCGTCGGGCTACAACATCGGCATCAACGAGGGCTCGGCCGCCGCCAAGACCGTTCCGCATCTGCACATGCACCTGATCCCCCGCTATCCGGGCGACAGCGAGTTCCTCAGCGGTGGCGTGCGGCAGTTGATTCCCGAGAGGTCCGACTTCTGAGCTAGCGTCCGCGACCCAGGCGGCAGACGATGTCGAACTCTGCTTTCGTCACCGGCTGAATCGACAGCCGGCTGCCCTTCTGCACGACCACCATCTTCTCGAGGCCCTTCGTCCGCTTCAGCGTCTCGAGCGATACGATCGCGGGGAACCGCTCGACGAACGCGATGTCGACGGTGTACCAGGTCGGCTCGTCCTTCCGGCTCGCGTCGTCGTAGTACTTGTGGCCTTTCTTGAACGCGAAGGGATCCGGGTAGCCCGGCTTCGCGATCTCGGCCACGCCCGTCACTCCGGACGGGTCCGCGTTGGACGCATAGAACAGCACCGGGTCTCCTGCCTGCATCTGGTCGCGCATGAAGTTGCGCGCCTGGTAGTTCCGGACGCCTTCCCATCCGGTCGTCCCATCCTTCGCGAGCGCCTCGATCGTGTAGGCGGACGGCTCGCACTTCATCAACCAGTACCGCGTCGGCATGCGCACCAGTCTACCCATCCGGCGACAGAACCGCGCTTGTCGCGGCAAGTCGACGCAGTAAGATTTGCGTGGCCGGTGGGGCGTGCCCCTCGGCCATCGGACACAACGACGAAGGAGAGCAGGCATGTCGGAGCACACCCGCGACAACACTGAAGGTCGGGACGCCCAGAGCGGGCTGACCCGGCGCGATTTCGTAAGCATGTCCATGGCGGCCGGCGTCGTCGCCGCGGCGGGCACCGCAGACGCGCAGGCCGCGAAGGTCGTCGACGAGGACGTCACCATCAAGACGCCGGACGGCACCTGCGACGCCTTTTTCGCGCACCCGGCAAGCGGCAGGCATCCCGGGGTCATCCTCTGGGCCGACGCGTTCGGCCTCCGTCCGGCGCTGAAGGACATGGCGCGCCGGCTCGCCGCGAGCGGCTATGCCGTGCTCGCGCCGAATCCGTTCTACCGCGTGACGAAGGCGCCCGGCATCGACAGCACCAACTTCAGCTTCGCCAACCAGGCGGACCGCGCGAAGCTCGGTGCGCTGATGGGCTCGGTCACGGCGGCCGGCGCCGCGGAGAAGGACGTCGAGGCGTTCGTCGCCTTCCTCGACAAGCAGGCGTCGGTGGACGCGAAGAAGAAGATGGGCGTGCAGGGCTACTGCATGGGCGGCCCGCTGACCGTTCGCACGGCGGCGCACCTGCCCGGCCGGATCGGCGCGGGCGCGTCGTTCCACGGCGGCGGTCTCGTCACCAACCAGCCGAGCAGTCCGCACCTGCTCGCCACGAAGATCAAGGGCCGGATGTACTTCGGCATCGCGGCCAACGACGACGCGCAGCAGCCGGAGGCGAAGACGGTTCTCAAGGACACGTTCGCCGCTGCGAAGGTGCCCGCCGAGATCGAGGTCTACGCATCGGCCCACGGCTGGTGCATGGTCGACATGCCCGCCGAGAAGGACAAGCCCATCTACAACAAGGCCGACGCCGAGAAGGCGTGGGC
>CAYNUO010000020.1:15874-45285 GCA_964400405.1 uncultured Bifidobacteriaceae bacterium | reverse complement strand
GCCGGCCGTTCGTCCGGTCGGCGACGATGACCCGGCCGCGCCGATCGATCACGAGTGAGTGCGGCTCGCCGAACTGGCCAGGGCCCGAACCGCGCGTACCCCACGTCCTCAGGAACTTGCCGGTCTTGTCGAAGACGACGACGCGCGCGTTCGTCGTGCCGCCGTGGCCATCGCTGACGAAGATGTCGCCGTTCCTGCCGAGGGCGACCGCCGTCGGGGCATTGAAGTGCGTGGCGTCCGTGCCGGGCTGGCCGGCGGTGCCGAGGGTCAGCAGCACGCGGCCGTCGCGCGACAGCTTCAGAATCTGGTGCCCGCGTCCGGCGGCGACGGCCGAGGGGATCGGCGGGTTGAGCCCGGCGGCCGTGCCGCTGCCGACGGTGGCGTCGGCGACCCACAGATTGCCGTCTGCATCCAGCATCAGGCTGTGCGGCCACGCGAGCATGGCGGTGCCAGACGTGCGGCGGATTCGTCCCGCGCGCGCGTCCACCTCGATGAGCGGCGGGTCCACCCGCCGAGCCAACCAGAGCGTCCGCCCATCCGGCGAGACGGCGGCGCCGCCCATCTCCCAGTCCGGTCCTCCCGGCACAGGGATGGGGGACCAGCCTTCAACACGGACATAGGGCCCGCGGCCGGCGCCGGCCGGCTGGCCGTGCGACAGGAGCACAGCCAGGGCGATGAGCCCGAGGGCGGCGGCGTGACGGCGCATGCGCCCTTTATACGCCGGAGCGGCCGGACCCGCAGTGCGATGTACGATCGGCCGACATGGTCACGGTCACGGGCGCACTCCTCGTCGGCGTGGGCGGATTCGTCGGGGCGATCGCCCGGTATCTGGCCGCCACGTTGATTGGTACCAGCGCGTCAGGCGTCCCGTGGGCCACGTTCCTGATCAACGTCACCGGGTCGCTGCTGCTCGGCATGCTCGGGGCTGTGGCCACACGCGGCCTGCTCGGCGCGCCGGAGCCGATGCGGCTCGCGCTGGGCGTGGGCTTCCTCGGCGCGTTTACGACGTTCTCGACGTTCTCTGCCGAGACGAATCAGCTCCTGCAGATGGACGACTGGCCGATGGCGGCGCTGTACGCGGCGGGCAGCGTCGTCGCAGGGCTCGCCGCCGTGCGTGCCGGCGCGGCGATCGGCGCGGCGTTGTAGCGCGCGGCGTCGTGTCTCAGGCGTATCACCGGGGACGGTGCGCGCCTAGAATGAATCAGATTGTCGTCCCGCCACTCCCGCACTCCGTACGCGCTCGCGGCCGCATCGGGCCTCCTGCTCGCGTTCAGCTTTCCCCGTTTCGGTCATCCCGGCATCGCCTGGGTGGCGCTGGTGCCGCTGTTGCTGGCGCTGACCACCTGCCGTGGCGTCGCCGCGGGCCTGCGTCTCGGGCTCGTCACGGGCGCCGTCGGCTTTGCCGGCACGATCTACTGGACGCGCGAGGTCGTGCAGCAGTTCGGCGGCCTGCCGATGCCGCTCGCGATGTTCGCGATGTTCCTGCTGGCCCTCTACATGGCGCTGTACGCCGGGGCCGCGACGGCCGCCACGGCGCTCCTCGTCTCCCGCGTCGGCACGCGGGGACTCGCGCTGCTGCCCGCCGCCTGGGTGGCGGGGGAGTATGCGCGCGGGTGGGCGTTCGGCGGGTTTCCGTGGACGCCGATTGGGAGCAGTCAGGCCACGGTGCTGCCGATTGCGCAGGCCGCGAGCGTCGGTGGCGTGTACGGACTGAGTCTTCTCGTCGTCGCCATCAACGTGCTGGTCGCCCTGGTGCTGGTCGGCCGCGCACGGGAGCGCATGCTCGCCGCCGTGGGCGCCGTGGTCCTGGTTGGCGGCATATGGGCGTGGGGCGCGGCCCGCATCGCCGACGGACGCCTGACGAGCGCGGGCACGCCGCTGACGGTCGGGCTCGTGCAGGGCAACATCGAGCAGACGGCCAAGTGGGATCCGAGGCTCGCGGATGCCATCCTCGCCGACCACGTCACGCTGACGCGGGAGGCGGTGTCCCGTGGAGCGGCGTTCGTCCTGTGGCCGGAGTCGTCCACGCCGTTCATGCTGGAGGAAGACCCGGCCGGCCAGACCGTGCACGCGCTTGCCCGGGAGCTCCGGGTGCCGCTGCTGGTCGGCAGCGACGAGGTGAAGCGGCTGCCGCTGCGTCTGTACAACGCCGCGCATCTGATTGGTCCGACCGGCGCCACTGACGCCGTGTACCGGAAGATGCACCTCGTGCCCTTCGGCGAGTTCATTCCGCTGAAAGGGGTCATCTCGTTCGTGTCGCCGCTGGTCGAGAGCTTCGCGGAGTTCGTGCCGGGCACGGAGACCGTGCTGCTGCCGGTCGGCGGCCATCTGGCGAGCACGTCCATCTGCTACGAGGTGGTCTATCCCGAGCTGGTGCGCGACGCGGTGCTCAAGGGCAGCGAGCTGCTGACCACCATCACGAACGACGCGTGGTACGGCCGCACGTCCGCGCCGTTCCAGCACTGGGAGCTGGCGTCACTGCGGGCCATCGAGCACGGCCGCTATCTGGCCCGGGCCGCGAATACCGGCATTTCGGGGGTTATCGACCCTTACGGCCGCGTGACGGCCCGGTCTGAACTGTTCGTACGGACCGCGATCGTGACGGACGTGAGGCTGCTGACCGAGCGCACGCTGTACACGCGGTTCGGCGATGTGGCGGCGTGGGCGGCGCTGGCCATCACGGTGCTTGCCGTTGCGTTGGGGCGCGCGGGTTCGTCCAGGAACCCGTTTGACGGATCCAGGCGCAGCCCCTAAACTCCCGCGCCATGCAGTCGAGACTCTCGTATTTCTTCGCGGGTGCCCTGGTGGCGCTGATTTCGTCCTACACGACGCACCAGCTCAATGCGAAGCCCAAGATCATGAAGGGCACGCATGTGAACCTCGCGCCCGAGGACTACATCGAGATCCTGGCGCTGCAGTCGGAGTATCCGCGCGACGTGGACCCCGGCTCCGCCCGCAATGCCGCGTGGATGTTCACGAAGGACGCGCGCTCGGTCATCACCGGCTACCCGATGGTGCGGCCGCAGGACTTCCAGAACTTCTACGGCGCGCTGGTCGCGCCGGACGGCCAGGCCAGCAAGGGCGGCAACCGCCACTTCAACATGTCGCCGGTCATCGTCGGCCTGCCGGACGGCACGGCCCGCGGGTCGTCGATGATGATGGGCGTCTCCGTCAAGGAACCCGGCGGGAAGCCGACGATCGATCTGATGGGCAAGTACGAGGACGTCTACGTGAAGACGCCCGAGGGCTGGCGCATGAAGGAGCGCATCTGGACGACCGACCAGCACGTCGGGTCCTACCAGAAGATCGCGCCGTCGCCGGTGCTCGCCATCCCAAGCACGTGGAAGACGAACCAGGAAGAAGTGATCCAGCAGCTCTGGAAAGCGGGGCGGAAGCGGGACGAGAGCGGTGCGCCGGTGGCGATTGACGGGAAGCCCGCCACCGAGCCGCACCTGCCGTCGAAGGTGCAGAAGCCGGCCGGCGCTCCGGCCAACTGGACGCCTCCGCCGGCGCCGTGGCACGGTAACAGCTAGGCGGGAGCGACATGACGTCCAAGGTTGCCAACTTCCTGGCCGGTGCGCTGGTCGCGCTCGTGGCGTCGTATGCGACGGCCGTGATCGACGCGAAGCCCCAGATCATGAAGGGCACGCACGTCAACATCTCGCCCGAGGACTACATCGAGATCCTCGGTCTGCAGTACGAGTATCCGCGCGACGTCGACCCCGGGTCGGTGCGTGATGCGACGTGGATGTTCATGCCCGGCGCCCGCTCCATCATCGGCGGCGCGCCGATGGTGCAGCCGCAGGACTTCAAGCAGTTCTACGGCAGCCTCGTCGCCGCGGAGGGCCAGGCCAGCAAGGGCGGCAACCGGCACTTCAACACGTCGCCGATCGTCGTCGGCATGCCGGACGGCACCGCCCGCGGGTCGTCGATGATGATGGGCATCTCGGTCAAGGAGCCCGGCGGCAAGCCCACCATCGACCTGATGGGCAAGTACGAGGACGTCTACGTGAAGACGCCCGACGGCTGGCGCATGAAGGAGCGGCACTGGAAGGGGGATCTGCACGTCGGGTCCTTCCAGAAGATCTGGCCGTCGCCGGTGCTGGCGCTGCCCGAGACCTGGAAGACGGAGCAGGAACAGGCGATTCAGGATCTGTGGCGGCGCGGCTTCACGCGGGACGCCACCGGCACGCCGGTCACGCCTCCAGCCGCGGCTCCCGCGGCACGCTGACCGCCACGGCGGCACGCATCAGGGCCACGGTCCCCCGACCGTGGCCTTTTTCGTTTATCGTTGACGACACACCGTCATGCCAAGGGAGATACCGTGCCTGTCGTAATCGAGGATGTGGTCCGCCAGTTTGATGACCTGAAGAGCCGGGCCTCGGATCTCCGGAGGTATCTTTGAGGCGGCTCATTCCGCTTCTGAAGTAGCCGACATCGAGGCGCGCATCGCCGCGCCGGATTTCTGGAAGGACCAGGCCGCCGCGCAGAAGACGATGCAGCGGCGCCGTCAGATCGAGGAAGAGGTCGCGCTCGTGACCTCGCTCAAGACGCGCGTCGACGACGTCGGCGTGCTGGTCGAGTGGGCACAGGCCGGAGAGGACGTCGACGCCGACCTGACGCGCGGCCTCGCCGAGCTGGCCCAGACGGTCGAGTCCGGCGAGATCAAGAAAATGCTGGGCGGCCCGCACGACCGCGCCAACGCCATCGTCACGATTCACCCAGGCGCCGGCGGTACCGAGTCGCAGGACTGGGCCGAAATGCTGTTCCGGATGTATGTGAAGTGGACGGAGCGGCGCGGGTTCAAGCGCGACGTCATCGACTACCAGCCGGGCGAGGAAGCGGGGCTCAAGAGCGTCACGATGCTGGTCCAGGGCGAATACGCCTTCGGCCTGCTGACCGCCGAGGCCGGCGTCCATCGCCTTGTCCGCATCTCACCGTTCGACCAGGCCGCGCGCCGGCACACGTCGTTTGCCTCGGTGTTCGTCTGGCCGGAGCTCGAGGACGACTCGGAGATCGTGGTCGAAGAGAAGGACCTGCGCATCGACACCTACCGGTCGAGCGGGGCCGGCGGACAGCACGTCAACGTGACGGACTCGGCTGTTCGCCTGACGCACATCCCGACCGGCATCGTCGTGTCGTGTCAGAACGAGCGATCGCAGCACAAGAACAAGGCGAGTGCGATGAAGGTGCTGAAGTCGCGCCTGTTCGACCTGAAGCTCAAGGAGCAGCAGGCCAAGCTCGATTCGATCACGGGTGCGAAGAAGGAGATCGGCTTCGGCAGCCAGATCCGGAGCTACGTGCTGCAGCCGTACCAGATGATCAAGGACCACCGCACGAAGATGTCCGTCGGCGACATCCAGCGCGTGCTCGACGGCGATCTGGACGGCTATATCAAGACGTATCTGATGCAGAAGGCGAGCGGGACGCTCGGGCAGGCTTCTCCGGACGAGGACGACGAGTAGGCCCTGCATCGCGGGGAGTGAATTCGCGGGTCCTGTCACCGAGCAGCGATGCCGTGCTCGCCCTTACCGGGCTGCGCGCGGCATGCGCCGCTCGGCGCCACCCACGAATTCACGCGACGCGATGTCTGCTACTTCGAAACTGCCAGTCCTTCGACCATGACCTCGAGCTGGTGGTTCACGCGGAAGCCCCACACACCGTCCGTGCGGACGGCGCTCTTCGGCGTCGAGTGCACGACGGTGCCGTTCACGACGTAATCCACCTTGTCGGCCTGCACGCGCACCTCGAGGTTGTTGACCGAGGTGCCGTCCGCGCCGGGCTTCGCCACGGCGGCGTTGGGCGTCTTCGGCGCGACGGCCGCGGGATTCTGGCCGCGGACGACCGCGTCGCCGTTGCGTGTGCTGAGCATCCAGCTGCCGTCCTGGCCGACCAGGAAGTAGCTGTAGGCCTGCGTGGCGCCGTCGAGGTCCGCGCCGCCGAAGACCAGGCCGTAGAAGTTCGTGTGGCCGCTCGGCTTCAGCAGCTTGAAGCTGCCCTTGAGCGTGTAGCTGCCGGTCGCCGTGTTGGCCGGGTTCCAGTAGACGGCCGCCTGCGGATTGACGGCGTGGAAGCCGCCGCCCATGGCCATGAGCTTGATCTCGCCGGCCGCGTCCGGGTCCGAGGCGCTCGTGCTGCGGTCCGCACGGAGCTTCCAGCCCTTCGTGCCCTGGGCCGCGAGGGGGGCGATCATGAGAAACGCGAGCAGGGCAACGGCAAGTCGTCGGGTCATGTCTGGCTCCTGAAAAGAGATTGAGGCCGAAATTCTAGCGCACGCGCAAAATAGAATCCGGGACACCACTGCAATGGCGCCGATCATTCCCGATCCGACGAGAATCAGGAGCTTTCGCTCGGAAGCCGCGTTCGCGAAGTGGCTGAGCGCAAACCACGCCCGCGAGACGGAGCTGTGGCTGAAGATTCACAAGAAGGACTCGGGCCTGCCGACGGTGACCTACGCACAGGCGCTGGACGTCGCGCTGTGCTGGGGATGGATCGACGGCATCCGAAAGAGCTTCGACGACCGCTCGTTCCTGCAACGGTTCACGCCGCGCCGGGCGAAGAGCATCTGGAGCCAGGTCAACCGCGACCATGTGACCCGGTTGACCGCGGCCGGCCGCATGACCACGCATGGCCAGCGGCACGTGGAGGCGGCACAGGAGGATGGCCGGTGGGCCGCGGCGTACGCCCCGATCCGCACCGTGACCGAAGCAGGCATCCCCGCCGACCTCCGTGCCGCCATCGGGGCGAACGCACGCGCACGCAAGGCGTTTCGCTCCCTGGTACGCCAGGACCTCTTTGCGCTGGCGTTTCGCGTCAACAACATGAAGACGCCTGCCGGTCGCGCGAAGAAGATCGCAGCGCTGGTGGCCATGCTCGCGCGTGGCGGGACCACCGGGCCGGGACCGGCCAGCAAACTCTCCGGACGACGGCCGCGTTGAGAACCGTGGCGCGTACGTCGGTGATGGGCGGCTGATGGCCAGTGCAGTCGAGCGTGTCGTGATCGTTGGCGGCGGCATAGGCGGTCTGTGCACCGCCATCGGTCTGCGTCAGATGGGCGTGGCGGCCGTCGTGTACGAGCGGGCTGACGCGCTGAGCCAGGTGGGCGCGGGGTTGACGCTCTGGGCCAACGCCATCAAGGTCCTGCGCATGCTCGGCGTCGCCGACGCGGTCATTGCGGCCGGCGCACGGATCGAGCACGGAGCCATCCGCACGTCCAGCGGGCGCGTGATTTCCCGGTCAGCCCCCGGCGACATGGCGCGGCTGCTTGGTGAGCCGACCATCGCGATCCACCGTGCCGACCTGCACGAGATTCTCCTGTCGGCTCTCCCTGCGGGGACCGTCCGCCTGGGCGCGGCGTGCACCGGCTTCGCGTCCGGATCGGAAGGCGTGACCGTTCGCTTTGCCGATGGCCATGCGGACCGCGCCGACCTGCTGGTGGGCGCCGACGGCATTCACTCGGGCATCCGCCGGCAGTTGTTCCCTGAGGTCAGGCTGCGCTATTCGGGCTACACCGCGTGGCGCGGGGTCGTCGCCACCGGGGACGAGGCGGCGCTGGGCGCGACGTCCGAGAGCTGGGGGCGTGGTTCCCGCTTCGGCATCCTCCGGGTGGACCCCACGCGCGTCTACTGGTTCGCCACGGCCAACACCCCGGCGGGACGAACCTTCGCGCCCGGCGAGCGCAAACGATTCCTTCTGGAGCGCTTCAAGGGCTGGCATCACCCGGTCGAACTGCTGCTCGAGTCCACACCCGCCGAGGAGATCCTCCACAACGACATCTACGACCTGAAGCCGATCGGCCGGTGGAGCGAGGGTCGGGTGGTCCTGCTGGGAGACGCGGCGCATCCGACGACGCCCAACCTGGGGCAGGGGGCGTGCATGGCGATCGAGAGCGGCTTCGTGCTGGCGCGCTGTCTCGCGGAGGCGGAGGACGTGGCCGGGGCGCTCGGTCGCTACGAAGCCGAGCGGATGCCGCGCACCGCGTGGATCACGGAGCAGTCGTGGAGGGTCGGACGGGTCGGGCAGTGGGAGCATCCCCTGGCCTGCGCGGTCCGCGACTTCGCGCTCCGCCTTGTGCCGGCCGGGGTGATGGCCAGGACCCTGGAGAAGGCCGCGGGTTTCGAGCCCCGGGCGGGCGCATCGAAGGAGGCGGCGCGATAGCATCGGGTGTGCTCCGCGTCCCACTGCGAGCGTCGCTCGCGGCGTTGCTCTGGCTGATACCGGCGTTGTCTGCTGCGCAGACGCCCACGCCTGACCCCGGCAACAAGCCACCGGAGTGGACCGGCGCTCTGCGCGGGGCCTACGGCCCGGACCGGGCCAACAACGACCTGCTCTCGTATCAGCTGCGGGTCCGTGTGGACCCCGTGGCGAAGCGGATCCAGGGAACAAACCGGATCCGGTTCCGCATGCTGACGGCGGCGGATCGCATCCAGCTCGATCTCTACGCGAACATGCGGATCGATCGCATCGCGCTCGGCGGCGACGCGCTTCGCTACGAACGCGACGCGAACCGCGTGCTCGTGTACTTCCCGAAGGCGCTGAAGGCCGGGCGCACCTACGCCGTCGACGTGGCCTGGTCAGGCACGCCGCTGCAGACGGGCCGCTTCGGCGGGTTCGTCTTCGACCGCGACCCGACGGGCGCGCCGTGGATCTACACCGCCTGCGAGGACGAGGGCGCGGCGCTCTGGTGGCCGAACAAGGACCAGTGGCGCGATGAAGTGGAGTGGATGGAGATCGCCGTCGAGGTGCCCGCGCCGCTCGTCGCGGTGTCGAACGGCCGGTTCATCGGGAAGTCAGTGCTGGCGGGCGGCTATACGCGCTGGAACTGGAAAGTGCATTACCCGATCAACAACTACGGCGTCGCGCTGAACATCGGGCGGTACGTGCAGTACGAGGCACGCCACGGCGACCTGCCGCTGACGTTCTTCACGCTGCCCGAGGATCAGGCCCGCGCCCGCCCGCAGTTCGCGCAGGTGCCGGAGATGCTCACGGCCTTCGAGCGGTTCGTCGGGCCGTATCCGTTCCCGAAGGACGGCTACAAGCTCGTGCAGGTGCCGTATGCCGGCATGGAGCACCAGAGCGCGATCGCCTACGGCAACGGCTTTACGAACGGCTACCGCGCGAGAGATTTCACCGGCGTCGGCATCAGCCCGCGGTTCGACTTCATCATCGTCCACGAAAGCGCCCACGAGTACTTCGGCAACGCGGTATCGGCGGCCGACGTGTCGGACATGTGGATCCACGAGGCATGGGGCACCTATCTCGAGAGCCTCTACGTGGAGCACCGCTGGGGCAAGGCCGACATGCTGGCCTACACGAACGGCTACAAGGCGAAGGTGAAGAACGAGGCGCCGATGCTGCAGCCGCGTGGCGTGCACCAGCCGCCCGTCTCCGACGACCAGTACTTCAAGGGCACGCTGTTTCTGAACACGTTGCGGTCGATCGTCGGTGACGATGAGCGGTGGTTCCGGATCGTCCGGTCGTACTTCGAGACGTTCCGCTACCGGAACATCCTGACGGAGGACGTTCTCGCCTTCTTCAATCGGGAGACGGGGCGCGACCTCACGGCGGTCTTCAATCAGTACCTCCGCCATGCGGCCCTGCCCACGCTGGAGCTGGTCTTCGACACACCGGGGTCGGTGCGTTACCGCTGGCGTGCCGACGAGGCCGGGTTCGCCATGCCCGTGCTGGTGGGGAAGAAGGACGCCTGGACGCGGATCGAACCGCGCGCCGACTGGCAGAGCATGCCGGCGGAGGCGAAGGACGCGTTCGAGGTCGCCACGGACCTCTTTTACGTGAACGTCGACAAGCGGTAGCTCAGCGGGCGGCTCGAGGCGAGGCTGCCGTCGCGGGATCAGCCGGAGAAGCGGCGGCTGCGTTGGCGGCTTCCTCGCCCGGGGAGACGACCGGCAGGCCGTCCGGCACCGTGCCGGCGAGGAAGGCCTCGATGGCGCCGTCCGGCAGCCGCGCGAACTCGACGCCGGCCGGGACTTCGAAGGCCGGTGGTTGTGTGGCGTCTCGCCGCTGGCTGATGACGAACCGCATCACGTCCATCCAGATCGGCAGAGCGGCCGCGGCGCCCGTTTCGTTGCGGCCGAGCGGCTTCTTCTCGTCGTGGCCGATCCAGACGCCGACGGTGACGGCGGGATCGAAGCCGATGAACCAGGCGTCGGTGTACTCGTCCATCGTGCCGGTCTTTCCGGCGAGCGGCCACTTGAGCGACGCCGCCGCGGCCGCGGTGCCGTGTTCCACGACGCCGCGAAGCAGGTTCGTGACGACGAACGCGGTGCCGGCGCCGAGGGCTTCCTGCGGCGTGCTGTGGCGCTCCTCGAGCAGATTGCCGTCCCTGTCGCGGACGCTCGCGACGAACCACGGCGTCATCCGGACGCCCTGATTCGGGAACGCGGAATAGGCGCTGGTGAGTTCGAGCAGCGTGGCCTCGGCTGCACCCAGCGCGAGCGAGAGGTAGGGCGGCGCTGAACCCGCGAAGGCAAAGCCGAACCGCTTCGCGTAGTCGACAACGGCCTGCGGTCCGGCGTCGATCATGGCCTTCACGGCCGGGATGTTCCGCGATTGTTCGAGCGCCCGGCGCAACGTCACGGGGCCCTCGAACTTGCGGTCGTAGTTGAGCGGTTCGTACGGTGGCTGATTCGGGCCCGCCGAAAACGACACCGGCTGGTCGAGATAGGACGTGACGGCCGTCGCGCCGTGATCGATCGCCGCCGCATACACGATGGGCTTGAAGGCCGAGCCCATCTGCCGTCGTGCCTGCATCGCGCGGTTGAACTGGCTGCGCTGGAAATTGAAGCCGCCGGTCATGGCGAGCACGCGGCCGGTCCGGTTGTCGATGGCGACGACGGCGCCTTCGACGGTGGGCGCCTGCTCGAGCGTCACGGCCGCGGGCGCGCCGTCCTTGAGCGTCGTGACGCGGACCTCGATCACATCGCCCACGCTGAACAGGTCGGCCGCTCCGCGCCGGGCCCAGGCAAAGGCGGCGGGCGGCATCGCGACCTCGGTCGAGCCGATGCGGACGCGTGCGGCGCCGCGTCCGGTGCCCGTGACGGCGAGGACGACCGCGGGCACGACGTCGTCCGTGCGGATGGGGAGGGACCAGCGGTCGAAGGTCACGGCCGCCGGCACTCGTCCCTCCTTCGCGACGTTTCGCGTGGCCTTCCGGTACGGCGCGTGCCGCTTGTCGAGCGCGCGGAGACCCCGGTCGAGCGCGGCGTTCACGGCGGCCTGCAGCCCGGCGTCGATGGTGGACTGCACGGTCAGGCCGCCGTCGTAAATCGCCACGGCGCCGTAGCTGGCTTCGAGGCCCTTCCGGATTTCTTCGACGAGATACGGCGCGGCGGAGCGGTCGGTGGCGACCAGGCCCCGCGTGACCACCGGCAGCGCGGCCGCGGCGGTCGCGGCTTCCGGTGTGATGAATCCCTCGGCGGCCATGCGCTGCAGCACGTAGTTGCGGCGGTCGCGCGCGCGGGTCGGGTTGACGAACGGACTCAGGCGTTCAGGCGACTGGACGATCGCGGCGAGCAGCGCCGCCTCTGCGAGCGTGACCTGCTTCGCGGGCTTGTTGAAGTAGAGACGGGCGGCCGACTCCATGCCGTAGGCGCCGTGTCCCAGATAGATCTGGTTGGCGTAGAGCGTGAAGATCTCGCGCTTCGTAAAGCGCTTCTCGATCTGCACGGCGACGAGGGCCTCGCGGATCTTCCGCTCGAGCGACCGCTCGAAGATGCCGTTGCGCCGGTACTCGCGCAGAAAGAGGTCACGCGCGAGCTGCTGTGTGAGCGTGCTGGCCCCGGCGCGCCGGCCCGTCATCGCGTCGCGGGCGGCGGTGATGGCGATGCGCGACACGCTCAGCCCGACGTGCCGGTTGAAGCCGGCATCCTCGACGGCGATCACGGCGTCGCGCAGCGCGGGCGCGAGGTCGTCGTAGCCGACGACGTCGCGGCGCTCGGTCGCGAAGTCGCCGATCACCTGGCCGTCGGCGGCGAGGACCCGCGTGATCGTGCCGGCGCGGTAGTCGTCGAGCGCGCTGATGGCGGGCAGGTCGTCGGCGAAGGCAAAGAGAGCGCCGGTAGCCAGGCCGGCGCCGGCCGTGATCAGGAAGAGACTGCCGATCAGGAGCCAGCGGATCACCGGGCGCCGCCGGGCCGGCTGGGGCGTTTCCGTCGCCTCACTCATTGGTGCCAGTATACGGGGCGGTCGAATGACCGAATGTTAGAACGTATTTGACTGTAAGGCGCTCACATTTCATACTATCGGCATGAGCAAAATCATCGGTATTGATCTCGGCACGACCAACTCCGTGGTCGCTGTCATGGAGGGCGGTGAGCCCGTCGTCATCACCAACCCCGAGGGGAACCGGCTGACACCGTCGGTTGTCGCCTTCGCCAAGAGTGGTGAGCGTCTGGTCGGTCAGGTCGCGAAGCGCCAGGCCGTGACCAACCCCGAGAACACGATCTTCTCGATCAAGCGCTTCATGGGCCGTCGCTTCGACGAGGTCAATGAAGAGATGCGGACCGTGCCTTACACCGTGGCCGCCGCGCCGAACGGCGACGTCCGCGTGAACATCATGGGCAAGGAGAACGCGCCGCCCGAGATCTCCGCGATGATCCTGCAGAAGCTCAAGCAGGCCGCGGATGAGTATCTCGGCCAGCCGGTGACGAAGGCGGTCATCACCGTGCCCGCCTACTTCAACGACGCGCAACGCCAGGCCACGAAGGAGGCGGGCAAGATCGCCGGCCTCGAGGTCATGCGCATCGTCAACGAGCCGACAGCGGCCGCGCTGGCCTACGGCCTCGACAAGAAGAAGGACGAGACGATCGCCGTGTACGACTTCGGCGGCGGCACCTTCGACATCTCGATCCTGGACGTCGGCGAAGGCGTCGTCGAGGTGAAGGCCACCAACGGTGACACGCACCTCGGCGGCGACAACCTCGACCAGCGCGTGATCGACTGGATCATCGCGGAGTTCCGGAAGAGCGACGGCATCGACCTCAGCAAGGACCGGATGGCGCTGCAGCGTCTGAAGGAAGCGGCGGAGAAGGCCAAGATGGAGCTCTCCACCGTGATGGAGACCGACATCAACCTGCCGTTCATCACGGCGGATCAGAGCGGCCCGAAGCACCTGCAGCTGAAGCTCACGCGGTCGAAGTTCGAGCAGATCGTCGAGGACCTGCTGCAGAAGACCGTGGGCCCGACGAAGCAGGCGCTGGCCGACGCCGGCGTGACGGCGGCGAAGGTCGACGAGGTCGTGCTGGTCGGCGGCTCGACGCGCATCCCGCGCGTGCAGCAGATCGTCCGCGAACTCTTCGGCAAGGAACCGCACAAGGGCGTGAACCCGGACGAAGTCGTGGCCCTGGGTGCCGCGATCCAGGCGGGTGTGCTGGCCGGTGAGGTCAAGGACCTCCTGCTGCTCGACGTCACGCCGCTCTCGCTCGGCATCGAGACGCTGGGCGGCGTCATGACGGCGCTGATTCCGCGCAATACGACGATTCCGACGAACAAGAGCGAGACGTTCTCGACGGCGGCCGACAGCCAGACGAGCGTCGAGGTGCACGTGCTGCAGGGCGAGCGGCCCCTCGCGCGCGACAACCGCACGCTGGGCCGCTTCCAGCTCGGCGGCATTCCGCCGGCGCCGCGCGGCGTCCCGCAGATCCAGGTGACCTTCGACATCGACGCGAACGGCGTCGTCAACGTGTCGGCCAAGGACATGGCGACGGGGAAGGATCAGAAGATCACGATCACCGCGTCGAGCGGCCTCAGCAAGGAGGAAGTCGACCGCATGATGCGGGAGGCGGAGTCGCACGCCGAGGACGACAAGAAGCAGCGTGAGGAGATCGAGACGCGGAATCGCGCGGACCAGGCGGTCTACGCGGCCGAGAAGATGCTGGCCGACACGGGCGACAAGCTCCCCGCGGAGCACAAGTCCGGCGTCCAGACGGCGGTCGAGGCGCTGAAGGCCGCGGTCTCCGGCGGTGACGTCGCGGCCATCTCGAAGGCGATGGACGAACTGACGCAGGTTCAGCACAAGGCGGCCGAGGCGCTCTACAAGCAGGGCGCGAGCGCGGCACCGGGCGCGGGCGACGGCGCGGCCGGTCCGTCCGGCGGCGCGGGTGCGGATGGCGCGGCCGCCGATCAGGGCGACGTCATCGACGCGGAAGTGGTGAACGACGACAAGAAGTAGGGGCGTGAGGGAGTAGCCGGAGCCGATGGACCTCTACGTAGTGCTCGGCGTGGGCCAGACGGCCAGCGAGGCGGAGATCAAGCGCGCCTATCGCCGGCTGGCCCGCCGCTTTCACCCGGACATCAATCCGGGCGATCGCGCGGCCGAGCATCGCTTCAGGGAGATTCTCACGGCCTACGAAACGCTGGTCGACCCGGACCGGCGGTTGCGCTACGACCGCGGGGCGACCGAGCCCGGCGAGACGCCGCGCGTCTCCGGCTTCCAGGGATTCGATTTCACGACGTCGGGGTCCGACCACAGCGGCACGTTCGGAGACCTCGTGGCGGAGGTGCTGACCGAGCGGCAGACGCGCCGTCCTCCGCGCGAGGAACGTGGCGCGGATCTGCATCTGGTCCTGACGATTGGATTCGAGGAGGCGCTGCGCGGCGCCCAGCGTGCCGTCACGGTGACGCGCCGGGACACGTGCCGGCGCTGCAGCGGTGCCGGCACGTTCCGGTCCGCGGGGATGCCGTGCCTGACGTGCGAGGGGAGCGGGGCCGTGCGGTCCGTGCGCGGACACATGGTCTTTTCGCGGACGTGCCCGGCCTGCGGCGGAAACGGGCAGCAGCCGGCACGCGGGTGTGACGCCTGCGGCGGCCTGGGGCTCGAGACGCGGGCCGACACGACGGAGATTCGGTTGCCGGCTGGCGTGGCGCACGGCGACCGGGTGCGGGTCGCCGGGCGGGGACACGCGGGCATCCGCGGCGGCGAGCCGGGCGACCTCTATATCTCCGTCGAAGTGGAGCCGCACGCCACGGTCCGGCGTGAAGGGGATGACCTGATCATGACGCTCCCGGTGGCCGTCCACGAGGCGGCGCTGGGCTCGCGCATCGAGTTCGATGCGCTGGACGGGCCTGCCCGCCTGCGCATCCCGCCGGGAACGCAGACCGGGCAGCGGTTCCGGCTGAGCGGCCGGGGGGCCCCGTCCACAAGGGGAGGGCCCAACGGCGACCTGGTCGTCGAGGTGCGGCTCATGCTGCCGGCGGTGCTGGATGAACGGTCCCGGGAACTGCTGCGGGAACTGGGCCGGATCAATGGCGGCAGCGTACGGGAGACGGTCGACGCGACACGGACCGGAACCGCCGGGAAAGTGGGGGCATGATGGCGAAGCGCGCGGGCGGCAAGGGTTACTACATGATCAGCGCCGTCGCGGAGAAGTACAACATCCACCCGCAGACGCTGCGCCTCTACGAACGCGAGGGGTTGCTGAAACCGTCGCGTACGGACGGCAACACACGGACCTACACGGACGAGGACCTCGAACAGCTCGAAACGATTCTGACGCTCACGCGCGACCTCGGCGTCAATCTGGCCGGCGTGGAGATCATCCTGAACATGCGGATGAAGATCGAAGCGATGCAGCACGAGGTCAACGAGTTCATGGATTACGTCAAGAAGGAGATGGCGCGCGGACTCGACGACTGGGAACAGCGCCTGTCGACCGCGCTCGTCAAGTCGTCGCCGACTGATCTCGTTCGACACGAAGGCGTCAAGAAAAATCTCTGACGCGATCTGCGTTACCATTCGGCGTGGCCTGCGAGCACTGCGCCGACTCCGGTTGGAAGACCGTGGTGACCGACGGCGTCAGTCGTGTCGCACGCTGCGACTGCCGCCGCGGGCCGCTGGTCGAGCGGCGGCTGCGGGAAGCCCGCATTCCACCGCGCTACCAGCGCTGCGACCTCGACAACTTCGTCACCTATCCGAACGAGCGCCTGCTGAAGGCGGTCGAACGCGCGCAGCGTTTTGCCGAGAATTTTCCCGCCTGTGAGAAGGGGTTGCTGCTCATCGGCCCGCCGGGAATCGGAAAGACGCACATCGCCGTCTCCGTGCTCAGGCAGGTCGTGAAGGCGACCGGCGCAAAAGGCCTGTATTACGACACGCGCGAGCTGCTGAAAGAGATCCGGAGCACGTACGACACGACGTCCAATCGTGTGGAGCTGGACGTCATCGGCCCGGTGATGGAAGCGGAACTGCTCGTGCTGGACGACCTCGGAGCCGAGCGCATGACGGACTGGGTGGAGGAGACGATGAGCCTCATCGTCAACACCCGGTACAACGAACGCCGGCCGACGATCTTCACGTCGAACTGGGAGGACACGCCCGATGAGGGCGACATGAACTCCCTCGTCGTCCGTGTCGGGTTCCGGCTGCACTCGCGGCTCCGGGAAATGTGCGAGTTCCTCGAGTACGACGGGCCGGATTACCGGAACCTCGAGCCGAACAGCGGGGCGGAGGACCTCTACCGCCTGTGGAAGGGCCGGCCGCGCCGGACGCTTCCGGCCAAGGCCAGCGGACAGATGCGGGCCCAGCTCCGCGGACCGCGGGCGCCGAAGCACGGTGAACAGCTCGACCTGAAATGGCCCGGCGGCCGCGCCGGATCCTAGCAAGACCGCCGTGCTCGGGCTGTACGTCCACGTCCCGTTCTGCGCGGCCATCTGTAACTACTGCAATTTCAACCGCGGCCTCTACGACGAGGCGCTGAAGACGCGCTACGTCGCCGCGCTGCTGACCGAGATCCAGCGCGCCGGCGACGGCACGCCCGCGGACACGATCTTCTTCGGCGGCGGCACGCCGTCCCTGCTGGAGCCCCATGAGATCGGCGCGATCGTGGCCGCCCTGCGGCAGGGCTTCGCGGTGACGCCGGACGCGGAGGTCACGCTCGAGGCCAACCCTGAAACGGTCACGGTCGACCGGCTGGCGGGCTTCCGCGAGGCCGGTGTGACCCGCGTCAGCTTCGGTGCGCAGTCGTTCCGGGACGAGGAACTCATCCGGCTGAGCCGTCTGCACTCGGCCGACCGCGCGGCCGCGGCCGTCGGCGAGGCGCGGGCCGCGGGCTTCGACAACGTCAGCCTGGACCTGATGATGTGGCTGCCGCAGCAGACCATCGCGCAGTGGATGTCCTCCGTCGACCGTCTCATCCAGATCGCGCCGGACCATGCGTCGCTCTATCTGCTGGAGCTCTACCCGAACGCGCCGTTGCGGGAAGCGATGGCGCGCGAGCGCTGGTCGCTCGCACCGGACGACGATGCCGCCGACATGTACCTGGCGGCCATGGCGCGTCTCGACGACGCGGGCTACGAGCAGTACGAGATCTCGAACGTGGCGCGTGGGGGGCGTGTGGCGCGGCACAACCTGAAGTACTGGGAAGACGGGGAATGGCTCGGCTTCGGATGCGGCGCGCACTCCACGCGGGATGGCCGGCGCTGGAAGAATCGTTCCGCCACGGTGGAGTACGTGGATGCCGTGGGTGCGAACCTGCCGCTCGCCGTGGACGAACGGGTCATGTCCGCACAGGAGCGCGCCGAGGAGGCTGCGTTCACCGGATTGCGTCTGACGGCGGGCGTGGATCTCGACGCGGTGCATCGCCGGTACGGGATTGACCTGTGGTCAGAACGCCGTAGTGCCTTGACCCCATTCGTCGAGGCCGGGATCCTGACGTATGATGTCGGCCGCTTGTGGCTCTCCCGCCGGGGGATGCTGTTGGCCAATGAAGTGATGGCCGTCCTGCTCGGGCCGGTAGTGCTAGAGTAGGGCGCCCTTTGGTTCAGGAGGATTACGATGCGACGACTGTCCGGACTGTTACTGGCTGGCGCACTGATGATGCTGCCGGTGTTCTCGCAGACTCAGGTGCATGCTGCCCAGCAGGCGGCCCAGAAGTTGACGTTTGACGGTGATGCCGTGGTGCAGGCGGTTTCTGTGAACCCGGATAAGACCGCCGACTACGAAAAGGTGATGGCAACGCTGAAAGAGGCCCTCGGGAAGTCGAGCAGGCCGGAAGCGAAGGCCCAGGCGGCTGGCTGGAAGATCTTCCGGAACGCCACTCCCAACCCCGATGGATCGATTGTCTATGTCCATATCATCGACCCGGTCGTGAAGGGCGCGGACTACTCGATCCTCCAGGTTGCCTACGAGGCGGTTCCCGCGGCGGAACAGCGCGCGCTGTACGACCTCTACCGTGGGGCCTTCAAGGCTGGCCTCTTCACGATCCAAGGGAAGCTGACGCTGGCGCTCGGGCAGTAGTCCGGTCTTTCCCCACGTGTTCTGATGTTCGTGTGTTATCCGGCGCTGGCTGCACGACGTGCGGCCGGCGCCGTTTTGCTTTCCGGCCTGATGGTCGTGCCGGCGACGGCGCAGACGCCGACGCCCCCGGCGGCGCCGGCCGTGCCCGGCGCGCAGGCGCCGGATGACGTGTCGCGCCCAGGTGCTTCGGGTGTCGAGACAGGCCGGCCCGTCGACCCGCTCGCGACGCCGCTACCTGGCGCCGCGCCACCGCCTGGCGCGCCGGTGCTCGACCGGAAGTTCGCGACCGAGGCCGGCATGCTCATCAGCCCGATCAAGGCCGACCGCGTGAAGGACTTCGAGGCGGTCATGGCGCGCCTGCATCAGGCGCTGGCGGCCTCGGCCGACGAAACGCGCCGCCGGCAGGCCGCGGGGTGGAAGCTCTTCCGGGCAGCGGAACCGGGCCCCGGCTCAAGCGTGCTGTACGTCTCCCTGATGTCGCCGGCCGTGCCGAAGGCCGACTACGCCATCGGCCCGATTCTGCTGGAGGCGTTTCCGCTCGACGAAGTGCAGGACCTGCACGAGCGCTACACCAGCGCGTTCGCCGGCGCGCAGATGATCCTGAGCCTGCGTCCGCTGACGGACTTTGGCCAGACCTGGCAGCCGGTCACGCCCGCGGCGAAGTAGCGCGTCGCGGTCCTCGGCGGCGTGCAGCGATATCAGAAGGACAGGTTCGCGCCGACGTAGATCCGGTGGAACAGCGAGGTCTGCGGCGCGCCGCGCAGTTTGAAGACGCGGTAGTCGAGCCGCGCGCGCAGCGGACCGATCAGGCTCACCTTCACGCCGCCGCCGGAGTTGAACGCGACGCTCGTCGTGGAATCCAGTGCGAGCCGCTCGCGATACACCCCGATGCCGGTCGTCGCGTACGGCGTGATGCCCATGATGGCCGTCGGCGTCTGGATGAAGGCGTTGGCCATGCCGGTTCTGACGGCGGGTGCGCCCGTTGAGACGTCTTCCTTGACGGAGGCGTACTCGAACTCGAAGCCGGCCACGAGCAGCGTCAGGCCGACCGAGGCGCCGGTCACCTGACGGTTGGACGGGGCCGATGCCGAGCCCGTGAAGATCGTGACGTCGGCCGATGCGGGCAGGGCACACCCGATCAGGACGAGCATCGCAAGCGCGGGAATGCGGAGCCGCATGCACGCATGATACCGCGCCGAATCTGCGTGATACAGTGAGCCCGCGTGACCTCGCCAGCCGGTGCTTCCGCGACCCTGGCCGACCGGGTGCTCGCCGGGGAACCCCGTGCGCTCGCGCGCGCCATCTCCCTCGTCGAGAACGAAACTCCGGCGGCATCCGCCCTCGTCCGCGACCTCCATCCCCACACCGGCCGCGCGTATCTCATCGGCGTCACGGGTCCGCCCGGCGCCGGCAAGAGCACGCTCGTGGACCGTCTGATCGCCGAGATCCGCCGGGACCAGCTGACGGTCGGCGTGATCGCCGTCGACCCGACGAGCCCGTTTACCGGCGGCGCGATTCTCGGCGATCGCCTGCGCATGGCGAGTCACTTCGGCGACCCCGGTGTGTTCATCCGCAGCATGGCGACACGCGGCCACCTCGGCGGCCTCGCGCGGGCGACCAGCGACGTCGCGCTCGTCATGGACGCCGCCGGCCGCGACATCGTGATCATCGAGACGGTGGGTGTCGGGCAGGACGAGGTCGACATCGTGCGCGCGGCGGATGTCTCGGTGGTCGCGCTGGTGCCCGGCACCGGTGACGACGTGCAGGCGATCAAGGCCGGCGTCATGGAGATCGCGGACATCTTCGTCGTGAACAAGGCCGACCGCGACGGCGCGGAGCGGGCCGTCGAATCCATCGAAGCCAACCTGTCGCTCGAGACGTTCGGGCCGGGGGACTGGCACCCGCCGGTGCTGAAGACGGTCGCATCGAGTGGCGAGGGCGTGGCCGCGTTGTGGGCGTCGATCCAGGCGTTCCGTGCGCATCCATCGCAGCAGTCGGGCACCCGGCGGCAGGCCAGGCATGAGAGCCGCCTTCGCGAGCTGGTGGCCGCGGCCTTCACGCGGCACCTCGACCGCGTGCTGCCGGAGGGCGAGTTCGCGCGCATGGTGCAGGGCATCTCGGACCGGACCATCGACCCGTACACGGCCGCGGCGCGGATCGTGGAACGGGCCGTGGCTGCCATATGATCGGCTGAGGCACCACCGAGACTCGTCCGCCACCGCGGACATTTCCGACCAGGATACGCACGATGCGGGCAGTGCTCGATCACATCGGGATCGCCGTGGGCGATCTCCAGAAGGCGCTGGCGTTCTATCACGACGCGCTCGGGCTTGAAGTCGAAGCGCCGGAAGTCGTCGAGACCCAGAAGGTGCGCGCGCACTTCATTCCGGTCGGGCGCTCCGCGCTTGAACTGCTCGAACCGACGTCGCCGGAGTCCACGATCGCGAAGTTCGTCGAGAAGCGGGGGCCCGGCGTCCACCACATCACGCTGCGCGTCGAGAACATCCAGGCGGCGCTCGATCAGCTCAAGGCGAAGGGTGTCCGGCTGATCGACGAGGCCCCGCGTCCGGGGGCGGAAGACGCCCTGGTGGCATTCATCCATCCCGCGGCCGCGCACGGCGTGCTGGTCGAGCTCAAGCAGAAGCCCGACCACACCGAGCTCCGGCCGCTGCGGACGACGCTCGGCGGCTTCCAGCTCACCAGCGTCAACGACGGCGCCCTGAAGCTGGACGGCGGCGCGATGTTCGGGTCGGTGCCGCGGACGCTGTGGGAAAAGCGGATCCCGGCCGACGACCGGCACCGCATCGGCCTGTCGTCGCGACCGCTGGTCGTGGAAGGCGACTGGGGCCGCATGCTGATCGACTGCGGGTGCGGCGACAAGATGCCGGCGAAGCAGGCCGACATCTACGGCATCGAGGGCAGCGGGCGTCTGGACCGCGCGCTCGCGGCCGCCGGACTCGGGCTGGACGCGTTCGATGTGGTGCTGGCGTCGCACCTGCACTTCGATCACTTCGGCGGCGCGACGACGCGGAATGCCGCCGGCGCGCTGGTTCCGCGTTTCCCCGGTGCCGAGTACGTGATTCGCGGCGCCGAGTGGGAGGACGCCACGCACCCCCATGAACGGAACCGCGCGTCGTACCTGCTGGATGACTTCGTACCGCTGAAGGCCGCGGGCGTGGCGTCGTTCTACGAGGGCGACCAGGAGATCCGGCCCGGCGTGCGCGTGCAGCGCACGGGCGGCCACACCGGGCAGCACCAGATCGTGTTCGTCGAGTCGGGTGGGCAGACCGCGGTGTTCACGGCGGACCTCATCCCGACGACGGCGCACATCGACGACCCCTGGATCATGGGCTACGACCTCTTCCCGATGGAGACGCTCAGCTTCAAGCGGCGCTTCATCCGCGAGGCGATCGACCGCGGGTACCTCATCTTCTTCGAACACGATCCCGTCGTGCCGGCCGGCTACATCCGCGAGAAGGATGGCCGGCGGTACGTCGAACCGCTGCGCGGGTAGCCCACGTCGCGGACATACACAGAGGCATATGGAACAGGTACGCATCGGCATCATCGGCGGCAGCGGTCTGTACGACATGGCGGAAGTCACGGACCGGCGTGAGGTGGCACTGACGACGCCCTTCGGCGATCCGTCAGGCCCCTACGTGGTCGGCACGCTCCGCGGGAAGCGCGTCGCGTTTCTGGCGAGGCACGGAGCCGGCCACCGCATTTCGCCGTCGGAACTGAACTTCCGGGCGAACATCTTCGGCTTCAAGCAGCTCGGCGTGGAGTACCTGCTCTCGGCGAGCGCGGTCGGCAGCCTGAAGCAGGAGTACAAACCGCTCGACATCGTCGTCCCCGACCAGTTCTTCGACCGGACGAAGGGCCGCGTGAGCACGTTCTTCGGGCAGGGCCTGGTGGCGCACGTGACGTTCGCGCACCCGTTCTGCAAGCACCTGAGCGCGGTGGCGTATCAGAGCGGCGTGGCGGCCGGCGCGACGATTCACAAGGGCGGCACCTACGTCTGCATGGAAGGGCCGCAGTTCTCGACGCTGGCCGAGTCGAACCTCTACCGGAGCTGGGGGATGGACATCATCGGGATGACCAACCTGCAGGAAGCGAAGCTCGCCCGCGAGGCGGAGATCTGCTACACGACGATCGCGCTCGTGACCGACTACGACTGCTGGCACCCGGACCACGACTCGGTCACGGTCGACATGATCATCGCGAACCTGACCCAGAACGCCGTCATGGCCCAGCAGATCATCGCGGGCGCCGTTGACGCCCTGCCGTTCGAGCGCACCTGCGAGTGCGCGACGGCGTTGAAGTTCGCGCTCATCACGCGGCCGCAGGCGATTCCCGCCGAAACCCGGCGCAACCTGGCGCCTCTCGTGGACAAATACCTCTCATGAAGCTCATCGTCACCGGTTCGATCGCGTTCGACTATCTGATGTCGTTTCCCGGGAAGTTCACCGAGCACGTACTGCCCGAACATCTGCAGCGGATCAGCCTCAGCTTCCTCGTGGACTCGATGGACAAGCGCCGCGGCGGCTGCGCGCCGAACATCGCCTACACGCTGGCCCTGCTCGGCGAGAAGCCGTTCCTGATGGCGACGGCGGGGCAGGACTTCGGCGACTACCGCGCGTGGCTCGAGGCGGCCCGCGTGGACACGTCGCTGGTCCGGCAGGTGCCGGACAAGTTCACGGCGTCGTTCTTCTGCAGCACGGACACCGAGAACAACCAGATCGCGTCGTTCTACACGGGGGCGATGGCCAACGCCGGCGAGTTGTCGTTCCGGACCGTCCCGGACTGCGGCCTCGTCATCATCTCGCCGAACGACCCGGGCGCGATGGTGCAGTACGCGGAGGAGTGCCGCACGCTGGGTATCCCGTTCATCTTCGACCCGGGGCAGCAGTGCGCGCGCATGAGCGGTGACGAGCTGCAGTCCGGCATCGACGGCGCCCGCGTCGTGATCTGCAACGACTATGAGTTCGAGTTGATCCGCCAGAAGACGGGGCTGGACGAGGCGGCGGTGCTGGCCCGGGCGCACGTGCTGATCGTGACCCGCGGCGAGCACGGGTCGTGGGTCTACGAGAACGGTGCGCGCGCCGAAGTGGCCGCGATGGTGCCGCACCGGATCGTGGACCCGACCGGCGTCGGCGACGCCTTCCGCGGCGGCCTGATGAAGGGGCTCGCCGTCGGACTGACCTGTGCGGAGGCGGCGCGGATTGGCAGTGTCGCCGCCACCTACGCGCTCGAGCATCTGGGCGGCACCACCCATGCCTACACGGCGGACGAGTTCCGCGCGCGCTACGAAGGGCAGTTCGGCCCGCTCGGCGTGCCGCTCCAGTAGGCGCGGTACACTAGCCAGACGTGCCGTCCCCGTCTTCCCGTCCGTCGTTGCCGCCGCTGGCCGTCTGCGCCGCGGCGTGGGCCATCCCGGGTGCCGGGCATCTGCTGCTGGGCCGCTTCGGGCGGGGCCTGGTGTTTCTCGTGACGCTGCCGCTGATGTTCGCCGCCGGCCTCTGGCTCGAAGGGCAGATCTTCTCGTTCGACTTCTCGCAGCCGCTCGTGGCGCTGGAGGCCTTCGCCGACCTCGGGATCGGCCTGCTGTACATCGGCACGGCGGCGATGGGGCTCGGCGGCGGCCGCGTGGTCGCGGTGACCTACGAGTACGGCAACACGTTTCTGCTCGTGGCGGGCCTGCTGAACATGCTCGTCGTGCTGGACGCGTTCGACATCGCCGAGGGACGCAAGTAGGCATGGCCAGTCACGTCGGCCTCCTCGTGCTGTTCGCGGGCGCCGTGTCCGTGGTCTTCGGTGCGTTGACGGCCGAGGGCCCCGACGCGCAGATCCGGACGGGCGCCCGGATGTTCGCCGGCTTCCTGCTGGCCGGCCTCGCCCTCGGCTGGGTCCTGCGGTTCCTGCCGCTGTGATCGACACGCCGGGGCGCCTCCCGGGCGTTTCCTCGATGTCCCGGCTGCGCATGGCCGCCCTCTGGCTTCCGGTGGGCGTCTACATGGCCGCCATTTTCTACGTGCAGTCGCTGTCGTCGCCCCCGTCTCCGGCGGGCCTGAACGACAAGGTGAAGCATCTGCTCGGGTACGCGCTGCTGGGGCTGCTCGCCACCCGTGCCACGGCCGGCGGGATGGGCCGGCGCGTCACGGCCGGCGCCGCGCTCGTCGCCGTCGCCATCACGTCCGGATACGGCATCACGGACGAGCTCCATCAGGTCTTCGTGCCGATGCGGTCGCTCGAGCTCGCCGACTGGTATGCGGACACGGCCGGCGGTGCGCTCGGGGCAGTGGCCGCGGCGGCGTGGGGTATACTCGTCACTTCCCGAACACGCTGATGTCTTTTGAAAACCTCCTCCTCGAACGCGACGGTGCCATTGCCGTCGTCACCATCAACCGACCGAAGGTCCTCAACGCACTGAACGCGGCGACGATCGCCGAGTTGAGCCGTGCGTTTGCCGAACTCAAGGCCGACGACAGCGTCCGCGTGGTCATCCTGACCGGCGCAGGCGAGAAGTCGTTCGTCGCGGGAGCGGATATCAGCGAGCTGGCCGCGCAGACTGGCGCCGTCGCCCAGGCGACGGCCCACGCCGGTCAGGCGGCCTTCGGGCAGATCGAACATCTCGGCAAGCCGGTCATCGCGGCCGTCAACGGGTTCGCGCTCGGCGGCGGATGCGAGCTGGCCATGTCGTGCACGCTGCGCCTCGCGGCGGACTCGGCCCGGTTCGGTCAGCCGGAAGTGAACCTCGGTCTGATTCCCGGGTACGCCGGCACGCAGCGTCTGCCGCGGCTGGTCGGCAAGGGCATCGCGCTGGACCTGCTGCTGACCGGACGGATGGTGAAGGCCGACGAGGCGCTGGCGATCGGTCTCGTCAATCGCGTCGTACCGGCGGCGGAACTGATCGCCGCGGCGCGCACGCTCGCCGGTGAGCTCGCCACCAAGCCGCCGCGGTCTCTCGAGTACATCCTGACGGCTGTGCATCGTGGCGTGGATCTCCCGCTGGACGCCGGCACGGAACTCGAAGCCTCGTTGTTCGGTGTGGTGTCGTCGACCGAGGACATGCACGAAGGCACCAGCGCCTTCCTCGAGAAGCGCCCGGCGACCTTCACGGGCAAGTAGACAGGCTCCGGTGATGCCGGCAGCCGCCAGCCGATGACTGCACCTGCCGAGATCGCCGGACCTCAGCACGACCCGACCGGCCGCTACGCGGTCGTCGTCGCCCGATTCAATCCAGAGGTCACCGAAGGGCTGCTCGCCGGAGCGTTGGCGACGCTCGGCGGTGCCGGCGTGTCCGGCGACCGGATCACGGTCGTCCGCGTGCCGGGCGCTTTCGAGATTCCGCTGGTCGCGCGTACGCTCGCCGCGTCCGGCCGGTTCGACGCTGTCGTCTGCCTGGGTTGCCTCATCAAGGGCGACACGATGCACTTCGAATACATCGCCGAGGCCGCGTCGCACGGCATCGCCGAGGCCGCCGCGGCGACGGAGATTCCGGTGACCTTCGGCGTACTGACGACGCTGACCGACGAGCAGGCAATCGCACGCTCCCGGCCGGGCCCGGAGAACAAGGGCCACGAGGCGGCGCTGGCGGCGATCGAGACGGTCGGCGTGCTCCGCGCGATCCGCGGCGGGGCAGGCCGGTGAGCGCCGAGCCGGATGCGGCAGCGCTCGATCGCGCCGACGGCCGCCACCGCGCGCGCGAGGCGGCGGTGCAGATGCTCTACCAGTGGGAGGTCGGACGGACGCCCGCCGAGAGCGTGGTCACGCGCTTCTTCGAGGAGCGGAGTGCGCCCGGACCCGGCGACGAAGAACTGCACGTGGAGGAGGTCGCCCCGCCGCTCTCCCGGTCGCAGCAGACGCTGGCCGGAGAGCTGGTGCGCGGTGTCGCGGCGCATGCCGCCGAGCTCGACCCGCTCATCGCCGCGGCCGCGCAGCACTGGCGGCTGGAGCGGATGGCCGTCGTCGACCGCCTGATCCTGCGGCTGGCCGTCTATGAGTTCCGCTACCGGCCGGAGACGCCGGCCCGCGTCGTCATCAACGAAGCGCTGGAGCTGGCGCGCACCTTCAGCACCGAAGACGCCGTCCGCTTCATCAACGGACTCCTGGACGGTGTCCGCAAGTCGCTCGACCGAACCTGACGAGACAGCAGATGAGCACCACGCCCTCGGAATCCGATCAGATCGTCCAGCGCCGCGCCAACCTCGACGCGCTCCGTGCGCTCGGCGTCGACGTCTATCCGCGCGGGTTCGCGCAGCAGGCGACGATCGACGCCGTGGTCGCGGCGTACAGCCCGGCCTCCGGCGAGACGCTCGAAGCGGAGCAGCCGCGGACCCGCGTGGCCGGCCGGATCCTCGGCATCCGGAGCTTCGGCAAGGCGAACTTCCTCGTGCTGTCCGACGGCAAGGCTCGCCTGCAGGTCTACATCCGGCAGGACGCGCTGCCTGAGCTCGACTTCTCCGTGTTCAAGCTGCTGGACTTCGGCGACTGGGTCGGCGTGGAAGGCCGGCTGTTCCGCACGAAGACGAACGAGCTGACTGTCTGGGCGTCGGCGCTGACGTTCCTGTCGAAGGCACTGCTGCCGCTGCCCGAGAAGTTCCACGGTCTGCAGGACATCGAGACGCGCTATCGGCAGCGCTACCTGGACCTGACGGTCAACCCGGACTCGCGGCGCGTGTTCGAAGTGCGGAGCCGGGTCGTGACGGCCATCCGGGCGTTTCTCATCGAGCGGGGCTTCCTCGAGGTCGAGACGCCGATGATGCAGCCGATCGCCGGAGGCGCCCTCGCGCGGCCGTTCGTCACGCACCACAACACGCTCGACATGCGGCTCTACATGCGTATCGCACCCGAGCTGTACCTGAAGCGGCTGACCGTGGGCGGCATCGAGCGGGTCTTCGAGATCAACCGGAACTTCCGCAACGAGGGCATTTCGACCCAGCACAACCCCGAGTTCACGATGCTCGAGTTCTACTGGAGCTACGCCGAATATCAGGCCCTGATGACGCTGACGGAGCAGATGCTGGCCGAGGTCGCCACGGCCGCGACGGGCGGCACGGATGTGACGTTCGGCGAGCACGCCATCAGCTTTGCCGCGCCGTTCAAGCGGCTGTCGCTGCGCGAGGCCGCGCGCGAGGCCGCCTCGGCGAAGCTCGGCGAGGCGATCCCCGCCGAGGCGCTCCGTTCCAGGGACACGGCCGCGGCGCTGGCCGAGCGCCTCGGGATCCACGTGACGCCCGCCATGGGTGCGGGCAAGATCGCGGCGGAAATCTTCGAGGCACTCTGCGAGGAGTCGCTGATCCAGCCGACGTTCGTCCACGACTTTCCGACCGAAGTCTCGCCGCTCTCGAAGCAGAAGCCGGACGACCCGGACACCGTGGAGCGATTCGAGCTCTACATCGGCGGCTTCGAAGTGGCCAACGCGTTCTCCGAGCTGAACGACCCGGTGGAGCAGCGACGCCGGTTCGACGAACAGCTCGCGAGCCGCGCGGGGGGCGATGACGAGGCCCACGCCATGGATGAGGATTACATCCGGGCGCTCGAGCACGGCATGCCGCCGGCCGGTGGTGAGGGCGTCGGCATCGACCGCCTGGTCATGCTGCTGACGAACAGCCCGTCGATCCGCGACGTGATCCTGTTCCCGCTGATGCGGCCCCGGTAGGACGAGCAGAGGCGCGAACGCATGTCCTTCGAGCTGTTCGTCGCCCTCCGGTATCTGCTGGCACGCCGCCGGCAGGCGTTCATCTCGCTCATCTCGCTGATCTCGATGCTCGGCGTGGCCGTGGGGGTCATGGCGCTCGTGATCGCGCTGGCGCTGATGACCGGCCTGCAGGGTGAATTGCGCGACCGCCTCCTCGGCGCCACCGCGCACGTCTACGTGCTGAAGGCTGGCGGCCTGCCCGACTACGAGGCGGAGGTCGGGAAGCTGAAGGGCATCGAGGGCGTGGCCGGAGCGGCACCGGCCATCCTCGACAAGGCCCTGGTCACGACCGACGCCGGGTCTCAGTTCATCACGATCAAGGGGATGGACCCGGCGCTCGAACGGGGCGTCACGGACCTCGGCCGCTCGCTCACGGCGGGGTCGCTCGACACGCTGGCGGGCTCCGTCGAGGACGGCCCGGGCATCGTGCTCGGCAAGGAGCTGGCCGCGTCGTTGAACGTGAAGGTCGGCGGCCATGTGACGCTGCTGACGCCCAGCGGCACGCTCTCGCCGATGGGGATGATGCCGCGTCCGCGCCGTGCCCGCGTGGCCGGGATCTACAGCCTGGGCATCTTCGAGTTCGACGCGAACTACGGCTTCGTCTCGCTGGACTTCGCGCGGCGGCTGACCGGCAAGACCGGCGTCGATCTGCTGCAGCTCCGCGTGACGGACATCTACGGCGCGCCGGCCGTGGCCGAACGCATCGGCGCCGTGCTCGGCCCTGACTACGTGGCGCAGGACTGGACCGAGATGAACCGCTCGCTCTTCTCGGCGCTCGGCCTCGAGAAGATGGCGATCTCGATCACGATCGGGCTCATCGTGATGGTGGCGGCGCTGAACATCGTGGCGTCCCTCGTGCTGCTGGTGATGGAGAAGAGCCGCGACATCGCGATCCTGAAGACGATGGGCACCTCCTCCGCGGTCGTCATGCGGATCTTCATGCTCCAGGGCCTCGTGATCGGCCTGGTCGGGACGGCGGCCGGCGCGGCGGGCGGGCTCACGCTGGCGACCCTCGCCGACCGCTACCGCCTCGTGCGCATTCCCGCGGACGTCTATCAGGTGTCCTACGTGCCGTTCGTCGTGCAGCCGTGGGACCTCGCGCTGGTGGTCGGCGCGGCCGTCGTCATCTGCTTCCTCGCCACGCTGTATCCCTCCCGGCAGGCCGCCCGGCTCGACCCGGTGCAGGCGTTGCGGTACGAGTAGCCCGATGGCGTTCCTGTCCGTGTCGGGACTCTCGCGCAGCTACACGGTGGCGGGGCAGCGCCTCGAGGTGCTGCGCGACATCGCGCTCGAGGTGGCGGCAGGGGAGATGGTCGCCATTGTCGGCGCCTCGGGCGTCGGCAAGAGCACGCTGCTGCACCTGCTGGGCGGCCTCGACCGCCCGGACGCCGGGCACATCAGCGTCGACGGGGTGGAGCTGACCGCGCTGACGGACCAGGCGCTCGTGGCCTACCGGAACAGCCG
>CAYNUO010000020.1:9572-15774 GCA_964400405.1 uncultured Bifidobacteriaceae bacterium | reverse complement strand
GCGGAGCGGCTGCACGCGCTGCTGCGGGAGATGCACGCCGAACACGGGCTCACCTCGCTCATCGCGACGCACAATCCGCGGCTGGCCGCGGCCTGCGACCGCGTGCTGACACTTCGGGAGGGTCGCCTCAGTTAGGGCATCGCACCTCGGGCGGCTGAGACGAGCGTTCGGCGTGGCGTGTTCCGGCGCCGCTACGGCCGGCCGGACCCCTGTCGGGGCGGTATACTCAGGTTACGAGCTGCGCACCGTGCGCATCCTCTCCCAAGGCGGCCCCGGATGTTCGAACGGTATACGGAACGTGCGCGACGGGTGCTCTTCTTCGCCCGCTACGAAGCCAGTCAGCTGGGCAGCATTTCGATCGAGACCGAACATCTGCTGCTCGGACTGATCCGTGAAGGGAAGGGGCTGACCAGCCGTCTCTTCGCGCGGTCACATCTGTCTCTGGAGACGATCCGCAAGGAGATCGAGGGCCGAAGCGTTTTCCGTGAGAAGGTGTCGACCTCGGTCGAGATCCCGTTCTCCGCGGAGACGAAGCGCGTCCTCCAGTTCGCGGCCGAGGAGGCCGACCGCCTCCTGCACAACTACATCGGTACGGAGCACCTGCTGCTCGGCATCCTGCGCGAGGAGCGGTCCGTGGCGGCCACGATCCTCATGGAGAAGGGCATGCGCCTGCACGCCGTCCGCGAGGATATCGTGCAGCTGCTCAACGAGAAGTCGACGCAGGTCCGCGTCAAGGAAACGCCGCTGCTGGCCGAGTTCAGCCGCGACCTGACCGACGCGGCCATGAAGAGCCAGCTCGACCCGCTGGTGGGCCGGAGCTACGAGCTCGAGCGCGTCCAGCAGGTGCTGTGCCGCCGGACGAAGAACAACGCGGTCCTCATCGGCGAGCCCGGCGTCGGCAAGACGGCCATCGTCGAAGGGCTGGCGCAGAAGATCGTCTACGGTGACGTCCCGCATTTCCTCGCGGACAAGCGGATCCTGGCGCTCGACATCTCGCTGATCGTGGCCGGCACGAAGTATCGCGGCCAGTTCGAGGAGCGGCTCAAGGCCATCATGAAGGAGCTGGTCGAGAGCCCGAACATCATCGTGTTCATCGACGAGCTGCACACGCTGGTCGGTGCGGGCTCGGCCGAGGGCTCGCTCGACGCGGCCAACATCCTGAAGCCGGCATTGTCACGGGGCGAGATCCGCTGCATCGGCGCCACGACGCCGGCCGAGTACCGGAAGTACATCGAGAAGGATCGGTCGCTCGAGCGGCGGTTCCAGTCGATCAAGGTGGACCCGCCGGCCGAGAAGGAGACCATCGGCATCCTGATGGGCGTCAAGGACCGGTACGAGCAGTTCCATCACGTCGAGTACACGCCGGAGGCCATCGAGGCCGCGGTGTATCAGTCGAGCCGCTACATCACGGACCGGTTCCTGCCCGACAAGGCGATCGACCTGCTCGACGAGGCCGGCGCGCGGGCAAAGCTGCGCGAGGCGTCGTTCAGCGACGAGTTCGGCGAGATCAACCGCAGCATCCGCGTCGCCGTCGAGCAGATGGAGAACGCCGTCTCGCAGAAGGACTTCGAGAAGGCCCAGTTCTACAAGGAGCAGGAAGCGTCGGCCCGCGAGAGCCTGCAGTTCGTCCGCGAGAAGTTCGACGTCAAGTCGAGCGCCCGCAAGGTCGAAGTGACGCGCCACGACATCGACGAGGTCGTGTCGAAGTGGACGGGCGTGCCGCTGACCTCCATCAATCAGGACGAGAGCGACAAGCTGCTGCGCATGGAGGCCGACCTCCATCGCCGTGTCGTCAGCCAGGACAAGGCGATCTCGGCCGTCTCGCGGGCGATCCGGCGGTCGCGCGCGGGCCTGAAGGCGCCGACCCGCCCGGTGGGCAGCTTCATCTTCCTGGGGCCGACCGGCGTCGGCAAGACGGAGCTGGCCCGGGCGCTCGCGCAGTTTCTCTTCGGCAGCGACCACTCGCTGATCCGCTTCGACATGTCGGAGTACATGGAGAAGCACTCCGTCTCGAAGCTCATCGGCTCGCCGCCCGGATACGTGGGGCACGAGGAGGGCGGTCAGCTCACCGAGAAGGTGAAGCGGAATCCCTACTCGGTCGTGCTGCTCGACGAGGTCGAGAAGGCGCATCCGGACATCTTCAACATCCTGCTGCAGGTGTTCGAGGACGGCCATCTGACCGACGGCCTCGGGAACCGGGTCAACTTCAAGAACACGATCATCATCATGACGTCGAACATCGGCGCCCGCTTCATCCAGAAGAAGGCGGCGATGGGCTTCCAGTCGGGTGACGCCGCGGAGTCCGCGAAGAGCGTCAACGACATGGTGCTCGGCGAGGTGAAGCGGACGTTCAATCCGGAGTTCATCAACCGGATCGACGAGCTCATCGTGTTCGAAGCGCTCGGCGATGACGACCTGCGCCGGATTACCCGGCTGCTGGTCGATCAGCTCAACGCGAATCTGGCCGACCGCCGCATGTCGATCCGCGTCACGGCGGAGGTCGTCGACTGGATCATCGAGGCGACCTGCAAGGATCGGTCGTACGGCGCCCGGCCGCTCCGGCGCGCGATCCAGCGCTACATCGAGGATCCGCTCTCCGAGGAGCTCATCAGGGGCAAGCTGGGCGAGGGGGACGTCGAGGTGTATCTCGACGCGGGCCAGATTGCCTACCGCCCGGCCGGGGAACTGGTCGCGGACGCCCAGTCGTCCTGAGGACGTCGCGCCCGGAAACGCCGTTCTGGGGAACCCTGCGGCCCGCCGGGACGGCCGGCCGCGCGGCCCCGGCGTCTAAGTTCCTGTACACTTTGATGATAGTGGTTCGAAGCATGTCGCCGGCCGTGTCCGGGATCGTCCTGGGCGCGCTCCTGGGTCTTGGGTTGCCCGTCGGGTCCGCGGCGGCGCAGACGCCGGACGGCCCGGCGGCGGCCTCGAGAATCTGCGGCGTACCGGTCCCTCCGCCGGCCAAGCTGCCGCCGGAAGGCTCCGGTCCCGTCATCTATTACATCTCGCCGTGCTTCGAGAAGCAGGGCAATGTCTCGGCCGTCGAGCCGCAGACCTACCTCTACTACATCCATACCAAGCCCAGCCTGCCGTCGCAGGACGTCTGGCAGCCGTACGACGACGCTGCGCTGCAGTCCATCCAGGACGATTTCAAACGTCTCTGGGGCACCAGCTTTCTCGAGGACCTGTCGATCGAGGCGGCGGACTACGTCTTCACGAACGGCGTCATCGGCAAGCTCATCACCTACCAGATGGAGGAGCGTGAGCGGGTCAAGATGATCGACTACGAGGGCTCGAAGCTCGTCGAACGCACGAAGATCGACGAGAAGCTCCGTGAGTTGAACGTCGCCATCCCGACCGACTCCTTCCGCGACGACGCCAAGATCCGGCGCGCCGAGAGCGTCATCCGCAGCTTCATGGCGGACAAGGGGCACAACAACGCCGAGGTGTCGCACAAGGTCGTCCCGATCGACGGCGGGCCGAAGCTGGTCAAGGTCGTCTTCGCGGTGAGCGAGGGGCCGAAGGTCAAGATCGATCGCGTGGAGTTCGTCGGCAACACGGCCGTCTCGGACGGCACGCTCGAGAAGCGGATGAAGACCAACAAGGGGAAGAAGTGGTACGCCTTCTTTTCCGGCAAGGGGACCTTCAAGGCCGACAAGTACGAAGAAGACATCGAGCGCGTCGGGCAGTACTACCGGAATCAGGGGTTCGTGCAGGCCCGTGTCGGCGCGCCGGAGCTGAAGACGCTCCGCGACTCCGCCGACAAGAAGACGCGCTGGATCGAACTGCGGATTCCGGTCACGGAAGGCTCGCGGTACCGGGTCGGGGACGTCCACATCGAGGGCAACACGATCGTGAAGACCGAAGGGCTGCGTCCGCTCTTCAAGCTCACGAAAGGCGAGTACTACAACGAAGAGTCCGTCCGGAAGGGTCTGGAGAAGGCCCGGGAGATCTACGGGTCGGTCGGCTACTGGGAGTTCACCGGGTATCCGGACACGACGCCGCGCGACACCGGCATCGGCGACCTGCCCGGCCAGGTGCCGCCGATCCTCTCCGTGATTCCGCCGACGACCAATCCCATCGTCGACGTGACGATGCGCTTCCAGGAAGGGAAGCAGTACTTCGTCAACAAGATCACGTTCACGGGCAACACCACCACGCGCGACAACGTGATCCGGCGTGAGATTCAGCTCGGCGAAGGCGGCGTGTTCAACACCGAGTCGCTGAAGTACAGCGTCCGGCGCCTGAACCAGCTCGGGTACTTCAAGCAGCTCGACGAGCAGAAGGCGATCGACGTCCAGAAGACCGCGGGCAAGGACAACACCGTCGACCTGACGCTGAAGCTCGAGGAGCAGAACCGGAACCAGATCTCGTTCGGCGCCGGCATGTCGCAGTTCGAAGGGTTCTTCGGGCAGCTCTCGTTCCAGACGGCGAACTTCCTCGGCCGCGGCGAGAGCCTGACGGTGTCGATGACCGCCGGGTCCCGCTCGCGCAACTACCAGCTCGCCTTCACCGAGCCGTTCCTGTTCGACCGCAACCTGACCGTCGGCTTCGACATCTTCAGCCGCACGCTGCAGTACATCTCGCAGTTCACGCAGGCCTCGACCGGCGGCAATACGAGCATCGGGTTCCCGGTCGGCGCCTTCAGCCGGAGCTTCGTGGCCTACAGCTACGAGCAGGTGAAGGTGCAGGACCTGAACGAGGCGTTCTTCGACCAGTCCTGTCTGCTGCTGAGCCGCGGGTGCTCGGAAGTCAACCTGTCCAGCCTGACGTCTGCCCAGGCGCTGATCCTGCAGCGGAATCCATATCTCTACGATTCGCTGCTGGTCGGGAACTCCGGCAAGCGGACGGTCAGCAAGATCACGCCGAGCTTCGTCCACAACACGATCGACAATCCGATCTTCCCGAACCGCGGCAAGCGCCTGACGATGTCGCTGGACATGGCCGGTGTCGGCGGCAACACGAAGTATCTGAAGCCGACGATCGAGGGCGTGTTCTTCAAGCAGCACACCGGCCGGACGTCCTATGGCGGCCGCGTGCAGTTCCAGTACATCCGCCCGTACAGCCCGCTGCCGATCTTCGAGCGCATCGTGCTCGGCGGCGATTACACGATCCGCGGGTTCGACCTCCGGACCATCGGCCCCTCCGCGCCGAACAATCCGAACCTGATCCTGGGCGGCAACAAGAGCATCGTGATGAACGCGGAGTACCTGATCAACATCGCGGGGCCCGTCCGCCTCGTGTTGTTCTACGACACCGGTCAGGTGCGCGATATCGGTCAGCGCTTCTCGATGAAGGAAGACCTGACCGAGCTCCGGTATCCGGATGCGCCGCTGCTGTTCGACCCGTTCGCCAGTTCGGGGCTCGTGGATCCGAACGCCCCGGGGCCGCAGACGGTGGTGCTCGGCCGGACCAGCGCCTGGAAGACGTCGACCGGCGCCGAGATCCGGTTCTTCATGCCGGTGCTGAACGTGCCGTTCCGGTTGATTTTCGCGGCGAATCCGCAGCGAGCCGGCGTGCTGAGCAACAGCCTCCGCCCGGCAAAGGACTTCGTCTTCCGGTTCTCCGTGGGTTCGACCTTCTAGGAGCGATTGATGCGTCTGGGTGGACTGTTGTGCGCGAGCCTGTTGATGGCGGCCTGCGGGGGCACGAACAATATCGCCCCGCCGACAGGGGCCACGCCGCTGCCGATCACGGAGACCTTTTCGGACACGATCGAGCGCAACGGCGCGAAGACGTACCCGTTCGTCGCCCAGGCGGGCGGCACGGTGACGGCGTCGCTGACGGCCGTGTCGCCCGAAGTGGTGCTCGGCGTCAGCCTGGGCACCTGGAACGGTCTGGCCTGTCAGGTCATCATCGCCAATGACAAGGCCGTGGTCGGCACGGTCGTCACCGGGACGGCCTCGGCCATCGGGAACCTGTGTGCCCGGGTCTATGACGTCGGAGGGGTGAGCGTGGCCACGGAATACACCCTGTCGGTCTTCCACCCCTGATCCCGGAGACGGGCACGCTTGGGCGGCAGGCGGGTTCTGCGGTAAAATCCCTCGTTTTCCACGACAACGAAAGGACTTAGAGGAATGACTCTTGTGACGTTCGCCGGCCTGCGCCGGGTCCTGTCCGTGACGGCGCTGATTGCGGCGATTGCCGCGCCGGCTTTTGCCCAGACGGCTCCGAAGCCGGCTGCCCCGGCAGCGCCGAAGCC
>CAYNUO010000020.1:7644-9472 GCA_964400405.1 uncultured Bifidobacteriaceae bacterium | reverse complement strand
CTGAACGACCGGAAGGTGGCCGAGCTGAACGAGCGGAACAAGACGCTCCAGAGCGACCAGCAGAAGCTCCAGTCGGGTGCCGGCGTGCTGAGCGACAGCGCGCGCGAGGACCTGCAGCGCAAGATCGAGCGTCAGAACACGGACATCGAGCGTGCGACGCAGGACGCGCAGAAGGAACTGCAGGACCTGCAGCAGCAGCTCCAGCTCGACTTCCAGCGGAAGCTGAACCCGATCCTGGCCGAAGTGGCGCAGGAGCGCGGGCTGCATCTGGTGTTCTCGGCGGCCGACGCCGGCCTGGCCTGGGCGCACGCCGGTCTCGACATCACGCCCGACGTGATCAAGCGATTCGACGCGAAGAAGTAGGGTGGCGGCCGATCTCCAGCCGCTCCTCGATCGCGTCGTTCACCGCTATCCCTCCGCACTGATCGACGCGGTCGCCGAGCTCGAGCCCGGCGTCCGCGCCGTCGCGATCAAGAACGTCACCATCAACGAGGACTTCTTCCCCGGGCACTACCCGGGGCAGCCGCTGATGCCGGCCGTCCTCATGATCGAGACGCTCACCCAGGTTGCCGCCCTGCTGTGGCTCGACCGCGAGAGTTCGCCGCCGAACGCCCGCGTCTGGCTGCGCGGCGTCAATGGCGCCCGTTTCCGCCGGCAGGTGATCCCGGGCGACCAGCTCCGGCTCGAAGTGACGGCCGGCCGCAGCCGGTCCCGGTTGTTCAAGGCCGATGCCCGGGCGCTGGTCGGGGACCAGGTCGTCGCCGAGGCGGAGCTGCTGCTCGGCGTGGACCCCGGCGCCGCGTTCATCCATCCCTCCGCGTCGGTCCACCCGAGCGCGACGGTCGGCGCAGGCTCGACCATCGAAGCCCATGCGGTCGTCGGGCCGGAGGTCAGCATCGGCCGGAACTGCCGCATCGGCGCGTCCGCCGTGATCGGCGGGTGGACCGAACTGGGCGACGGCACGCACGTGTTCCCGATGGCCTCGATCGGCATGGCGCCGCAGGACCTGAAGTATCAGGGTGAGCGGACGCGGCTGGTCGTGGGCAAGGACAACACGTTCCGCGAGTTCGTCACGATCAACCGCGGCACGAAGGGTGGCGGCGGCCAGACCCAGATCGGCGACAACAACCTGTTCATGGCCTACGTGCACGTTGCGCACGACTGCCACGTCGGCAGCGGCACGATCTTCGGCCCCCACGCCACGCTCGGCGGACACGTGACCGTCGAGGACTTCGTCAACATCAGCGCCGGGTCCGCCGTGCACCAGTTCTGCCGCGTCGGGCGGCACGCCTTCATCGGCGGCTACTCGGTCGTCACGAAGGACGCGCTGCCGTTCGCGCGCACCATCGGCAGCCGGCCGGCGCGCATCTTCGGCGTCAACGGCATCGGGCTCTCCCGCCGGGGATTCACCGCGGACCGCATCGCCCAGCTGAAGCGCGCCTATCGCTATCTGATGCAGTCCAAGCTCAACACGAGCCGCGCGATCGCGGCGATCGAGGGCGACCCCACGCTCAACGACTCGGAAGTGGCCTACCTGGTGGACTTCATCCGGACGTCGAGCCGCGGCGTGATCCTGCGCCGGCCCAGCCGGCGCGCCGAAGAGCTCGTCGCCGACGAGTAACGTCATGCGGCTCGGCCTGATCGCCGGCAACGGCCGGTTTCCGTTCCTCGTCCTCGAAGCGGCCAGGGCCCAGGGCCACGACGTGACCGTCATCGCCGCGAAGGAAGAAGCCTTTCCCGAGCTGGAGGCGGAGGCCGCGCGTCTTGGAGCCGAGTTCCACACGGTCTCGCTCGGGCAGCTGGGCAAGTGCATCAAGCTGCTGAAGGC
>CAYNUO010000020.1:0-7544 GCA_964400405.1 uncultured Bifidobacteriaceae bacterium | reverse complement strand
GATGCCGCGTCCCTGCTGGACCGGGTGGATGCCGTGACGGTGGCCACGCCCACGATCTCGCATCTGGCGGCGGCGGAGCCCTTTCTGAGGCGGGGCGTCGGCGTGCTCGTCGAGAAACCGATCGCGGCGAGCCTGCCTGAGGCGGACACGCTGCTGCGGCTGGCCGCGGACGGCAAGGCCGTGCTGGCGGCCGGCCACACCGAACGATTCAATCCCGCCTTCACCGCGGCCTGGCCGCTCGTGCAGGCGCCGCGTTTCGTCGAGGTCCATCGGCTCGGCGTGTTTCCCGATCGCAGCCTCGACATCGACGTGATCTTCGACGTGATGATTCACGACTTCGATCTGCTGCTGGCGACGGTGCAGTCCGAGGTCGTCTCGATCGAGGCCGTCGGCGTGGCGGTGCTGACCGACCGTACCGACATCGCCAACGTGCGCCTGCGGTTTGCGTCGGGGTGCATCGCGAATCTGACGGCCAGCCGCATCAGCCGCGACCGCGTGCGGAAGATCCGCTTCTTTCAGCAGGACGCCTACGTGTCGGTGGACTGTGCGACGCGCGAGGTCGAGGTGTACCGGCTTGAGACAGCCGATGGCAAGCCGGTGATCCGGGGTGGGGCGATCGACGTCCAGGACGCGGAGCCGCTGCGCGTGGAACTCGAGGACTTCGTGACCGCCGTCCGGACGGGTGGGCGGCCGCGGGTCAGCGGCGAGGACGGACGTCGTGCGCTGGCGCTGGCCGAGCGTGTCAACGCGGAGATGCAACGGGGACGGTGATGGCAGGAGCGATGTGGGACGCGTGGACGGCGCGCGTGACGGCTGGCGACGTGCTGACCGACGCGGAGCTGCAGCAGGCGGCGGCCTCGCCGGACATTCTGGCGCTCGGCATGCTGGCCGACGCCGCGCGCCGTGCGATGCGCGGCCGAGTGGTGACGTACCTCCGTGTGGCGACGTTGGCGCCGGAGGGTCCCGCCGACGCGGCGGCGATCGCGGCGGCGGGCGAAGTGCGGCTGAGCGGCGGGTATCCCGGCCGGTCTGCGGCCGAGGCGCAGCTCGCACGCGCGCGCGCCGCGGTGGGCGGAGGGCCGTCCCTCGTCGCATGGTCGCTTGCGGACATCGAGGACGCCAAGGAAGGGCCGCTGGCCGACGTGCTGCGCGGCCTTCGCTCGGCAGGGCTCGACGCCGTCGCGGAGGTGCCAGTCGACCGGCTGGCCTCGCCGGCTGGCGCCGTGGTGGCCCTGGCGAACGCCGGCCTGGCGTCCATCCGGCTGACGGTCGAGAAGGGGACCGGCGACGCCCGGCTGCCGACGATCGCCGCGATCCGTGCGGCGGCCGCGGCGGGTCCGGTGACGGCCGTCCACCCGCTGCCGCTGACGCTCAATCCGTTCAGGCCGACGACCGGTTACGACGACGTCCGCACGGTGGCGCTCACGCGCCTCGCGCTGCCGGCGCCGGTCGCCATCCAGGTGGACTGGCCGCGCTACGGCCCGAAGCTGGCGCAGGTCGCGCTGACCTTCGGGGCCGACGACCTCTACGGGGCACCGGCCGTCGACGCCGCGCCGGACGGCCCGCGCCGCGGCGCACTGCTGGAGGTCCGCCGGAACATCGAGGCGGCCGGCTTCGAGGCCGTCGAACGCGACGCGCACTTTGCGCCGCGGGTGTCGCCGGCGGCATGACGAGCGCCGGATCGCGCGGCCCCATCCGGGTGGGCGCCGTGTCGTACCTGAACGCCCGTCCGCTGACGTGGGCGCTCGACAGGCAGCCCGACCGCTGGCGGGTGCGCTACGACCTTCCGTCGACGTGCACGCAGCTGCTGCACGCGGGCGAGGTCGATCTCGGTCTGATCTCGTCGGTCGAATATCTGGAGCGGCCGGACTACCGGTTCGTGCCGGGCGTCGGGGTCGGATCGCGCGGTCCGATCGCATCGGTCGCGGTGTTCACCCGGCGCGAGACCCGCGACATCCGCTCGATCGCGCTCGACACGAGCTCGCGGACGTCCGTCGCGCTCGTCAAGGTGCTGTGCGCGAAGCGGTTCGGCATCGCGCCGGAGTTCCGGCCCCACGTTCCGGACGTGCCGGCGATGCTCGCCGAGGCGGACGCGGCGCTGGTGATCGGTGACCCGGCGTTCGAGCTCGACCCGACGGCCCTCGGACTCCGCAAGATCGACCTCGGCGAGGAGTGGACGGCGCTCACGGGATTGCCGTTCATCTACGCTGCCTGGACGGGCCGCCCGGACGCGGTGACGGCCGACGACGTCGCCGCGCTGCAGTCGGCGCAGGCCGAGGGTCTGGCGGCCGGGGCGGCGATCGCGGCTGAGTACGCCGGCGCGCGCGAAGAGGTCCGTCCCCTCGCGGAGGCGTACCTCAGGGATAATGTTCGCTACGGGATGGGACCGGACGAAGTGGCGGGGCTGCAGCTGTTTCTCGACTGGGCGGCGGACCTCGGCGCCGGGCCGGCCCGCCGGACCGTGAGCTTCTACTGATGATCGACGCGCTGGCCGGGAAGGTGCTCGCCGGAGGTCGGCTGAACGCCGACGAAGCGCTCCTGATGTACCGGGAGGCGCCGCTCCATCTGCTCGGCCACCTCGCGCACACCATGCGCATGCGCCGGCACCCGGAGCCGGTCGTCACCTACATCATCGACCGCAACGTCAACTACACGAACGTCTGCGTCGCGAAGTGCAACTTCTGCGCGTTCTACCGCGAGGTCGGGGCGACCGACGGGTACGTGCTCGGCTTCGACGAGATCTTCCGCAAGATCGACGAGACGATCGCCGTCGGCGGCGAGCAGCTCCTGCTGCAGGGCGGCCACAATCCCGACCTGCCGATCGAGTGGTATGAGGATCTCTTCCGCGCCGTGAAGGGCCGCTACCCGGCGTTCAAACTGCATGCGCTGTCGCCGCCCGAAGTGCTGCACATCTCGCGGCTCTCGAAGATCCCCGTGCCCGAGGTCATCCGGCGTCTCGTCGCCGCCGGGCTCGACAGCATTCCCGGGGGCGGCGCCGAGATGCTCGTCGACCGTGTCCGCGAGCACCTGCACTGCCACACGAAGGCGACGTCCGACGAGTGGATCGGCGTGATGCGCGAGGCGCACCTGGCCGGACTCCGCACGACCGCCACGATGATGTACGGCACGGTCGACACGCTCGAGGACCGCATCACGCACATGATGCGGCTGCGGGACCTGCAGGACGAGACGGGCGGCTTCACGGCCTTCATCACGTGGAGCTTCCAGCCGGAGAACACCGAGCGCGGCGGCACGGAGGCGACCGGCGTGGAGTACCTGCGGACGCTCGCCATCGCGCGCCTCGTGCTCGACAACTTCGACAACCTGCAGGCGTCGTGGGTCACGCAGGGCGGCAAGGTGGGGCAGCTGAGCCTGACCTTCGGCGCCAACGACATGGGCAGCGTGATGATCGAGGAGAACGTCGTCCGCGCGGCCGGTGCGGCCTACTGCATGGACGAGCTCGAGATCGTGCTGAACGTCGAGGACGCCGGGTTCACGCCGAAGCGCCGCAACATGCACTACGACGTGCTCGGCGAACCGATCGTCCGCGAGCGGGACCTGCCGCGGATGCTGACCCTCGCCACCGCGCGCGTGGACGGTGACGACTCGCGGCCGGAGGAGCTGTCCCGCTACGCGGCCCGGAGCCGTCAGGAGAAGGAGCGCCGCGCCGCGTCCCGACCCTCATGATCGTGGTCGAGGGTGCCTGGCTGCTCACGATGACGGGCGAGCCGGTGCGTGGCGGCCGGCTGGCCATCGCCGACGGCCGGATCGTGGAGGCCGGGGAGGCGCTGGCCGGGCGTGAGCCCGATCTCCGGTTGCCCGGAACGATCCTGATGCCGGGTCTCGTGAACGCCCACACACATCTCGAGCTGTCCTATCTGGCGGGCGTCGTCCCGCCGTCCGGCGCGTTCGTGCCGTGGGTCCGCGCGCTGCTGGCGGCGAGGGCAGGCGTCGATGAAATGACGTCGCCGGACGTCGGCCGGGCGGCCGATGCCGCGGCGCGGTCGATGCGGGCCACCGGGACGGCCCTCGCGGGCGACGTGTCCAACACCCTCAGGACGCCCGAGTTCTTCACGCGACATGCCTTGTCCGGTGTCGTGTTCCATGAGCTGCTTGGCTTCGGCGCGGCCGACCGTGCCGCGCAGGTGCGCGACGCCCGGGCACGCGCGGAGGCGGCCGCGACGCCGGACGTCAGGGTCACGCTGGCACCGCACGCGCCGTATTCCGTATCCCCGGAGCTCTTCGGCGCGATCCGGGACGACCTGGCCGGCAGGCCCGATGCCGTCTCGACCGTCCACGTCGCCGAAGGGCAGGAGGAAGTCGAGTTCATCCGCGCGGGCCAGGGCCCGTGGCGCGGGATGCTCGAGCAGATCGGCGTGTGGAACGACGGCTGGAGGGCGCCGGGGACGTCTCCGATCGCCTATCTCGACGACCTCGGCGTACTCGACGGACGAACGCTCGCCGTGCACGGCGTGCAGGCCGACGGTCCCGACCTGGCAAGGCTTCGTGCCAGCGGCACGACGCTGGTCTCGTGTCCCCGCAGCAACCGGTGGGTTGGTGCCGGCGCGCCGCCCATTGACGCCTTCTACGCGTCGCACGTCCGCGTGGCCTTCGGCACCGACAGCCTGGCGTCGGCGCCGGACCTGAACCTGTTCGCGGAACTCGCGGAGGCGCGCCGGCTTGCGCCGCGCGTGCCCGCGCGCTGGCTGCTGGAAGGGGCGACCGCCGTCGGCGCGACGGCGCTCGGATACGGTGACACCTTCGGCACGCTCGAACCGGGCAAGCGCGCGGCCGTGCTGGCCGTGCGGGTGCCGGAGGACGTCGAGGACCCGGAACAGTTTCTGCTCACGGGCATCGAACCGGAGACGATCTCCTGGGTGGACGTCCATGGGTAAGGTCGCCACGTACCTCTCGTTCGTCCGTGTCAGCCACACCGTGTTCGCGTTGCCGTTCGCGCTGACCGGCGCGCTGCTCGCGTGGCGCGTGCAGCCCTTCGCCTGGGCGCAGCTCGCGTGGATCGTCGCGGCGATGGTCGCGGCGCGGAGCGCGGCGATGGGGTTCAACCGGCTCGTGGACGCCCGCTTCGACGCGCTGAACCCGCGGACGGCAAACCGGGAGATCCCGCGCGGCGCGATGTCCGGACGGGAGGCGACGGCGTTCGTGCTCGTGTCCGGCGCGGTGTTCATCGCGGTCGCGTTCCGCTTGAGCCCCGTCTGCGGCTGGCTCGCGCCGGTCGCGCTCGGGATCGTGTTCTGGTATTCCCTCGCGAAGCGCTACACCACATACACGCAGCTCTTCCTCGGTCTCGCGATGGCCATCGCGCCCGTGGGCGGGTGGCTGGCCGCGGGCGGCTCCTGGGGCTGGGAGCCGTGGCTGCTCGCGCTGGCGATCGGCCTGTGGGTCGGTGGCTTCGACATCCTGTACGCCTGCCAGGACGTGGAGTTCGATCGGTCGCAGGGCCTGCGGTCCATGCCGGTGCGGTTCGGTGTCGCCGGGGCCATCCGGCTGTCGCGGCTCATGCACGTGGCGACCGTCGCGGTCATGGCCGCGCTCCAGCCGGTCGCAGGTCTGCCGCCGGCGTATTTCGGCGGCGTCGTCGTCGTGGCCGCGCTGCTCGTCTACGAACAGTCCCTTGTCAGCGCCGACGACCTGTCTCAGGTGAAGCGCGCATTCGACCTGAACGGCTGGGTCGGGATCGTGTATTTCCTCAGCACCGCCGGTGCGCTCTGGCTCGCCGGCTGACCGCGTGTCCCCGTCTATGCGCCCAGTCACCACGGTTTCCGTAGAGAAGTCGCCGGACCGGATCTCCGGCATGTTCGACGCCATTGCGCCGCGTTATGACCTGCTCAACCGGGTGCTCAGCGCGGGCATCGACCGCTACTGGCGGCGCCGCGCAATCGCGTCGCTGGGCTCCCGCCCGGACGGCGTGCTGCTGGACGTCTGCTGCGGCACGGCGGACGTCGCGCTGCAGGCGCGTGCGGCCGGCGCCGTGGGGCGCGTCGTCGGCGTGGACTTCGCGGGCGCGATGCTGGCGATCGGCCACACGAAGATCGCCCGGGCGGGGGAGTCGAGCCGCATTGCGCTGCTGCGCGGGGACGCGATGTCGCTGCCCGCCGCGTCGGGCACGGCGGACGGCGTGACGGTCGCGTTCGGGATCCGCAACGTCGAACGGCCCGAGGTCGCGTGCCGCGAGATGGTCCGGGTGCTCAAGCCGGGCGGGCGGCTGGCCATCCTGGAGTTCGGCGAGCCCCGGCTGCCCGGTCTGGCGGCGCTGTACCGGTGGTACTTCCGGCACGTGCTCCCGCGCGTGGGGAGCCTCATCTCCGGCCACGGTGTCGCGTATTCCTATCTGCCGGCGTCGGTCTCGAACTTCCCGCCGCCCGAGGTGTTCTGCCGGACGCTGCGCGCGGCAGGCTTCGTGGATGTCCAGGCAGACCCTTTGACGCTCGGGATCGTCTATCTCTATACCGCGACCGCACCTGCGGCAGCCGCTGCCACCGTTGTGTCACGACAAGCCTGAGGGCACGCCCCCTATAATTCTCGTGTCCACGTGATCCGATTCGATATCGACGAGCGCTTCCGCGACGAGGTGGAGGTGGGCTCCGCCATCTCCCGCCGCGAGAGCGTGATGATGTCGGTCATCGCCCACGGGCTCCTGCTGCTGACGATCATCTTCGCGCCGCGCTTGTCGTTCTTCCAGCCGGACCCGGAGGAACTGCAGCGTCGGGCCGCGGAGCGTGCGGCGGCGCTGGCCCGCCAGAAGGATCGGCCCACGTTCGTGTTCGTGAGGCCCAACGAGGACGTCCCGGCGCCCAAGCCACCCGAACGGGCCGAACTCTCCGACATGGACCGCCGCGCGCAGGATCCGGTCGTGTCGGCGCTGCCGCAGAACCCGCTCCCGTTTGCGAAGGGGACGACGACCGAGCGCGTCGAGGAATCGAAGATCGCGCGCGGCGTGCCGAACGAGCCGCCCACGTCGCAGCCGGTCCAGGAACAGGGTGCGGAGAAGGACACGCAGAAGCCGCTGCCGAAGGCCGACACCGGCTACACGCGGCCCCGGACGCTCGGGTCCCGGCTTCCGGGCGGGAGTCCGCTCGGAGAGGCACTCCGGAATCTCGAGCGGTACGTGCAGGACGGCACGTTCGACAACCCGCAGGGCGGCAGCGGCCAGCCCGGCGCCGCGATTCAGTTCGATACGAAGGGTGTCGAATTCGGCCCGTGGATCCGCCGGTTCGTCGCGCAGGTGAAGCGCAACTGGTTCGTCCCGAACGCGGCGTGGCTGCTGAAGGGGCGCGTCGTGCTGCAGTTCAACATCCACAAGGACGGCCGGATCACCGATATCGCCATCGTTGCGCCGGCGCAGGTCGACGCCTTCAACAAGGCGGCCTACAACGCCATCCTGACGTCGAATCCCACCGAGCCGCTGCCGCCCGAGTATCCGTCCGACAAGGCGCTCTTCACGGTGACCTTCTACTACAACGAAGACCCGAGCAACTGATGCCGACCCGTACGCAGCAACTCGGCCTGCTCGTCCTGCTCACCGC
>CAYNUO010000019.1:21575-45722 GCA_964400405.1 uncultured Bifidobacteriaceae bacterium | reverse complement strand
ACTGCGAGGTGTGCTGCAACCCGTGGCGGCTGCGCGTGGTGCGCCGGCACGGCGAACGCGACGTGGAGGTCAGCCGGGCGGACGGCTCGGAATAGCAGGCGCGAGCTAGACGCCCTTGCTATTCCACAGCAGACTGCTGCCTGAGGACAGGACGAGGTTGCCGTCGTCCTGCAGTACGAGTCTCGTAAGAGCGCGCGCCTGTGTGTAGGTTGCCCACACGACCTCGCCGGCGCTGTCGCGCATGACAAGATTCCCGTCGCTCTGGATGGTCAAGCTTCCGGCGCCCGTCCCCGTCGTCCCACTGGACCAGGTGACGACCTGCTCCACATCATCCGAAAGAACAAGATTCCCATCGGCCTGATAGGTGAGCCGATAGCGACCGTTGACCGAGGTGAGGTACGCCGACACTGGCAGCGACTCGAGGCTGGACAGACGGTCCGTGGGCGTCACCTGAATCGTCACCTCTCCGTATCCACTGCCACCTCTCCCGTCGGTGGCGGTGGCGCGGACCCGATGCGCCCCCGGCGTCAACGGCGCGAACCAATTGACCGAGTATCGTCCGCTGCCGACGGGGGGACTGCCGACGTTCGCCGGCCAATGCAGCCGGATGGTATCGAGGTCCGGATCGGAAGGCTCGGCAGTCAACAAGACCGTTCCGCGCGCCCGCACGACGCACGGTGAACAGCGCAGCGTGACCTGCGGTGACCTGTTCAAGCTGAACGGCAAGCCGTACATCGCCCGCGCGCCCTGCACATCGTCCGATTGCAGACGGTCGGTGTTCCAGTTGAACGGGTACATGAGTGGCGGCGCGGTATCCGTCGCAGCGGCCCCGGACGGATTGAGACCGAGCACGTAGCCGAGCTCCCGGAGGGCGATCCGCCGCATGTCGAGCACGCGTGTACCGCTCGGCTGGGTGATCGCCGCTCCGCGGTACGCGTTCCACAGGGCAGACCGGTCGAAGAGCACATCCGCCTCCTGCAGGTATCCGTCTCCGCTGCTGATCCGCAACGTCGCGGCGTGCGTATCGGCGTTGAACGCGGCCCCGTCGACGCTGTCCGCCCAGACGACTTCATTCCGCCCGTTCGAGAATCCCCGGCCCCCGACCGAGTCAATCTCGCTGATCAGGGTGATGCCACCGACCGTCTCGCCCCACGTGCGCCAGGCATCCTCAACAACATCGTTCCACGAGGTGCTGCCATCAAGGAGGTCGACGGGGTTGGAGCCGAGACGCAGGACCAGCGTCACGACCGACCCGCTGCGCCAGGTGCGACCGAGTAGCTCGTAGGCGTCCAGCGCAAGCCCGGCTCCCAGCGCAACCGCTACGCACACGGCGACTCGAAGGCAGCTCATCGTCCCCACTCCCTCAATATCGTGCCGCAATCGGAAAGCGCCGGCCGACGCCGAACGCCTTCGACGAGATCTTCAGCCCCGGCGCCGCCTGCCGCCGTTTGTATTCGCTGCCGTTGATCTTCCGCACCATGGCCGCCACGGTCTCGCGGTCGAGCCCGTCGCCGGCGATCGCGTCGACCGACTGCCCGCGCTCCACGTAGCCCTCGATGATGCGGTCCAGCACATCGTAGGGCGGCAGCGTGTCCTGGTCGGTCTGATCGGGTTTCAGCTCCGCGCTGGGCGGCTTGGTCAGCGTGGACTCCGGGATCAGCGTCCGGTCGCGGTTGATGTAGCGCGCCAGGCGGTAGACGAGCGTCTTCGGCACGTCGCTGATCACGGCGAGGCCACCGCACATGTCGCCATAGAGCGTGCAGTAGCCGACGGCCAGCTCGGACTTGTTGCCCGTCGTCAGGACGATCGACCCGTACGTGTTCGAGTGGGCCATCAGCAGCGCGCCCCTGGCCCTGGCCTGCAGGTTCTGCTCGGTCATCGCGTCCGGCGCCCGGTCGACGTCGGCCCGGATCGGCGCCAGCGCTTCGAGCGAACCGCGCACGGCGCTCTCGATCGGGAAGGTCAGCGCGCGGATGCCGAGGTTCACCGCGAGTGCTTCGGCGTCGGCCACGCTGTGCGCCGACGAGTACTTCGACGGCATCAGCACGCCGGTCACGTTCCCGGGACCAAGCGCCTCGGCCGCCAGACAGGCCGTCACGGCCGAGTCGATGCCGCCGGAGAGGCCGAGCACGGCGGTCGTGAAGCCGCACTTCCGCACGTAGTCGCGCAGGCCCAGCACCAGCGCGTTGTACGCCGCCTCCTCAGGCGATCCCGCCACGGGCCGCAGCACCGGCTGCCCGCCGGGGACGTCGTAGAGCACGAGGTCCTCGGCAAACTCCCGAGCCCGGACGACCACGGCGCCGTCGGCAGCGATCCCGATCGAGTGACCATCGAAGATCAGCTCATCGTTGCCGCCGACCTGATTCACATACAGGAATGCGCGCCCGTGTGCCCGCGCGCTCTGCCGCACGAGTTCGCGCCGCACGGCCGCCTTCTCCAGTTCGAAGGGGCTGGCCGAGACGTTGATGAGCAGATCGGCGCCGGCGCCGGCCAGTTCCGCAATCGGGTCACGGCGGTATCGCGGGCTCGGCCAGAACTCGCGCGGGTTCCACAGGTCCTCGCAGATGCTGACGCCCAGCCGCTGCCCCTTGAACTCGATGGGCGACGTCGCGCCCGCCGGCTCGAAGTAGCGTGCCTCGTCGAAGACGTCGTAGGTCGGCAGCAGCGACTTGTAGCGGCGCTCGACCACGCGGCCGCCGAGGCAGAGGGCGACACCGTTCCGGAGCGGCTTCTCCCCGGGCGTCGGGTTGCGGTCGACGAAGCCGACCAGGACCCCGGCCGTGGCGGTCGACAGGGCGGCAATGCGGTCGAGCTGGGCGAGGTTCCGATCCACGAACCCGGCCTGCGTGAGCAGATCGCGCGGCGGATAGCCGGTCGTCGCCAGTTCCGTGAAGACGGCGAGGTCGGCCCCGGAGGCCTGTGCGGCGGCGACGGCCTCCCGAATCCGGGCGAAATTGCCGTCGAAATCGCCGACCGTGAGGTTGAGCTGGGCAAGAGCGAGACGCATGCGGGTGTCGGGCGAGGCCGCTTCGAAGCATACCTTCAGCGGCGGCGCGCAGGCGTAGACTCAGCGCCGGAGGTGACCGATGGCCGACGCCAAGCCCTGCGCGCACGCGTCTTGTAATTGCCTCGTCGAACCCGGTGGACGATTCGGGAAGTACTGCAGCGAGCACTGCAAGCAGGCGGGCGACAAGATCGAGTTGCGCTGCGACTGCCAGCACCAGCCCTGCCGGTAGCCTGAACGACCCGGCCACGTCGGCGCCCGCCGCGTGGCCGGTTTTCTATCGCGGGCGGTCTCGGCGCCTCCCGCCGGGCCATGACCCCGCCCGGACCCACGCGGTCCCCTGCAGCCCGGCGCGGTAGAATGACGCGCCTTCATCTCGCGACTGTTCCGGGAGCCCTCATGTTGACTCGTCCCTTTCATGCTCGCCGCCTGGCCGCGCTGGCTGCCGTGCTCGTCACCTGCGCAACGGTGAGCGCACAGGGTCCCCGCCGCATCCCGCTCGGCGACTGGCCGGAGCTGCGCGGCCCGCAGCGGGACGGCATTTCCCGCGAAACGGGCCTCCCGGCCAGGCTCTCACTGGAGACCGGCTCCCTGCTGTGGCGTGCGCCGTTCGGCGGGCGCTCGACGCCGCTCGTGGTCGGCACGCGCGTCTACGTGCAGAATCCGGCAGGACGCGGGGCGGATCTCCAGGAGCGCGTCATGGCCCTGGATGCCGACACAGGCAAGGTGGTCTGGGAGTACCGGTTCAACAACTTCCAGAGCGACGTGCCGCCGCATCGCCTGGCGTGGTCCTCCCCCGCCGCCGACCCGGCCACCGGCAACATCTACGCGCTCGGCAGCGGCGGCATGGTCGTCGCGCTGAGCAAGGACGGCAAGCACCTCTGGCACCGCTCCATCGGCGAGGAGTTCGCGGCGTTCACGACCCACGGCGGCCGCACGATGTCGCCCGTCGTGGACGGCGACCTGGTCATCATCAGCGCGGCGCTCTCCAACTGGGGCGAGCATGCCAACCGCGCGCATCGCTTCGTGGCCCTCAACAAGGCCACCGGCGATGTGGTCTACGTCGCCAACCCGGGAGGCCGGCCCTATGACACGGCCTACGCGCCCCCGCTCATCGCCACGCTGGCCGGGCAGCGGTTGCTCATCGACGGACTCGGCGACGGCGCCGTCCATGCGATCAAGCCGCAGACGGGTGAGAAGGTGTGGAGCTTCCCGGTCTCGAAGCGTGCGATCAACACGGGCGTCGCCGTGCAGGGCGACACGGTCTTCGTCTCCCACGGCGACGAGAACCTCGACACGCCCGCCCTCGGCATGATCGGCGCGATCGACGGCACCCAGAAAGGCGAGATCAAGGCGACGCGGTGGAAGAACACCGGCATCGAGTTCGGCTTCTCGTCGCCGATCGTCGACGGCAACCGCCTCTACATCCTGGACGGCGGCGCCAACCTGTTCGCCTACGACGCGGCCACGGGCAAGACGCTGTGGGAGAAGCGCCTCGGCACCACCGCCCAGCAGGCGCCGCTCGTCATGGGCGACGGCAAGCTCTACATCGGCACGTCGAGCGGCAAGTTCTACGTGCTCGGGCCGAAGGCCGACGGCGTCGACGTGCTGAGCGAGCTGACGTTCCCGGTCAGCAGGAACAGCTGCTGCAGCGCGGAGGGCGTGCCCGAGCAGGTCATCGCCGGCGCGGCGCTGTCGCGCGGCCGGGTCTTCGTCCAGACAGTCGACGCGCTGTATGCCTTCGGACCGAAGCAGCCGACCGCGCCGAAGGGTTTCGCCGTGGACGAGCCCGCCGTGAAGGGCGAAGGCGAGGCCACGTGGCTGCAGGTCGCGCCGACCGAGATCACGCTCAGGCCCGGTCAGGCGGCGCGGCTCAAGGCCCGCCTGTTCGACGGCAAGGGCCGCTTCCTCCGCGAGGATCCCGCGGCCACCTGGGCGCTCGACGGACTGAAGGGTACCGTCGCGGCCGGCGTCGTCACGATCGCCGGCGACAACGTCGACCAGGCCGGTACGGTGAAAGTCACGTCCGGCACACTCACGGCCACCGCGCGCATCAAGGTCTCACGTGCGCTCCCGTGGACCGAAGACTTCGAAGCCCTCGCTGACAACGCCACGCCCGCCGGCTGGGTCAGCATGGCGTCGGGCCAGTTCGCCGTGACGACGGTCGACGGCACGAAGGCGCTGCAGAAGAAGCCGCTCAGCACGCTCTTCAAGCGCGTGCGGGCGTTCTTCGGTCCGACGACACTCTCCGACTACACCGTCACCGCGGACGTCCGCGCCCCCACGCGCCGCCGCCAGCAGGCCGACGTCGGCATCACGGCGCAGACCTACTCGCTCATCCTCTACGGGACCCAGCAGAAGCTGAAGCTCGAGTCCTGGGAACCGGAAACCGAACGGCGTGTCGAAACGGCCTTCACGTGGGCGCCGGACACGTGGCAGACGCTGAAGCTGCGCGTCGAGAATCTGCCGGGCGGCGGCGTCCGAGTGCAGGGCAAGGCCTGGAAGACCGGCACGCCCGAGCCCGCCGGCTGGGCCATCGAGAAGCTCGACACCATCGGCAGCCGCGAGGGCGCCCCCGGACTCTTCCTCGACGCGGAGTTCGGCGCCTTCATCGACAACATCTCGGTCACGCCCAACCGGCCGACCGTCTCCGGAAAGTGAGTCCTGGGAACATGCAGACGCGCGCCCGTTTCGCTCTCGCTCTCCTGCTGACCGTCGGCAGCGCCGCCAGCACGCGGATGCTGGCTTCCGACCCCGGCGGCACCGACTGGCCGATGTGGGGCGGCACGCCGGACCGGAACATGGTCTCGTCGATGAAGAACCTGCCGACCGAGTGGGACGTCAAGACGAAGAAGAACATCAAGTGGTCGGCCGCGCTGGGTTCGCAGAGCTACGGCAACCCGGTGGTCGCGAGCGGCGTCGTGCTCGTGGGCACGAACAACGAGGCCCCGCGTGACCCGAAGCAGGCCGGCGACCGTGGCGTGCTGATGGCCTTCGACGAGAAGACCGGCGAGTTCCTGTGGCAGCAGACGCACGAGAAGCTGCCCGCGGGCCGCGCCAACGACTGGCCGTATCAGGGCGTGGCCTCCTCGCCTGCCATCGAGAATGGCCGCGTCTACTACGTCAGCAACCGCGGCGTGCTGATCTGCCTCGACATCAAGGGCTTCGCCAACGGCAACGACGGCGTGACCACGGAGAAGCTGACCGGGCCGAAGGATGCCGACGTGCTGTGGGAGTTCGACATGATGGAGGAGGTCGGTGCCTATCCGCACAACCTGTCGAACTCCTCGCCCGTCATCCTCGGCGACCTGATCTACGTCAGCACGTCGAACGGCCAGGACGAAAGCCACGTCAACATCCCGAGCCCGAAGGCGCCGGCGATCATCGCCGTCAGCAAGTCCACGGGCAAGCTCGTGTGGGAGGACAACTCGGTCAACGACAAGATCCTGCACGGCCAATGGTCCACGCCGACGGTCGGCAAGGTCGGCGGCATCGACATGGTGGTCAGCGCGCAGGGCGACGGCTGGGTGCGCGGGTACGAGGCCCTCTCGGGCAAGAAGCTCTGGGAGTTCGACACCAACCCGAAGGATTCCGTGTGGCCCCGGACGCGGAATGAAGTCATCGCCACGCCGGTGATCTACAAGGACCGCGTCTACATCGCCAACGGCCAGGACCCGGAGCACGGCGAGGGCGTGGGCCACTTCTATGCGATCGACGCCACGAAGCGCGGCGACATCACGACGAGCGGCCTGGTGTTCCACTTCGACAAGATCCGCCGGTCGGTCTCGACCGCCGCGATTGCCGACGACCTCGTCTACATCTCCGATTTCAGCGGTTTCCTCCACTGCCTCGACGCCAACACCGGCCAGGAGTACTGGGTGCACGACACGTTCGCCGCCATCTGGGGCTCGCCGATGGTCATTGACGGCAAGGTCTATCTCGGCGACGAGGACGGTGACATCGTCATCCTGCAGGCCGGCAAGACGGAGAAGGTGATCGCCGAGATCAACATGGGCAGTTCGGTGTACGCCACGCCGGTCCCGGCCAACGGCGCGATCATCCTGAACAACCGGAATGTGCTCTATTCGATTCAGGCCGGCGCGGGCGCGAAGTAATCCGTGACACAGGACCCACGCCTGCTGAAGATGGCCGACGGCGGCGCGGCTGTCGCCGACCAGACCGACGTCGGCAGCTACTTCGTCGCGAACTACCCGCCGTTCTCCGTCTGGACACCCGAGGCGGTCGCCACCGACGCGTTGCCCGCGCTCGACCGGCCGCCGGCACCTGGCGTCCCGCTCGGGCTCTACCTCCACATTCCGTTCTGCCGGAAGCGCTGCCACTTCTGTTACTTCCGGGTCTACACGGACAAGAACTCGAGCGACGTGGCCACGTACCTGGACGTGCTCGCGCGCGAGTGGGATCAGTACGCCGCCCGTCCGGCCATCGCGGGCCGGCCGCTGAACTTCGTCTACTTCGGCGGCGGCACGCCGTCGTTCCTCTCGACGCAGCAGCTCGAGGGGCTCGTCAGGCGCCTCACGGCGACGACCTCGTGGGCGCAGGCCGAGGAGGTGACGTTCGAGTGTGAGCCGGGCACGCTCTCCGAATCGAAGCTCGGCGTCATCCGCCGCCTCGGCGTCACGCGCCTGAGTCTCGGCGTGGAGAACTTCGACGACCACATCCTCGAACTGAACGGCCGCGCGCACCGCTCCGGCGAGATCGACCGTGCCTACCGCTTCGCGCGCTCGCTGGACTTTCCCCAGATCAACGTCGACCTCATCGCGGGCATGCTCGGTGAGACGGAGGAGAACTGGAAGACGTGCGTCGAGAAGACGATCGCGCTCGACCCCGACTCGGTGACTATCTACCAGATGGAGCTGCCGTTCAACACCACCATCAGCCGCGATCTGATGAAGGGCACGCACCAGTTCGAGGATCCCGTGGCGGCGTGGTCGACCAAGCGCCGCTGGGTCGCCGAAGCCTTCGAGGCCCTCGAGCGCGCGGGCTATCACGTGGGCAGCGCCTACACCGCCGTCAAGAACCGGGACAGAACCCGCTTCATCTATCGCGACCGCCTCTGGCAGGGCGCCGACATGGCCGCCCTCGGCGTGGCCTCGTTCGGCCACATCAACGGCGTCCACATGCAGAACCTCGATACCTGGGAGGCCTACACGGAGTCCGTGCACGCCGGTCGCCTGCCGCTCAGCCGCGCCTATCGACCGACCGACGAGGAACGGCTGATCCGCGAGCTGGTGCTGCAGCTCAAGCTCGGCACCATCGACCCGCGCTACTTCCGGGACAAGTACGGCGTCGACATCCTGACGCGCTTCCAGGGCGCCTTCGATTCCCTCGTGGCCGACGGCTATGCCGCCACGATAAGCCCGGAACGCGTGTCGCTGACCCGCGACGCGCTGCTGCGCGTGGACGTCCTGCTGCCCCGCTTCTTCCTGCCCGCGCACGCCGGCATCCGCTACACCTAGATGAGCACCTCTCCCCTGTTCCCGCTCGACCTGGCCTACACGCAGGCCGGCGTGACGCTGCCGGCTGTCCGGACGATCGGACCTGACGAGATTCCGCCGCCCTATCAGTCCCTGCTCGTGCACGAGCAGGACATGACGATCACGCTGGAGCGGCACCACGGAGGCCCCGTGCTGCTGCGCACACTCTCGACCACGACACGCGGCGGCTGGTACCTGCGGCGGGTGCTGCTCGTGCAGGCGTATTCGGGCCGGCCGGTGGAGATGGGCGCGATCCGCGTGAAGCTCGACGCCTTTCCGCTGAAGATTCAGCGGCAGATCCTCCGGAACGAGGTGCCGCTCGGACGCGTGCTGCGCAACGGTGGCATCGACTTTCACAGCAGGCCGCGGGCGTTCTTCGCGGTCACGCCGAACTCCGAGATGATGGGCGTCTTCTGGATGCGCGAACCGCGCACGCTCTACGGCCGCCAGACGGCGCTGTCCGCTGGTGGGCGCCGCCTCGGCGACATCGTCGAGATTCTTCCGCTCGTCTAGACGCGCCGTGCCTGTTCCTGCCCCCCTCAGCGAGTTCCGGCTGTCTCGCCGCGTACAGTTCTACGAGACCGACGCCGGCGGCATCGTGCACTTCAGCTGTTATCCCCGCTACATGGAGGAGGCCGAGCACGCGATGTGGCGGGCGGCGGGCCTCAGCATCCACAGCCCCGGCGACCCGCATGGCTGGCCGCGCGTCGCCATCACGATGGACTACTTCGCGCCGCTGCACTTCGAGGAGGAGTTCACCGTCACGATCCGGGTCGCGGAACTGGGCACGCGATCGATGCGCTATGCCTGCGAGATGGCGAAGGGTGAGGTCCGCGTGGCGGCCGGCACCATGACCATCGTGTGCGTCACGCGCGATGCAGCCGGCGTCTTCCGGTCGACTCCCCTCCCGGAGACGGTCCGCAGCCGTTTTGCGGTCGCTGGAGCGCGTCCGTGACGTCGGGTGGCACGCGGTCCGACGAGGCCGCGCAGCTCGACCGCGAGGTGCTCTGGAGCCATCAGTGGTCCAGAGCGCTGGAGTTGTTCGAGCGCATCTACGGAAAGAGCGCCTTCTATACCGCCAAGCTGGACGAAGCCGGCTACCGCGTCGGCCAGCCGTGGCGCCGGCGGGCGGACCTCCACCGCATTCCGCTGACGTCGAAGTCCGAGCTCGTCGCGGACCAGGCCCTGCACGCGCCGTGGGGTTCGGTGATCAGCGAGCCGCTGGCGTCCTACACGCGCTACAACCAGACCTCGGGCACCACGGGCCGGCCGATGCGGTGGATCGACACGCCGGAGAGCTGGCAGTGGTCGATCGACTGCTGGAAGATGGTCTACGCCGCCGCACGCGTGACCGCCGGCGACCGCGTGTGCTTCGCCTTCTCATTCGGGCCGTTCTACGGCTTCTGGACGGCCTTCGACGCCGCGGTGGCGCTGGGTGCGCACACGGTCCCGGCCGGCGGGCTCTCGAGCGCCCAGCGGCTGGCCCTCATCGACGCCGTGCGGCCGACGGTCATCTGCTGCACGCCGACCTATGCCCTGCGCCTCGCCGAAGTGGCGGCCGCCGAACATCCCGCCGGCTGGCTCGCGACGCTCGGCGTGCGCGTGCTCATCGTCGCCGGCGAGCCCGGCGGCAGCATCCCGGCCACGCGTGCCCGGATCGAGTCAGCCTGGAACGCGCGCGTCATCGACCATCACGGCCTGACCGAGGTCGGGCCGGTCAGCTTCGAGTGCTGGGAGGCCCCCGGCTTCCTGCATCTGAACGAGGCCGAGTTCCTGTGCGAGGTGCTCGACCCGGATACGCACCGGGCCGTGCCCGAGGGCCAGCCCGGCGAGCTGGTCATCACCAACCTCCGCCGCTTCGCCTGCCCCGCTATCCGCTATCGGACCGGTGACATCGTCGTCCTCGATACGTCTCCGTGCCCCTGTGGCCGGAACGCGGCCCGTCTGGCGGGCGGCATCCGGTCACGCGTGGACGACATGGTCACGGTGCGGGGCGTCAACGTCTACCCCACCGCCGTGGAAGCGATCATCCGGCGGTTTGCCGACGTCGCCGAGTTCCGGACCGTCGTCTCGACGGACGGCGCGCTGCGGACACTGGCCGTCGAGATCGAGCCCGTGCCGTCCGCCCTGGCCGACGGCGCTACACTGGCGACACGGGTGGCGGCGGCGCTGCACGAGGGGCTGGGATTGTCCGTGGCCGTCGCGCCAGCCGCCCATCCGCTGCCGCGCTTCGAGATGAAAGCGCGGCGGTTTGTCTTCGCCGGGGAGTCGACATCGTGAAAGAGACCGTGGACGTCGTCGTGATTGGAGGAGGCCCGGCCGGGTCCACTGTGTCGACCGTGCTCGCGCAGCGCGGCCTGAGCGTCCGGCTCTTCGAGCGCGAGCACTTTCCGCGCTTCCACATCGGCGAATCCCTGATCCCGGAGACCTACTGGGTCCTCAAGCGGCTGAACATGCTGGCGAAGATGCAGGCCAGCCGCTTCGTGAAGAAGTACAGCGTGCAGTTCGTGAACTCGCGCGGCAAGGAGTCGGCGCCGTTCTACTTCTGGGACAACAAGCCGCACGAGTGCTCGCAGACGTGGCAGGTCGTGCGCAGCGAGTTCGACCAGATGATGCTCGAGAACGCCCGCGAGCACGGCGTGGACGCCGTCGAAGGGGCGCGCGTGCATGAGGTGCTCTGGGACCCCTCGACTTCGCTCGGGGCGGGCCCTGACGAGCCTGGCCGGGCGGTGGGCGTAACGGTCAAGGTGGGCGATGGCCCGCTGCAGGAGGTCCGCGCGAAGGTCGTCGTGGACGCCAGCGGGCAGAACGGCCTGATCGCCAACAAGCTCCGCCTGCGTGTCTGGGACCCAGTGCTCAACAAGGGCGCCATCTGGACCTACTGGGAGGGCGCCTACCGGGACGAGGGCAAGGACGAAGGCGCCACGGTCGTGCTGCAGACACCCGACAAGAAGGGGTGGTTCTGGTACATCCCGCAGCACGACAACATCGTCAGCGTCGGCGTCGTCGCTCCGTTCGACTATCTCTTCAAGGGCCGGGGCCCGTTCGAGCAGACCTACACCGAGGAAGTCGAACGCTGCGTCGCGGTGAAGGACCGCGTCGCCGCCGCCACGCGCGTCACGGGGTACTTCGCGACCAAGGACTACTCCTACCGGTCGAAGCGCGTCGCGGGCGACGGATGGGTCACGGTCGGTGACGCCTGGGGCTTCCTCGACCCCCTCTATTCCTCCGGTGTGCTGCTCGCGCTGAAGTCCGGCGAACTCGCCGCCGACGCGATCGCCGACGGTCTGGCCGCAGGTGACACGTCAGAAGCCCGGCTCGGACACTGGGCCGCGGACTTCAACCGCGGTGTGGACCGGATGCGCCGGCTCGTCTGCGAGTACTACGACGGTCTGAGCTTCGGCAACTTCATCCAGAAGTACCCGGAGCACCGCGGCACCGTGACCGACCTGCTCATCGGCGACCTGTTCACCGACCGCGTGGACAAGGTGTGGGGTCCGCTCGAAACCACGTACGCCCCGGGGAAGCAGCCCATCCCGTCGTGGTTTGCCGGCACGCCCGTCGCCGACGCACCGGAGAAGGCCAACGAGCTCTTCCTGCCCGACGACATCGGCCGGAGGGTCGTATAGCGCAGCTCCTGCTGGCACTGGCCGCCGTCGCGGCGGCGGGCCGCGCCCTCGGGTGGCTGCTCGCGCGGGTTGGCCAGCCCCGCGTCATCGGAGAACTGCTCGCCGGCATCGCGTTCGGTCCCTCGCTGCTCGGGGCGCTGGCGCCGGCGGCCGCGGCGGCCATCATCCCGCCCTCCGTGGTTCCGGGCCTCGCGCTGCTGTCCCAGATCGGGATGGCGCTCTACATGTTTCTCGTCGGCCTCGAACTGAGCGCGGACCACGTCCGGACGCGTGCCCGCGTCGCCATGACCGTCTCGCCGGTCGCGATCGGCCTGCCGTTCCTCACAGGCGTCCTGCTCGCCCGTGGCCTCTTCGGACCGCTCGCCGGCCCGGCGGCCTCCGGCCTCACGTTCCCGTTCTTCCTCGGCATTGCGCTGTCGATCACGGCCTTCCCGGTGCTCGCGCGCATCCTCAGGGATCGCAGCCTGCTTCAGACCGACATCGGCGCCACGGCGCTGACCTGCGCCGCCACGAACGATGTCGTGGTCTGGTGCGCGATGGCCGTACTGATCGGCCTCACGCAGGGCGCCACCGGCCAGGCCGTCGCCACCACGGCCGGGGCTGTCGCGTTCATCGCGCTGATGCTGGTGGGGGTGCGGCCGGCCGTCGAACGGCTCACCACGGTGGCGGGGGCGGCCGGCGGGGGCCCGGGCCGCGCCGCCGTGGCCGCCCTCGCCGTCATGGGCGCGGCGTCCGCCGTCGCCACGCATCTGCTCGGCATCCACGCCGTCTTCGGCGCGTTCGTCGCCGGGCTCATCGTGCCGCACGACAGCCCCGCGGCCGCCGTGCTCGCCCGGTGGCTCGCGTGGCCGGTGGCGCTCCTGCTGCCGGCCTTCTTCGCCGTCTCAGGCATCCGCACGGAGCTGGGCGGCATCGCCGGTGCGCACGGCTGGCTGCTGTGCCTCTCGCTCATCGCGGTCGCGATGCTGGGCACCGGCGGCGGCGCGGCCGTCGCGGCACGGGCCGGAGGCATGCCGTGGGCGCGCGCCGTGCCGCTCGGGATCCTGCTCAGCACTCGGGGACTGATGGAACTCGTCGTGGCCAACATCGGCCTCGAGCGCGGCCTCATCGGGCCGGCGCTGTTCTCGATGCTGGTCGTCATGGCGCTGGTGACCACAGTCGCCACGTCGCCGCTCCTGGCCTGGCTCGCTCCTGCACTACAATCGCGCGGCACCCGCTGAGGGGATTCCGAGGTCGCAATCATCTATGGCTACCGCACATTCACACGGGCACCAGGGAGGCAAAAGCATGACGTGGGCAATCTTCGCGCTGGGCGCCGCGCTGTCGTGGGGCATCTACGGCGTGCTGCTCTTCAAGGGACAGGTCGGGCTCGGCAATCCGATGAAGGCGCTGCTCTGCGTCGGCGTGGCCTACTTCCTGATGGCCGTCATCGCACCGCTGGTGAACCTCGGCCCGAGCGGGCTCACCGGCTTCAACGCGAGCGGCACGACCATGGCGACCATCGCCGGCGCGCTGGGTGCGGCGGGCGCCATCTGCATCATCTTCGCGTTCAGGAACGGCGGCGTGCCGACCTACGTCATGCCGATCGTGTTCGGCGGCGCCCCGATCGTGAATGCCGTGCTCTCGATGGCACTCAATCCCCCGAAGGAACACGTCAATCCCCTGCTCTACGCCGGCATGATCATCACGGTGGCCGGGGCGTCGATGGTGCTCTACTTCAAGCCGGCGCACTGAGTGCCCGCCGCCTCCATCTACGACATCGGCGCCACGACGCTGGACGGGCACCCGGCGTCGCTCGGTGACTACCGCGGCAAGGTCCTGCTCGTCGTGAACGTGGCCAGCGCATGCGGGTTCACGCCGCAGTACGCCGGGCTCGAAGCCCTCTACCGCGCCCACCGCGACAAGGGCTTCGAGATACTCGCGTTTCCGTGCAACCAGTTCGGCAAGCAGGAGCCCGGCGATGCCGACGCGATCAAGGGCTTCTGCTCGACCACCTACGACGTGTCCTTCCAGCTCTTCGCCAAGACGGACGTAAACGGCCCCGCCGCCCACCCCCTCTACCGCCTGCTCAAGTCCGAACGCCCGGGTGCGCTCGGCACCGAGGCGATCAAGTGGAACTTCACGAAGTTCCTCGTCGGGCGAAATGGCGAGGTGCTGCACCGCTACGCGCCGATGACCACGCCGGAGAAGATCGAGCAGGACATCGTCGCCGCACTGGCCCGTGCTCACGCCTGAGCTCAAGGCGGCGGCCGCCGCCACGCTGCACACCGCCGGGGTCCCGGGAACGGCGCTGGCGATCTGGCACCGGGGCACGACGGAGACCGCCACATTCGGCCTGGCCGACATCGGCCGGGCGACGGCGGCAACGGCAGACACGGTCTTCCACCTGTTCTCGGGGACGAAACTCTACACGGCCGCGGCCCTCATGCGCCTCGTCGAGCGCGGGCTCGTCGAGCTCGACGCGCCGGTCACCCGCTACCTGCCGGCGCTGCGCCTCGCGCATCCGGTCACGCTCCGTCAGCTGGCGAGCCATGCGTCCGGGTTGCCGGAAACCGTCTCGGCGCTGCTCGCCGTGCACTTTGCGGGCGAGCCGATGCCGGACACGGCCGCAGCGCTCGCCCGCTACCGGACCACCGGCGGACGGGTGCCGGGACGCACGGTCGCCTATCGCAACGTCAATTACGCGATCCTCGGCGAGGTGATCTCCGTGGTTTCCGGGACGCCGTACACGGACTACGTCACGCGCGAGATCCTGACGCCGCTCGGCAGCCGGGCCGCCTTCGACTACACGCCGGACATGCGCGCCAGAGCCGCCACGGGCTACATCCCGCGGTTCGAGCCCACGCGCTGGGCGCTGAAGCTGCTGCTGCCGTCGATGGCCCGGCGCATCGAGGCCGGCCGCGACGGGTCGCTGGTCCGCCTCAACGAGTTCGCGCTCGACACGGCCGCGATCGGCGGGCTCGTGGGCACGCTTGCGGATTTCCTGCCGATGACCGTCGAGATGCTGACGCCTGGAGACGGCGTCCTGCGGGCGGACTCGAAGCGGACGATGCTGACGGTACAGGCGAAAGGAGCGGCGGGTATTGCCTCGACGGAGGGGGTCGGAATCGGCTGGAAGCTCGGCCGCGCGGGCGGCGCCGCCTTCTGGAACCACGAGGGCGGCGGGCCGGGCTTTACCTCTGAAACACGGATCTATCCGGATGCCGGCCTCGGCATCGTGCTGCTGATGAACGCGACACAGACGCCCGCGCTCAGCACGGCGGCGCACCGGATCTGCGAGGCGATCCGGCAGGCCACGGAACGGGAGGCCTGAGCGCCCATCGGAGCGCCCAGGCCCGCCTCGACTTACTTCTTGCCTTCGGTGGCCTTGAGGATGGCTGGCGCGGTCACCGTCGCGGCCACGTCACCTTCCACGCCGGCATACTCGAAGATCTCCGTCCCTTTGCCGGCGCGAATCATCTTCACGCCCAGCGTCCAGGGCTTCGTGTAGACCTTCGGGTCGTCGATCGTCGCCTTGTAGTCGATTGAATCCTTGTCGAGGATCGTCCACCGCTCGGTCACCTTCATGTCGCTCGTGTGGAAGTTGCCCATCACGTCGAACCGGGTGGAGTCATTGCTGTTGGTGACCTCGATGACCAGGGTGTTCCCGTCCCACCGGCCGCGCGAGCAGCCCTCCCACATAAGCACGTCCTTGCCCGGGCACGGCGGCGCCGGCTTGCCGGGCGTGGACAGCGGCACCATCCGGAACTCGTGGTGGATCTCATAGAAGAAGACCACCATGCCCGGCGGCTGCAGGATCTGGAACGGGCCGTTGTTGATGCTGCTGTAGTAGTTCTCGCGGGGCATGCCGTTCGGCCAGCCACGGGTCTGCGGGTCCATCATCGCGGGCGACGGCGCCAGGAACTCCTTCATCGCCTCGTCGCGCCGCTTGAGTGCCCAAGGCTGGTGTGGCAGGAGACCATCCGGCGGGTCGAGGAGGAACCCCTTGAACATCTTCAGGAAGGGGTACTCCCGGCCGCTCATGGCGTTGTACTTCGGATGCAGCAGGTCGCCGCGCTCTACGTTCAGGCTGGCGGCATTCTCCAGGATGTCTCCCCAGTGGCCCTGGATGTCGGGCTGGCCGTCGGAGAGCTTGGCCGGCACGTAGGGCCCGGCAGCGGGCTTGGCGGCCGGCTTCTGCTGGGCCGCCAGCGGCGACAGTGCCAGCTCTGATGCGGCCACCGCGAGCGCGGCGAGGAGCGTGAGCGTCAGGATTCGCGTTTTCACAGGAGCCTCCAGCTAGCGAGCCAGCGAGATCGACAGGCCTTTTTCGTTGTGGTCGAACGCGTAGCAGTTGTAGTCGAACAGCTGCGCGTTGGCTTCCTTCTGGCGATAGAGCAACATGCTCATCTTCCAGGGCCGCGAGAACGTCTTCGGGTCCTCGATGGTCGCCTCGTACTGCATGTGGTCGGGGCCGGTCCGCGTGTACCGCTCCACGACGTGCAGCTCGTTGCTGTGGTGGTTGCCCGCCATGTCGAACCACGTCAGGTCGTTCATGTTCGTGACGTCGACGACGAGGGTCTCGCCCTCCCACTTCCCGCGCGAGTCGCCCATCCACCATTCCACGTCCGCCTGATGCGGCGTCCCGTTCGTGTACACCATCCGCGAGGCGTGCACGTACTCGTAGGCGATGCCGACGAATCCGGGAGTCTGGACGATCTGGAACGGCAGACCGATGTAGGTCGCGCGTGGAACGCCCGGCAGGAAGCACTTGGCGTACGGGTCGTCCGTCTTCCACTTCGCGGCGTTCTGCTTCTTCTTCTCGAGCGCCGCCGGCAGATACGGGAGCTCGTTGCCGACCACCACGCCGTGTCCGGCGGGGCCCATCGAGCCGGCCGAGTGATCCTGAATGTTGACGTTGGCGCTGTTCATGACGCGCCAGATGCCCTGGATGTCGGGCTTCCCGTCGGGCGTCCGCGGGGCGCGGTACGTCCCCTGGCTGGATGCCTCCCTGTCGAACACCGAAAACGCGGCGATGACCAGCGCCATCGCAACCGCGATCACGCCCGCCGATGCGGCTCTCTTCATGCGATCCATCTCCCCCTTGAACCAGACGTGCAGCGACTTCCGGACAACGTGCGGAGCGATACTAACCGATTCCAGACCCGGCGCCGTCTCGTTCCGTCGTGGAAACCTGCCTCAGAGCGGTGCCGTCTGGTAGGCGCGCGCCCGGAACAGGAAGTCGATCAGGTTCCCCTCGTGCGGCTGGAGCCAGTTGAGCGCCACCGTCCGGACGGGACCGATATTGAGCCGATCGACATGGGTGGCGTCGGTCAACCGGCGGATGAAGGCCGGATCGCCCGTGATCGCCGAGCACACCAGCGTCGGGCCGATCCGCTCGACCATCTTCGCCTCGGGACAAGCGACCACCGTGACGAAGGGGAACATGTACTCCTTCTTCGCGATCGCCGCGTCGGGCGAGTCGCAGTGCACGACGGTCGGCAGCAGGTAACTGGCCGGGCCCTCCTGCACGCGGCGGGGCCCCTGCCGGTACGCGGCCGTGACATCGGTCACGCCAGGGGCAGTGAGGTCGGCGTCGATGGCCTTGTCGACGGCCTCGGCCACGCCCGGCACCGTGAGCGCCGCCAGCGCGGCGTCTGGATGGTCGAACGGGAGTGGCCGGATGGCCGCCAGACGTTGCGCCAGCGCGTCGGCAATCTCGCGCGTGTGCCGGCTCGCCCAGATGCCGGAGGCATTGATGCAGCCACGTCCGCCGCTGGCACAGACGCTGTCCACCATGACGTCGAGGTACCGTTCCCACTGGTCCACCTGGTCGTCCCCCAGGAGGACCTTCGAGAAGCCGGGGCCATGCGCCTGCACCCGCGGGCTCCCCTTGTAGCGCTCCACGGTCGCCTCGCCGCCGAAGATCAGATTCCGCCCGCAGGCGTCGAGCACCGCGGCGCCGACATCCGCTCCGCCCGGATAGATGGAGATGGCCTCTCGCGGAACGCCTGCCTGGAAGAACGCCTCCGCGATGCGGTACGGCGTCCAGGGTTCCTGCGGTCCCGGCTTGAGCATCAACCCGATCTGCAGAGGAATGACGGGCAGCCAGAGGGTGTGGACGCCCGAGGTATTGGACGGGAGCACGAGACCGAGCGCGGGCGTCTGCGCCTGGTAGCTGACCGGCACACCGTGCTCCATCCCCCATCCGTCCGTCAGCACCGCGAAATCGAGACGCCGGGTAAGCGCGGTCAGGATGGCGCGCATCTCGGCCAGCACGAAGGCGCTCTTCTTCATATTGGCGCGGCACATCGCCTCGGGCATGCCGGTGGATGCGCTCTGCGCCGCCACGAACTCGTCGGGCGTCTGGGTGCCGTCGCCCATCGGGAGCGTCGCCGTCATGTACAGCTCGCCGGCGCGCTTCACCATTTCGATGAGATCGTCGATCGGGATCCGCCGCAGCGCGTCGCGCGCGGCCTGCGCCTTCCGGACGTCGCGCTGAATCATCCCGCCGTTGGCGCGGCTGATCCGGGCGATCACCTCGCCGGTCGCGAAGTGCCGTACCTCGTCGACGTCCATCGACGTATAGGGTTGCCCCCAGCGGAGAATCGGCAGGTTCAGCATCAGTACACGCCGACGGTGGTGCTGGACGCGAACCCGCGGTACGGCCGCACGCCGCTGACGCCGTCCCACGGATACTGCTCGATCGGGGCCTCGCGCTCGCCCTCGTCGCGCTCGAGGAAACCGGGCACGAAGAATTCGCGCGTCAGCGTCGTCAGCTTGACGCGTCCGGTCTCGCCGACGCCGACGACCTTGCTGGCGTCATCGAAGTCCACGACCTGCACGACCGCACGCGGCTGCGGTGCGTAGTAGGTGATCTTGTAGTTGTTGAACGGACCCGTGGGTCCGCTGGCGGCCAGCCCCATCAGCGTATTGCCGTAGGTCGGCGTCAGGTACGCGCCGTCGAGCAGTTCCTCGTGAGCGAACCGGTTCCACTGCGGCGTGAACTCGGTCCCTCCGCCGAAGATGCCGGTGATGCCGGCCTTGCCGATGGAGGATCCGTCCTTCTCGAGACGCAGCGCCAGCGCTTCGAGCAGCTTCGGCGTCGTGAACATGCACTTGATGTCGTGGCCGGCCGACAGAATCGTCACGGCCTGCTCAATCACGTGGTCCTTGTAGGCCTCGAGGTGCTCCGTCCAGCCCTTCTTGATCAGCTTGATGACCCAGCGCGGGTCGAGGTCCACGCAGAAGCAGATGCCGCCGCGGTACTGCGCCAGGTGCTCGACGGAGAGCCGGAGCCGGCGCGGCCCCGACGGGCCGAGCATCAGCCAGTTGGCGCCCTTCGGGAAGTACTGCTCGGGAAGGGTGTCGCTGAACAGCTCGTAGTCGGTCCGGAAATCCTCGATGGCCACGCGCGACTTCGGAATCCCCGTGGTGCCGCCGGTCTCGAAGACGTAGGCCGGACGGCCCGCGAGCCCCTTTGGAATCCAGCGCTGCACGGGCCCGCCGCGCAGCCACTCGTCCTGGAACTCGCCGAAGCGGGCCAGGTCCGCGAACGTCTTCACGTCCGTCCGGGGGTCCCAGCCCTGCTTCGCGACGAAGTCGAGCCAGAACGGCGTACCGGTCTCGGGGCTGAAGTGCCACTGGATGGTGTCGCGGACATGGGCGTCGAGTGCCGCCCTGGCGGCGGTGATCCGGGCCTCGGTCGCGGGCTGACCGGGCGTCTGCGCAGCGGACATAGGGGCCAAGTATAGCGGCGGCCTCGCGGGATCGCCGTTGCCGATCGCGGTGGGCTATGGTCCAATCCCGGCCGATGGCACCCACGCTCTGGGCCGCGCTCCTGCTGTATCTGCTCCACCAGGACATCTGGTTCTGGCGCACCGCGCGACCGCTCGTCTTCGGCTTTCTGCCGGCCGGCCTCGCGTACCACGCCGCCTACACGCTGGCCATCGCGGGTGTGCTCGCCTGGCTGGTGCGCACACAGTGGCCGCACCACCTGGAGGACGGCGAGTGATTCCGGCCGCCGTCATCTTCGCGTATCTGCTGCTGGTGCTCGTCATCGGCGTGGCGAACCGGAGCGACGCCGGCGGCGCGGAGGGATATTTCGTCGCCGGGCGCGCGCTCGGCCCGGCGGTCTTCCTGCTGTCGCTGGTCGGCACGAACATGACCGCGTTCTCGATCCTCGGCGCCTCGGGCCACGCGTTCAACAACGGCATCGTGACCTTCGGGCTGATGGCGTCCGCCTCGGCGCTGGTCATCCCGTTCGGCCTGTTCGTCATCGGCACGCGCCTGTGGGCGCTCGGCCGGCGCAAGGGGTTCATCACGCCGGTGCAGCTCTTCCGCGACCGCTGGGAGTGCGGCCACATCGGCACGGTCATCTTCCTCGTGCAGGCGGTCCTGCTCGTGCCCTACATCATCATCGCCGTCATGGGCGGCGGGACGACCCTGCGGACGGTCAGCGGCGGCGCCGTGCCCTTCTGGCTGGGCGGCGCCATCGTCTCGCTGGTCGTCATGGGGTACGTGTTCTTCGGCGGCATGCGCGGTACCGCGTGGGTCAATGCGTTCCAGACCACGCTCTTCCTGATGTTCGGCGCCGTGGCGCTCACCGTGATCGCGCGCGGCATGGGCGGGTTCGGCCCGGCCATCGAGGCGCTGGCTGACTCACCGGCCGGCGGGGCGCTTCTCACACGCGAGCGCGTCTCGCCGCTCTACTTCTTCAGCTACTCGTTCATTCCGCTGTCGTCGCTCACGTTCCCGCACATCGGCATCTTCTGCATGACGGCGAAGAAGCTCGGCCACTTCAAGAAGACCATCGTGCTCTACCCGATCTGCATGCTGCTGATCTGGCTGCCGTCCGTCTTCCTCGGCGTCGTCGCCAACCGGGCCACCGACGTCCCGGCCATCCAGGCCAAGCTCGAGGCACGGGCCGCGCTGGCCGCGGGAGGACCGGCGCTGCCGGCTGCGGAACAGGGCGCGCTCAGGGCGCAGGCAGGCGGCGACGACGTGATCCTGCGCCTCGTGGAGGGCTACGCGCCGCTCTGGCTGGCGGCGCTGCTCGGCGCGGCCGTGATGGCCGCGGTGATGGCCAGCGATTCGCAGATCCTGGCGCTCTCGACGATGTTCACCGAGGACATCTTCACCTTCTACGGAGGCACGGCCCGCTTCGGCGGACAGGTGCAGGTGCAGACGGGCCGCATCTTCATCATCCTCATCACGCTGGTCGGCTACGCGATCGCGCTGAACACTCCGCAGTCCATCTTCGACATCGCGACGCAGTACGCGTTCGCCGGTTACGCGTCGCTGTTCCCGCTGCTCGTCGCGGCGCTGTTCTGGCGTGGCAGCACCCGGTGGGGTGCCCTGGCGTCGACCCTCTGGACGGCCGCCGCCGTGATGGCTGTCGCCGTCGTGCAGCAGAACATCCCGGCGCCGCCACCGGGACAGGCCGTCACGGTGCTGGAACTCGGCGGCCAGGCCGTCGTCACACGTGTCGTGCAGGGCACGCTGGTGTTCGGGATGCTTCCCGTCGTGCCGATGACGCTCACCTCAGCCATGCTGATGGTCATCGTGTCGAAGCTGACACCCGGTTCCGCGCCGAGGGCGGAGACCCTCCGAACCTACTTCCCTGCGTCGGCCTGATCGGTACAATCGATCAAACGTGTTCCTGGAGGATCCATGTCGATCGTGAATGTGACCGCCCTGGTGTCCGTACTGTCGCTCGCCGCGCTCGGCCCCGCCGTCGCGCAGGCCCAGACACCGGCCACACCTGCTCCCGCACCAGCCGCCGCCCCGAAGCCAGCCGTCGCGGCGGCCAGCCCCGTCGTCTTCACCCACGTCCATCTCACCGTCAAGGACGTCGCCGCCACGAAGAAGCTGCTGGTGGACGGCCTGAGCGGCTCGGCCGCCACCGCCGGCTCCGTCGAGGGGGTCAAGTTCCCCGGCCTGTTCGTGCTGCTGCACAAGGGCGACCCGGCCGGTGGCTCGAAGGGCTCGACCGTCAGCCAGATCGGGCTCGAGGTCAGGGAACTGGCCAAGGTCGTGGATGGCCTGCGGGCCTCGAAGGCCAAGATGGTGACGCGCGAGGAAACCAACATGGTCTACACCGTGCTGGCGGACATCGCGACGATTCCGGACCGGCAGACCGTCAGCGCGGTCGTGCAGACGCCGGACGGCGTCAGCTTCCGCCTGGTCGAAAACAAGAAGGCGACGGCGCCCGTCTCCTTCGCGCACCTCCACTTCGCGCCCACGAGCCTCAGCGAGACGATGGACTGGTACAGCAAGGCGTTCGGCGCAAAGACCGGCGACCGCGGTTTCGGCTTCCAGAGTCTGGATCTCGGCAAGCAGCCCAGCGCGCTGATGTTCACGCTGGCGGCGGACAAAGTGGAGGGCACGGCCGGCCGTTCACTTGCGCGGATCGGGTTCGAGGTGCGTGGCGCGGCGCTGCTCGCGCAGAAGCTGCAGCGGCTGGGCGGCAAGATCGTGACGCCCGCCGGCAAGTCCCCCGAGACCGGCGTCACGACCGTTGTCGTCAGCGACCCCTGGGGAACGCTCATCGAGTTGACCGAGGGCCTTAAGCTGTAGCTGATGTCCCTTGACCGTCCGGTGCTGGCCGCCGCGCTCGTGGCGGCCAGCACCCTCCTTGCCGGCCAGACCCCGGCGCCCCTCCCCCCACCCGACGCTTCTCCCGCTTCGACACTTCCACCGGCCGGCATGCCGCCGGCGGGCTCCGCGTCGTCCGCGTCCCTCGCGGGCCTGGTCGTGGCGCTCGATCCCGGGCATGGCGGCGATGACGCCGGCGTCCGGGTCGGCGATCGTTCGGAAGCGTCGCTGACGCTGGCCATCGCCCGCCGCGTGGCCGCGGGACTCACGGCGCACGGTGCACGCGTGGCGCTGACGCGCGAGGTGGACATCACCCTTGATGCGAACGCGCGCGCGGTCCGCGCCAACCAGTCCCACGCCCACGTCTACCTGAGCCTCCACCTGAACCGCTCGCCCAGGCCCGCGGCGGCAGGGGCGGAGGTCTACACGCACCTGCCGCAGCCCGGCGGCCGGACGGCTCAGGCAGACGCGCTGGTTCGTTGGGATCGCGTGCAGGACCGTCACGCACCGGCGTCCGAGCAACTGGCGGCACTCCTCGCCACAGAGCTGGCGGCCCGGGTACCGGCAAGCCCAGCCCCGCTGCAACGGGTGCCGCTGCGGCTCCTCGCCAGCCTCGACATGCCGGCGGTGCTGCTGGAGCTGGCCTATCTCTCGAACCCCGATCAGGCCGCACTGGCAGAAACCCCCGAGTTCCAGACGGCCGTCGCCGACGCCGTCGCGGAGGCGCTGGCGCGCGCCCGGCAGCCGGAGGCGGCGCGATGACACGCGGCGGCGTCGCCGTGGCCGCGGCGGGTGTGGTGGTCGGCACCGCCCTCGCGGGCCTTGGCGTGTGGTGGGCGTCCGGTCCCGCGCCCGATGAACCGCCGGCGGCAGTGGCCGCCAGGCCGGCCGCCGGACCGCCACTGCCGCATGTCGGCATCACGCTCTTCGACCCGTCGCCGGACGCCGACACGCTGGCACCCGTGCGGCGCGAGATCCCGGTGAGCCCGAACGCGGTGGATCACGGACGCCTGGTCGTCGAAGCGGCGCTGGAGCGAGGCGTGATGCCGTCGGTCGGACTCTGGCCACCCGGCACGATGCTCCGCACCTACTTCGTCACGCCGGCCGGCGGCGTCATCATCGACCTCACCGGGCTCCCTGCCGACGGGCTCGGCGGCGGCACCACCGCCGAGCGGCTCGCCGTGCTGGCACTGGTCAGCGCGATCCGCGCGAACATCCCGGGCGCGTCGTCCGTCCGCCTGCTCGTCGACGGCCAGCCAGCCGCGACACTGGCCGCCCATCTCGACCTGCGGTCGCCGCTGGCCGCCAGCGACCACGCGCTGGAGCCCGCGCCGGTGCCCGAGACGCCCTAGCCTCGGCACAGCCGGTGGGCACGCGTCGATGGGCTACACTGGCTGACTCATGCGCGCCGACGGCCGTCTCCCCGAACAGCTTCGTCCCACCC
>CAYNUO010000019.1:10809-21475 GCA_964400405.1 uncultured Bifidobacteriaceae bacterium | reverse complement strand
ACTGGCTGACTCATGCGCGCCGACGGCCGTCTCCCCGAACAGCTTCGTCCCACCCGAATCGTTCCCAACTTCACGATGCACGCGGAGGGATCCGTGCTCGTCGAAGCGGGCAAGACCAAGGTCATCTGCACGGCGAGCATCGAGGACCGCGTCCCGCCGTTCCGCAGGAACTCCGGCAAGGGCTGGGTCACGGCCGAGTACGGGATGCTGCCGCGCGCGACCACGACGCGCACGCAGCGTGAGGCGTCGGCCGGCAAGGTCGGCGGCCGCACGCAGGAGATCCAGCGGCTGATCGGCCGCGCCCTTCGCGCGGTCACGAAGACCGAGGAACTGGGCGAGCGGACGCTGACGCTGGACTGCGACGTCATCCAGGCCGACGGCGGCACGCGGACGGCGTCGATCACGGGCGCGTTCGTCGCGATGGTGCTGGCGCTGCAGAAGCTGCGGGAGAAGGACCAGATCCGCACGATGCCGGTGACGGACTACATCGCAGCCACGTCGGTCGGCATCGTCGACGGCACGCCGATGCTGGACCTCGCCTACACGGAAGACTCGGCCGCCGAAGTGGACATGAACCTGGTCAAGACGGGCGCCGGGCTCTATGTCGAAGTGCAGGGCACGGCGGAGGCGCTGCCGTTCGGGCGCGAGTCGCTGAACCAGTTGCTCGACCTTGCCGACGGCGGCATCCGACAACTGATCGCCATCCAGAAGAGCCTCGTCGGTCCCCTGCTGCAGAAGTGACGCGTACGGTCCGGCTCCTGGTGGGCACGACGAACCAGGGCAAGCTGCGTGAGATCCGGCGGCTGCTGCACGGCGTTCCCTGCGACATCCAGAGCCTGGACGCGTTTCCCGACCTGGCCGAGCCCGACGAGACCGGCCGGACCTTCGAGGAGAACGCCCGCATCAAGGCGCTGGCCTACGCGCGGGGCTCCGGGCTGCTGACCGTCGCGGAAGACTCCGGGCTTGTCGTGGACGCGCTGGACGGCGCGCCCGGCGTGCACTCCGCCCGATACCTCGGCCCTGACGCGACGTACCCGCAGCGGTTCGACGCGATTCTCGCGGGGCTGCGTGCGCATCCGGACCGGCCGCGGTCCGCGCGATTCGTCTGTGCGCTTGCCGTCGCCGAAGGCGACCGCATCGTGTTCGAGACGCGCGGCGCCGTCGAAGGCGAGATTGCCGACGCTCCGAGCGGCCGAAATGGCTTCGGCTACGACCCGATCTTCCTGCTGCCTGAGTTCGGCTGCACCACGGCGGAGCTGGACGACGACGAGAAGCTCGCCGTCGCGCACCGTGGCCAGGCGTTCCGGATGTTCGCGCACTGGCTCGGCGCGCGCGCGAAGACGCGCTAGGTCGCGCGGAGCAGCACGCGCCGCACGGCGTGGTCGCGCCCCTTCTGGAGCACCAGCTGCGCCCGCTCCCGCGTGGGCAGCACGTTCTGCTGCAGGTTCACCAGGTTGATGCGCCGCCAGATCTCGTGCGCCTTCTCGACGGCGCCCTCCCGGGACAGCGTCGAGTAGCGATGGAAGTAGGACGCCGGATTCGGAAACACCGTGTCGCGCAGCGCGAGGAATCGCTCGACGTACCACTGCTCGATGTCCGCGTCGTCGGCGTCCACGTAGATTGAGAAATCGAAGAAGTCCGAAACGAAGAGCCCCTTCCCCGCTTCCACGCGGCTGGTCTGCAGCACGTTGAGGCCTTCGATGATCACCACGTCGGGACGCCGGACCACCTGGTACTCACCCGGCACGATGTCGTACCGCAGGTGGGAATAGACCGGCGCCTTCGCTTCGGGCTCGCCCGCCTTTACATCCGCCAGGAATCGCAGCAGCGCGCGGACGTCGTAGCTTTCGGGAAAGCCCTTCCGGTCCTGCAGGCCGGCCGTCACCAGCTCATCATGCGGCAGCAGAAAGCCGTCGGTGGTCACCAGGTCGACCGTCGGATGGCTCGGCCAGCTCGCCATCAGCGCCCGGAGGACGCGGGCCGTCGTGCTCTTGCCGACCGCCACACTGCCCGCGATGCCGATCACGAACGGCGGCGGCGCGGATGAGGTGCCCAGGAACTGACTGGTCGCCTCCTGCCGCTGGCGTGCCGCGCCGACGTACAGATTCAGGAGCCGGGACAGGGGCAGATAGACGTCCGCGACCTCATCCAGCGACATCCGTTCGCCCAGTCCCACCAGCGGCCGCAGCTGCGGCTCGGAGAGCGGCAGCGGCGTGGCACGCCGGAGCTGGGCCCACTCGGCCCGCGAGATCGCGCGATAACGGGATTCCAGGGAAAAGTCCACGGGCGCGGCGACCATCGCGAGGCATTGTATGCCGCTCCAGGGGCTGGGGCCGGTGTTACACTGGAGGCCATGCCAAGCCGGTCACGACCGACACAGGCCAAGCGCGCGCGCGAGAAGGCCCTGATTGAAAAACGTCAGATGAAGACCGCACGCCGAGCCGAGTCCAAGGACAGCAAGACGGATAGAACGCGCGCGGACGGTGAGGATCCGGACCTCGCCGGCATCGTGCTCGGGCCTCAGCCCCATCCGTTTCTGACGGAAGAGGAACTCAACGACGACGGCACCATCGCGGACGACGAAAGCGAGCCCACGGTCGAGGAGTAACGTCGAATAGGCCTGTCGCGCCCCTGAGGCGCTGCTATACCATTGGCGGGCCGTGCACGCCGACCTCCAGGAAGCTCTCGATTTCCACAAGGCTATCGTCGCTGAAGGCGCCAAAGCGCTCGTCGGTTACGAAACAGCCAAGACCCTCGCCAACGTCGTTCTCCTCTCGGAGATTCCGACCACCTACGACAAGGATGAGCAACGGCAGGTCAACGCCGGCAATCTCCTGCTGCGTGGCGTGCCGGGCGTCGGCAAGACGTTCTTCGGCGTCATCCTCGCCGCCATCAGCGACGCGAAGTTCGCGCGCATCCAGGGCCGCGCCGACCTCCAGCCCACGGAGGTCGTCGGCTTCCAGATGATCAACCCCGCGACCGGCGCGCTGGTCACGGAGTTCGGTCCCCTCGCCTCGGCCGAAGTCATCCTGCTCGATGAGATCAACCGGATGCCGCTCAAGTCGCAGAGCGCATTTCTCGAAGGCCTGCAGGACCGGAGCGTCACCGTCGGCAAGACCACCTACCCGCTGCCCGCGTTCAGCTTCGCGATCGCGACGATGAACCCGGTCGAACTCGGGCAGGGCACGTTTCCGCTCTCCGAGGCCGCGACGGACCGCTTCGCCATCATGGTGAACATCGGCTACCTGTCCCCCGAAGAGGAAACACGCCTCGTCGACTTCGACTTCAAGAAGGTGCGGCTGAACAAGCTGCTGTCGAAGGAGCGCATCATCGAGCTGCGCGGCGCCATCAATCGGCAGGTGTTCCTGCACCCGCGGCTCGGCGTGTACATCCAGCGGCTGGTCGCGGCGACGCGGCCCTACAACCCCGAGAGCGACTGGCACCACCGGTCGCCGTCCGAGCTGGTCGAGCGCGGCGTGGACCTCGGCGCCTCCCCGCGCGCGATCATCTGCTGGGGCCGGCTCGCCAAGGTGTGGGCGCTGCTGCAGCACGGCCGCGACGAGGTCTACCCTGAGGACATCCAGGACCTCGCGGTCTACATCCTGAGCCACCGCATCTGGCTGGGGCCGCACGCCGCCAGCCACGGCATGACCACCGAGTCGGTCATCAAGGACGTGATCGAACGGGTGGCCGTGCCATGAACCACGGCAGCCCCGGCCTCTTCGGTGCCGCCGTCTCCCAGCGCGGCGCGGACCCGCACCACCACGAGGCGTCGCTCATCAGCCTGTCCGACATCAACGAGATCGAGCTGACGATCCTGCGGCGCATGCGTGAGGTCACCATCGGCGACCATCGCGCCCTCGCGCACGGCTCCGGCTTCGACTTCGTCGGCCTCCGTGACTGGCAGGCGGGCGACCGGCCGTCGCAGATCGACTGGGCACAGTCGTCGCTGACCAACTTCTCGCCGATGGTCGTGCGCGAGTTCGAACAGCCGAGCACCGCCAGCGTGGTGGTCGTGGCCGACCGGTCTCCGTCCACGCTGTGCGGAATCAACGGCGTGCCGATTGCGGCGGCGATCGCGCGCGCCATCGCGACGATCGGGCTCTCGGCCGTCTTCTTCCAGGACCAGTTCGGCGTGCTGACCTTCGACGGGAGCGTCGAGCAGCTCCAGGCCATCCGTCCACGCGTCGGCCGGGCCCACGTGATCCACTGCCTGGACGCCTACGAGCACCAGCGGAATCTGCAGGACCTCCGCAGCACGGGCAGCCTGAGCACGACGATCGGCTCCTTCATGCGCCGTTCGGCGCTCATTCCATTCGTCTCCGACTTCCTGTTTGCCGACCCGGAGCCGGTGATCCACGAACTGGCGTTGCTGACCTCGACACATGACACGTTCATCGTGCTGATCGACGCCGCCTTTGCCTTCGAACTGCCCCCGGTCTCCGCGGGGTGGGTGGATGTGTTCGACGTGGAGACGGGCCGGTCGCGCCTGGTGTCGAGCGACACGCTCGCCCAGATGGCCTCCCGCGTGCGGGTATGGCAGGACCAGGTGGCGGACATGGCGCGGAAGGCGGACCTCGACGTGGTCCGGATCAGCGTCGACGCGGCGGCAACAGACCTGGCGCTCGCGGAATTCGTCACGGAGCGACGGCTCCGCAAGGTGATCTAGTGTCGATCCTCACACGAGCCTCATCCGTTCTCCTGCTGGTCTGCGGCACCGCCGCGGCAGCCGTGGCGCAGGGCGCCAGCCCCGCGACAGCCGTCCCCCCGATCGAGTGCTGGTGGCGCACGGGCGCATCGGCGGTCCGTGTCGGCGAGCCGTTCACCGTCGTCCTGACCTGCGCGGTGCTCGAGACGGCGTCGACGACCGTCGTGCCCGATCAGTCGCGTCTCGACCCGACCGTGCTGCAGCTTCAGCCGTTCGAGGTCACGGGCGGACGTCAGGCGCCCGACCTGCGCACCACGTCGCGGCGCTTCTTCCAGTACGAGTACGACGTCCGCTACATCGGCGAGGAGTTCGGGCGCGACGTCGCGCTGCCGGCGCTCTCGCTCGCCTACCGCGTGCAGAGCCGCGCCGAGGCCGGCGCCGCCGCCATCGAGACGCGGGACAGGACCTACATCCTGCCCTCGCAGCAGATCCGGATCGTCACGCTGGTGCCGACGCTGGCGAGCGACATCCGCGAGCGCGCCCCCGACTCGTTCGTGGGCATCGACGCGCGCCGCTTCCGTGCGAACCTGCTGAGCCTGCTGGCCACGATTCTCTTCGTGCTGGCCGGCATCGTCGCCATCTGGGCCGTGGTGCGGGCGATGCAACGCCGGCGCGGCACGACCGCGGCCGCGGACGCCCAGGTGTCCGACGCCGCGATTCTCGCCGCGGTGGCGCACGAGGTGGCCGGTGTCGCACGCGCGCGCCAGGGCGGCTGGACACCCGACCTGGCGGTGCGTCTGCTGCAGGCCCTGCGGGTGGCGGGCGCCTACGAAACCCTCGGCAGGGCCGCGCAGGCCCCGTGGGTCGGCGGTACCGAACGGCTCCCCGGCCAGTTCCTGGTCCGGAGTCTGCTGCGGCCGGGCCGCGCCGCCATCGTCACCGGTTCGGCGACCGCCGGCCATCTTGCCCGCGAAATGGCACGACGCGAGGCGGGCGGCGGCGTGTCCGGACCGATCACGGACCTCCACCAGGCCCTCTCCGCGCTCGAAGCCGCGCTCTACGGCCGCGAGACGCCGGCCCGGCTCGACCTGGATGACGCCCTCGACGCCGGACAGCGGGCCGTGGCCAGCCTGCGCCGCTCGCACGGGTGGCTGGCCCTGCGCCTGGCCGCGCTCAGGGACGCCGCCACCGGCCTGAGGTCACGGGTGTGGGCCCGGTAACAGCCTTCCTCGCGTTCGCAGGTACCCAGTTCGCGGACTGGCGCGGCACCCGGCTGGCAGACCTCCACTTCTGGAGCCGGGGCACGGCCTGGCTGGCGCTCGTCGGGTTCGTCTCGGCCGTCGCCATCGTGCTGCTGGTCCGGCTCGCGCTCGGCCAGCGCAACCGGCAGAGCCGGGTCGCGCTGCCGGCCGTGCTCGGCGGATTCGGGCGGTCGCCGCTGGCGTTCGTCCGTCACACGCCGCTGCTGCTCGTGCTGGCCGGCGTGCCGCTGTTCCTGATCGCGCTGGCGGACCCGTACACCGCGCTCACGCAGAAGCGGATGTCGTTTCCGGGCCGGCGCATCTGCCTGATGATCGACGCCTCGACGAGCATGGTGCGCTGGTTCGAGGCGCCGACGCTGCGGAAAGCTTCGGAGGCCACCAGGCCGGGAGGGTCCGAGGCGGCATTCTTCACCACCGTCGCCGCGGCCGAGCGCTTCATCCGCCTGCGCATGGAGGGCAAGTACCGCGACCTCATCGCGCTCGTGGAGTTCGGCGATCAGGCCTACGTCGTCACGCCGTTCACCAACGACTACGACAACATCCTGCTGAGCCTGTCGCTCATCGGCGACTTCGGCGAGTTCCTGCGCTTCCCCGACCAGGGCACGATCATCACGCGCGCCGTGGAACAGGGCACACGTCTGTTCAAGGCGTTCGACTTCCTCGATGCGTCGGGCAACATCCTGCTGCTGTTCAGCGACGGCGAAGATGCCGGCGTCATCACGCAGGGCAAGTCCACGGCCGACGTGGTCAACGAGGCCATCGCGGCGAAGATTCCCGTTTACATGGTCCGCGTGAACCACGACAAGGGCCTCGGCTCGATCATCCCGGACGCCGTCTGGAAGGCGGCTGTCGAGAAGACCGGTGGCCGCTTCTACGCCGCCGCCAATGAATCCACGATCCTGCAGGCCATCCGTGACGTCGACCGCGCCTCCACCGGCCGCATCGACGTGAAGCAGTACGTCACGCAGAAGCCGCGCTTCGCGCCGTTCGCGCTGGCCGCGGCGGCGTGCTGGGCCCTGGCGCTCCTGCTCAAGCTGACCGTTCCGTGGTTCCGCACCTTCCCCTGAGGCATCGCGCATGAAGACGTTCGCTGGACAACTGGTCATCGCCCTGCTCCTCGCGGCCGCCGCGCTCGCCGTGCGGCAGGCATCCCGCGTGGAGACGCGCCTGGCGGCCGCCGAGAGCGCGCTCGCGACGCTCGACCCTGACGGCGCGGATCGGGAGTACGGCGCCGTCGAAGGCGCGCTGTCGCTCGCCGGGCAGCTGCCGTTCATCGGCCCGCAGCTCGTGGCCGACGTCCGGCAGGAGCGCGCCATGGTCTCCTACTGGCGCGGCGACTACGCCGCCGTGCCGACGGCCGAGGCGGACCTGGCGCCGGACTCGGTCAGCGCGGACTTCGTCTTCATTGCCGGCAACGCCGCCTTCAGGACTGTCAGGGGCAAGCACTTCGGCCAGCAGGGCGCACAGGACCTCGACCCCGTGCTGCGCATCTACACGACGCTCCTCAAGAAGAGCCCCGGACACATCGACGCCGCCTACAACTACGAGTACGTCGTGCGCCTCCGGAACGTCCTCGCGCGGATGAAGCCCGGCGAAGCGCCCAAGGACGGGGCCGGCAGCGAGCCCGCGCCGCCCTCCGTCCACGGCGAGAAGGGTGACCCGCCGTCCAACACGCCACCAGACCAGTTCAACGTGATCGTGCCGCTCAAGCCCGACGAGCGCGGCGAGCTGCTCAAGGCCGGCACCAGCGGCCCGCGCCAGCGGAAGGGCTGAACCCATCGGCGATGGACGAGCTCCAGTTCGCCGATCCGCAGTGGCTGTGGCTGCTGCTCGTACCGGCTGCGCTGCTCGCCGTGTGGGTGCGGCGTCTGCTGACCCGGCACGCCGATGCCGTACGCCTGGCCACGGCCCGGCGCGTGCCCGTCCGGCAGCGGCTCCCCTTCTTCGGCGAGACGCTGTTCTCGCTCGGCCTGATCGTCGCGACGGCGCTGCTCATCGTGGCGACGGCCAGGCCGGGCGTGGTGATCTCGGCGGTGCGGACGGGCGGCGTCGACCTCGTGATTCTGCTGGACGGGTCCGCGTCGATGCACACCAAGGACGTGCCCGGCGACCGGTGGAAGCGCTCGGTCCGCTTTCTGCGGACACTCGGCGATTCGCTGCGGTGGGACGACGACCGCATCGCGCTCACGCTCTTCGCCCGGATCGCCGCGCCTCAGGTCCGGCTCACCAAGGACCCGAATACGTTCTTCTTCTTCCTGGACAACCTGCAGGAGAAGTCGCCCTTCCCGCTCGAGGATGACACCAGCTGGGACACCAACAGCGAGCTCGGGATCTTCTGGGGCCTGCGCGTGCTCGAAAAGGACCAGGAAGTCCGCGGGAAGTCGAGGAACGCGCCGCTGTTCGTCATGATTTCCGACGGGCAGAGCTGGAGCGGCGAAGTCGAGAAGTCGCTGAAGCTGGCGCGCGATCGGAACGTGCCGGTGGTGACGATCGGCGTCGGTACGCTCGCCGGAGGCCGCATCCCTGAACCGATCCGGGCCGATCCCCCCGGCACGCTGGCGAACGTGCCGCCACCCGCGCCGGTCTACTCGGCGCTCGATCGCGGCTCGCTGAAGCAGATCGCCACCGCCAGCGGCGGTGAGTACCTCGAGCTGGACCGCGACACCGACATCAGCGTCGCCAACCACATCATCGACCTGGCGCGGCGCCGGGTCGTCACGCTCCCACCGGAGCCGAAGATGGAGGAACTCTACTGGCGCGTGCTCGCGGCTGCGGGCGCCTTCGCGCTGCTGGGCGCACTGTCGCTCCGTGAGCGGTCCGCGCTGGTGCTCCAGCTCGTCGGCGGCGGGGTCACGCTCGCGGCCCTCGCAGCGCTGCTAGCCTAGAGCAATGGCTGAGGCGATCTCGTTCAATGGGCTCCGCGTGCTGTCCCTCGAGAGCCGGCGCGCCACGGAGATGGCGTCGCTCATCACGACCTATGGCGGCGTGCCGACTGTTGCGCCGTCCATGCGCGAAGTCCCGATCGGCGACAACCCCGCGGCACTCGCCTTCGCGGACGCCGTGCTGCGCGGCGCCTTCGACGTCGTCGTCCTGCTGACCGGCGTCGGCACGACGGCCCTGCTGGATGTTATCCGCGCGAACCAGCCGATCGAACCGGTCATCGCCGCGCTGGGCCGCACGCGACTCGCGCTGCGAGGCCCGAAGCCGCTCGCCGTGGTCCGGGCGCTCGGGCTGACGCCGTGGGTGGTCGCCCCGGAGCCGAACACGTGGCGGGAGCTGCTCGCGACACTCGACGCGCATGCGGCCGGGCAGACGCTCCAGGGTGCCCGCGTCGCCGTGCAGGAGTACGGCGTGACCAATCCTGAGCTGGTCGAAGGGCTGCGGGCGCGCGGCGCCGAGGTCACGCTGGTTCCCGTGTACCGCTGGGCCCTGCCCGATGACACGGCACCGCTGGATCAGGCGGTGACGGCCCTGTGCGCCGGCCTGATCGACGTCAGCATGTTCACGACGGCGACGCAGCTCGTGCATCTGCTGCACATCGCGGCGCGAACGAACCAGGAAAGTGCGGTGCTGACGGCGCTCCGTCGGACGGTGGTGGCGTCGATCGGCCCCACGACGTCCGAGGAGCTGCACCGGCACGGGCTGGCGCCGGACCTCGAGCCGAGCCATCCGAAGTTCGGCGTGCTCGTCCGTGAGGCCGCGCAACGCGCCTCGGCCCTGCTGGCCGCCAGGGCCCGCCCGTAGCACGTCCCCGCCTACCGTTTCCCCTCGCCTCCCTCGGCTGACGACGGCGGCGCCGGCGTGAACCCCGCGCACCGCAGCACCGGCTGCGGCGGAAACCGCCGGAATGCCGGGTCTTCCAGGGCCAGCCGGCACTGCAGGAACACGCTGCCGCGCGAGCTCGGCACCGCCGCGGCGTAGCGGCACGTCATGCACAGGCCGCCGTACTGCGGCAGCGGCGTCTCGGATGCCATGCCCCGATCATTGACCATCCACGGGGCAGCCCGTAGGATGCCCGCATGCGCATCACATCCGTTGCTTCCGCCCTGGCCCTGAGCCTTGCCCTCCCGGCGATCGGCCTGGCCCAGAGCGCCACCCGCGAGATCACGAAGATCACCGGCGACCTCTATCGCTTCCGGAACAACGGCCACTACTCCGTGTTCCTGGTCACGCCTGCGGGCGTCATCGCCACCGACCCGATCGACAAGGACGCCGCCGGCTGGCTCAAGGCCGAGATCGCGACGCGGTTCAAGGTGCCGGTGAAGTACGTCATCTACAGCCACGGCCACGCGGACCACGATTCGGGCGGCGAGGTGTTCGCCGACACGGCCACGTTCGTTGGCCACGACATCACGAAGAAGATGCTCGCCGACGATCAGGTCCCGACGCCGGCGCCGACCGAGACTTTCAGGGACACGAAGACCGTGACGCTCGGCGGCAGCAGCGTGGAGCTCACCTACCTCGGGCCGAACCACGCCGACGGCATGATCGTCATGCGGTTCCCGAAGGAGCGCACGCTCTTCGCCGTCGACATCGTGCCGATTGACTCGCTCGCCTACCGCGACTTCCCCAACGCCAACATCAACGGCTGGATCAGCTCGCTCAAGGCCATCGAGAAGATGGACTTCGACACGCTCGCGCCCGGCCACGGACCGATGGCCACACGCGACCACGCGCGGAAGCACCGCGAGTACCTCGAGGACCTGCAGGCGCAGGTGACGGCGCAGGTCAAGGCCGGCAAGTCGCTCGCCGAGAC
>CAYNUO010000019.1:0-10709 GCA_964400405.1 uncultured Bifidobacteriaceae bacterium | reverse complement strand
GCCTCGACGATGTGCCCCAGATACATCACGGCGATGCGGTCCGAGATGTGGCGCACCACGGAGAGGTCGTGCGCGATGAACAGATACGTCAGCCCGAACTCCTGCTGCAGGTCCTGCATCAGGTTGATCACCTGCGCCTGCACGGAGACGTCGAGCGCGCTGACCGGTTCGTCGGCGATGACAATCTTCGGATTGGTCGCCAGCGCGCGCGCCAGGCCGATCCGCTGCCGCTGCCCGCCCGAGAACTCGTGCGGGTAGCGCGTCATGTGGTCCCGGGACAGGCCCACCTTCTCCAGCAGCCAGCGTACGCGGTCCGCCCGCTCACCCTTCGACATGCGCGTGTGCACGCGGAGCGGTTCCTCGACGATCTGATCCACGGTCTTGCGCGGATTGAGCGACGAGTACGGATCCTGGAACACCATCTGGATGTCGGACCGGTACGGCCGCATGCCGGCCTGATCGAGCGCCGCAAGGTCGACGACGCCTGCCTCGTGGTGATAGAGCACCTGTCCGCTGACCTCCACGCGGTAGCTCATGGCCTTCAGGATGTTGACGACGGCCCGGCCCACCGTGCTCTTGCCGCAGCCTGACTCGCCGACCAGTCCGAGCGTCTCGCCGCGGTTGAGCGTCAGCGACACGCCATCGACCGCCCGCACCTCTCCCTGGCGGCGCAGGAACACGCCGCCGAAGACGGGAAACTTCACCGTCAGATCACGAATCTCGAGGATCGCCTCAGCCACGGCTCACCACCGCGTACGCGGGATCGTGCAGATGGCAGCGCACCCAGTGGCCGGGCGCGCGCTCGACGAGCGCCGGCTCCGTCGTGGCACACGGCGCGAAGCGGTCGCCGCACCGCGTCTCGAACTTGCAGCCCACCGGGAGATGCATGATGTCGGGCACGCTGCCGGGAATCGCCTGCAGCCGGTCGGCCTTGGCGCCGCTGACGCGAGGGATGCTGGCCATCAGGCCTCGGGTGTAGGGGTGCATCGGGTTCCGGAACAGCTCCCGGACCGGCGCCACCTCCTGCACCTTGCCGCCGTACATCACGGCCACGCGGTCGCACATCTCGGCCACGACGGCCAGGTTGTGCGTGATGAGCAGGATGGCAGCGCCCTCCCGCCGCTGCTTCACGGCGCGCATCAGGTCGAGAATCTGCGCCTGGATGGTGACGTCCAGCGCGGTCGTCGGTTCGTCGGCAATCAGCAGCGCCGGGTCGTTGGCCAGCGCCATGGCGATCATGACGCGCTGCCGCATGCCGCCGGACAGGTGATGCGGATACTGGCTCAGCCGCGCCGCGGCGTCTGGAATGCCGACCTCGGTGAGCAGGGCCACGGCGCGCCGGTCGGCTTCCTCACGCGTACAGCGATCGTGGGCCAGGATCACTTCCGTCACCTGCATGCCGATCGTGAAGACCGGATTGAGGGACGTCATGGGTTCCTGGAACACCATGCTGATCTCCCGGCCACGGACCTTCCGCATCTCCTCGATGGGCAGGGCCAGCAGATTCCGGCCGTTGAAGAGGATCTCGCCCGAGACGATGCGGCCCGGCGGGTCGGGAATCAGCCGCAGCACGCTCAGCGCCGTGACGCTCTTACCGGACCCGCTCTCCCCCACCAGGCCGAGCACCTCGCCACGGCGGATCTCCAGGTCCACGCCGTCGACGGCCTTCGCCACACCGGATTCGGTGAAGAAGTGCGTCCGGAGATTCCGGATCTCGAGGAGCAGCGAGGAGTCGGCCATGATCGTGGTCGCGCCTACCGGAGGCGCGAGTACTCCTTCGGGTCGAACGCCTCGCGGATGGCCTCGCCGATGAAGACAACCAGCAGCAGCGTGATGAAGAGCGCTCCGAGCGGAAAGAACACGAGCCACCACTTCGTCAGGTTGGCCATCCCCTGCCCGATAAGCTCACCCCAGCTCGGCGTCGGCGCCGGCAGGCCGAAGCCGAGGAAATCCAGCGCGACCAGCGACCCGATGTTCCCGACGATCGTGAACGGGGCGAACGACACGACGGGAGTCAGCGCATTCGGCAGGATGTGCCGGAACATCACGGCGGTGCGGGACACGCCGGTCACGATGGCGGCACCCACGTAGTCCTTCGCCTTCTCGCGATAGAACTCTCCGCGGATGTAGTACGTCATCCCCATCCAGTCGAACGCCGAGAGGATGGCAACGAGCAGCCAGAACGAGGGCTGAAACAGCGGGCCGTAGCCCTGCACGTAGACCGGCACGACAATCGAGCTGATGATGATGATGGTGTAGAGGAACGGCAGCGACGACCAGACTTCGATGGCGCGCTGACCGATCATGTCGATCCGCCCACCGAAATATCCCAGCACAGCGCCGGCCGTCACGCCTGCGCCGAGGCCGAGCACCGCGACCAGCAACGCGAACGTCATCGAGATGTTGAACCCGTAGGCCAGACGCACCAGCACGTCACGCCCGCGGTCATCGGTGCCAAAGAAGTGCCGAGAGGTGGGCGCGTGCGGCGGCGAGCCGGCCTGATCGAGCAGGGCTTCGTTGGGACCGAAGGGATAGATGGGCATCAGCACCCAGTCACCCTGCCCCGCCCGCCGGAACTCCTCCTTGAGCGCGCGGTAGTCGGGCTCGCCGATCGCGTTCTGACCGAAGGCGGAGGCCGGATAGAACGTCGTCAGCGGCGCGTAGTAGTGGCCGTGGTACTTCACGAGGAGCGGAGTGTTGTTGGCGAGCACCGGCAGCGCGAACGACACCAGGTACAGGCCCAGAATGAACAGGAACGAGTAGTACCCGCGCTTGAGCCGCCGGAATTTCCTGAGACGCCGCTGGAAGATCGATTCCGATCGCTGGGCCTTCATTTGAACCGGATGCGCGGATCGACCACCGCGTAGAGGGCGTCCGAGAGGATGTTCCCGATGAGCATGAGCATGGAGCCGATCACCAGGATTCCGAGCGCCACGGGGTAGTCACGCTGCAGCAGCGCGGTGTAGCCCAGATAGCCCATGCCGTCGATGTTGAAGACGCGCTCGATCAGGAACGAGCCGGCCAGCACCAGGCTGAATACGTGCCCCAGCCCGGTCACGATGGGAATCAGCGAATTCCTGAGCGCGTGTACGAAGATGACGCGGCGCTCGCTGAGGCCCTTGGCAAACGCCGTGCGGACATAGTCCTGGCCGAGACTCTCCATCAGGGAGTTCTTCGTCAGGATGGTCTGCGTGGCAAAGGAGCCCACCATGTAGGCCAGCACGGGCAGGAACATGTGCCGGAACTGACCGGTGACCTTGCCCCACGGGCTCAGGTACTCCCAGTTGTCAGGACGGAACCCGCCGAGCGGAAAGACCTCCCAGAAGCTGCCACCGCCGAAGAGCACCAGCAACGCCGTCCCGAGCGCCCACCCGGGCACCGAGTAGCCGAGGAACACGAGCGCACTGCTGATCACGTCGAACTTCGAGCCGTGCCGGACCGCCTTCATGACGCCGAGGGGCACGCACACCAGGTAGCTCAGCAGAAACCCGGTCAGGCCCAGGAAGATCGAGACCGGAAAGCGCGACTTGATCACGTCCCACACAGGGTCCTGATAGACGTACGACTGCCCCAGGTCGAGGTGCAGCACGTTCCAGAGCCACCGGGCGTAGCGGATGTGCAGGGGCTTGTCGAAACCGTAGTACCGCTTAATCTCCTCGACGGCCTCCTCCGGAAGGGCGCTGGCGCCACGGGAACCCGCCATGGTCGCGGCGCCACCACCGTCGCCGCCACCCTCTGTCATGGCCGCCATCTGGAGGCGCATGATCTGGCGCTCCACCGGCCCCCCGGGCACGAAGTGCATCACGGCAAAGACGGCAAGCGTGATCCCGAGGAATGTCGGGATGATCAGAAGAAATCGCCGGACGAAATACGCGGTCATACCCGGAATGCCGGAGCGTGGGTCATCAGTTCGTATTGGCGCCCATCGGGTGCTGCTTGCCGTACTCCTGCCAGTAGCGCACCTCCACGGGCCCGACCGGCAGCGTGGCCGTCCCGCTGCCCATCGCCTGCGTCAGGGCCTGCTGCTTCTGCGGGTCCACCCACCACAGGGACGTGATATCGCGCTGATCGCCGATCCGCGTCAGGACCCCTGCCGGAAACCCGAACTTGTTCCAGTGCGCAAGGCGGATGAACGGCGCATCCCACTCGAGGGCGTAGTGATGCTCGGCCGCCAGCAGGCCGTCCACTTCCTTGATCAGCGCCACGCGCTTTGCCGGGTCAAACTCCACGTCGTACTTCGCCAGCAGCGCGTCGATCTTCGGGTTCTTCATGCCGGTAATGTTGTTGTTGCTCTTGACGTCGGCGAGGCGCGAATGAAACGACGTCTCCGGGTTCGGAAACAGGAGCGCCCCCCACGCCATGCTGGCCACGCTGTACTCGCGGTCCATGACGAGCTTGAACAGCGTCTCACCCGTGATGAGGCGCAGGTTGACGGTGACGCCGGCCTTGCGAAGGTCCTCCTGATAGATCGTCAGGAAGGGCTCCGTCGCCTTGCTCGCGTAGATGATCTCCACCGTCAGCGGCACGCCGCCCCGCACCAGGCGGCCCTGGGCGTCGCGGGACGTGAAGCCGGCCTGACCAAGCAGGTCCAGTGCCTTCTTCGGGTCGTATTCCATCTTCGGGTTTCCCGGATTCTCGTAGATGCCACCGGCGTGGTACGAGTTGAGGGGCACGTACTCGTTGAAGAAGATCTTCTCGATGAGAAGCGGCCGGTTCATCAAATGGGCCAGCGCCATCCGGACACGGACGTCGTCAAACGGCGGACGCCGGGTATTGAACGCGAGCCCGGAGAACCCCGCCGGCTGGTCGTTGAACACCTTGACCTTCTGAACCAGACCGCGCTGGACCTTGTCGAAGTTCATCTCCTCGACCCACTCCCTGGAGATGTTCACGAAGTAGGTATCGAGGTCGCCCTTCTTGAACATCTCGAAGGCCAGCTTCTGGTCGCGCACCACGATCTCGCGGATTTCGTCGAAGTTGTTCACGCCGACGTTCCGGCGGTGGTTCTCTGCCCAGTATCCCGTCTTGCGACGGCGGATGGTGACGCTCTTGCCCTTGATGACGTCGGCACCTTCCACGACGTAGGGGCCGCTGCCCGGGATCATCTTGAAGTTGTAGTCCTTGATGTACTGCGCGCCGGTCACGCCCTTCAGCACATGCGCGGGCATGATGGGCATGCCGGAAAAATAGAGGAAGTTGCGCCAGTTGAGCTGCTTGCTCCTGACGCTGACGATGTACTTGCTCTCGGCGACCGGCTTCTCGAACTTGCCGAACGTCATCTCGTTCGACGGGTCCTGGAGTCCCTTGTCCATCTTGAACAGCCACGACGCCACGACGTCCTCGGCCACGATCGGCTGGCCGTCCGCCCAGCGGGCGTTCGGGTTGATCCGGTAGCGGTAGGTCAGCTTGTCCTCGGAGATCTGCCAGTGCGTCGCCAGGACCGGCATGAAGTCGAGGGTCGTCGGGTGCACGGTCAGCAGGGGCTCGTAGACCATCGGCCCGATCATGTAGTTCAGCGCGGTGTTGGACTCCGGGCCTTCCACGCGCAACGTCCCGGGAAAGTCGAGGACGAACTCTCGGAACGTGCCGCCCTTCACCGCGCGCGGATCGCCGACCAGCTCGTAGGTGGTGTTGGTCTGCCACCCGTCGCCTGTGAACCCCTTCCCGCCCTGCTCTGCGGGGACCGCGGGGTCGGCGCCCGCGTCGGCATCCGGAAACACCGGGTACGCGTTCTTGTCGACCACGACCGGGGCGGACGCGGCCGCCGGCGCCGCAGGCGCCGCCTGCTCAGGCTGCGATCCGCCGCACGCGGCGGCAACCAGCATCACGCCGAAGGTGACACTGCCGAACGTCAGACCACGGGACCGTGCTGTCATGAACTCCGAAGCTCCTGGGAGGATGGCGATGCTAGAAGGACCAGACGGTCAGGCCGTCGTTGTCCTTCACATAGAGGCGGTTGCCGACGATGGCCGGCTGACCATAGGTGGCGCTGTCGGCCACGGTGTACCGCTCGAGGACATCGAAGCCGGAGGCACCGGGTCTGGCGACGATCAGCTCGGCCGAGTCCTTGAGCACCAGCAGCACGCTGCCGATGTCGGCGATCGAGGCGTTATCCGCTTCGCGCCCCTGCGTCTTCCACGCCACCTGGCCGGTGGTGATGTCCATCGCCACGAACTGACCGGAGTTCTTCGACGACATGCCGATGAGCGTCGTGCCCCGCAGCACAGGATTGCTGAGGTTGAGCTGCACGTCCGCGTTCTTCCAGACCTCGGTCACGGTCCAGCCCTGCGCGGCCTTCGCCACGCGGTAGGCCACCGTGCCGACCATGTTGGCCGAGACGACCACGGTGTCGCGGTAGACGACCGGCGTCACGATGTTCGTCCAGAACTGATTCTTGAACGGCTGCTTCCAGAGCAGCGCACCCGACGCGGGGTCGAGCCCAACGAGGTGTTCCTGCGTGAACGCGACGAGCTGCCGCATGCCGCCGAACTCCGCGAACTGCGGCGACGCGTAGCCGGGTCCGTCGCCGGTCCAGCTCCACTTCACGGCGCCGGTCGCGGCGTCGAACGCCGTCAGTGCCCCGCTGTCGTGTCCGCCGAGGTGGACGAAGACGACGCCCCTGTCCGCCAGCGGCGACATCGCCGTGCCGTACTTCGGCTGGGCGGCAGCGGCCGGCTTCTGCCACAGCAGCTTGCCCGTCTTCGCGTCGTACGCGGAGAAGATGCTGCTCAGGCCGAGCGCGAAGATACGCCCGTCGGCATACACCGGCGTGGACTTCGGCCCGAGGCCGTGCTTGCCGGTGCCCTCCGGAAGCTTGAACGGCGCGGGATAGGCCGTGCGCCAGACCACCTTGCCCGTGGCGAAATCGAGGGCCGACATCACCTCGTCATCGCCCTGCCGTCCGAACGCGAACACGCGATTCCCGACCACGAGCGGCGTCGAGTATCCGAGGCCGACCTCCGACCGCCACTGCTTCGTCAGCGCCGGCGGCCAGACCTTCGGGGCGGCGACCCCCGTCAACACGCCGTTCCTCAACGGGCCGCGCCAGCCGGTCCAGTCGACGGGCTTCTGTGCGGCAAGACCGGTTGACGCGAGCAGCACGGCCGCGGCCACGACGGCAGTGGATCGGTGACTCCGCATGGAGAAGTTATAGCTGATCCGCCCCCTATACTTCAGGGCAATGCGCGCATCACTTCCCCGCCTCCTGCTCGTCACGACCACCCTCGCGACCATCCTCATGCCCGGCCCGCCGGCTGCGGCTCAGGTCAGCGGCCTCGACATTCACTACTTGCCCACCCCGCCAGAGGTCGTCGACGCGATGCTCGCGCTGGCACGCGTCGGGCCTGGCGATGTGGTCTACGACCTGGGCTCGGGCGACGGGCGCATCCCCATCGAGGCGGCCCGCCGTCACGGCGCGACGGGGGTGGGGATCGAACTCGATCCGAAGCTGGTCAGGCTGGCGAAGGCCGGCGCGGTGGCGGCCGGCGTGGCCTCGAAGGTCCGCTTCTCGAAGGCCGACATCTTCAAGACGAATCTGTCGAAGGCGTCGGTGGTGACGCTCTACCTGTCGCCGACCACCAACCTGCGCCTGCGCGACAAGCTGAGGCGGGAGCTGGCCCCGGGCTCGCGGGTCGTCTCGCACCGGTTCGACATGGGCGACTGGAAGCCGGACGAGGAACGCGTGGTCAATGGCATCCACGTCTTCCTGTGGACGATTCCGCCGCGGCCTGAAGCGGCTCGCTGACGCGAGCGCCTAGGACACCGTGGGTGGCGGGACCTGCGCCGGCTGCCCCGACCAGTGCTTCCCCGCCGCCAGCCAGCCGCCCAGCACGACGCAGCCCACGGCGAGGGCCATGTTGCCGAGCGTCACCCAGGCCGCGCCCGCGTAGCGGGCATCGCCGGCAGCGTTGCCAAACTGCTCGAGGAGCTGCGGCAGTCCCGACGCCCCGGCCAGCGCGGCGTAGGCCGAGATGCCCAGACGGGCTCTCGCCCCGCTGACGCGAGCCACGGCGGCGCCTGCCAGCAGCGCGACGCCGGCCACCAGGATCGCCGGCAGCGCGGCCGCGGTGAACCAGCGGCCGAACCACGAACCGCCCAGCAGCGAGGTCGCCCCCGCCAGAATCACCGGCGCGGCCATTCGGCCGCCGAGCACGGCCATCACGATGCCCACGAAAAGCGCGCGGAAGACCACACCGCCCGTGCTGGCGGGCTTCGGTGCGGCGTCTGGCGTTACGGCAGGGTCCATAGGGTCAGGCGGTCCTCGTCCTTGATGAAGATGCGGCGGCCGTCCAGCACGGGCTGCGCCCACGTCGGGCTCTCGGCCACCTGATAGCGGCGCGCCGGGACGTGTCCCTCGCGGCTCGGCGGCGTGAACAGCAACTCCCCATCGTCCTTCAACTGCGCGAGAAACGCACCCGCACCGACGATCGCGGCGTTGACCGCGTCGCGACCGCGCGTCATCCAGATCGTCCTGCCGGTCGTGGCGTCCACGGCAAACCACTGACCGCTGTTCTTGTGCGAGAGACCGTAGAGCACACCGTCGCGCACGACGCCGTTGCTCATGTACATCGAGACGTCCTCGTTCACCCACAGGGTCTCGGTGTCCCACTGGCCGCCGCGCCGCGCGGGCGTGAATGCCGTCACGCCCATGGACTGTCCGGAGATCAGCACGCTGCGGCCGAGCACGATCGGCGTCTGGGAGCTGGTGGTGTTCGGCGGCAGGAACGGCCGTTTCCAGAGCAACGTCCCGGTGTCGGCCGCCACACCGACGACGAACTGCTGCGAAACGCCGACCACCTGTCTCACGCCGTCGAAAGTCGCCAGCACCGGTGAGCCGTAGGCGGGACCGTCGTCGCTCCAGCGCCACCGCTCCGCTCCGGTGCGGACGTCGAATGCGACGAGGGCCCCCTGGTTGTGGCCACCCGTATGGACGATGACGCGGCTGCCGTCGACCAGCGGCGAGGTGGCCGTGCCGTAGAGCGGCAGCACCCCCGGCGCGTCCTTCTGCCAGAGCAGCGCGCCCGTGCCTGCATCGAAGGCGGAGACGATTCCGCCCATGCCCATCGTGAAGATGCGGCCGTCGGCCCAGGTCGGCGTCGACTTCGGACCCTCGCCGTGGCGGAAGGAGCCGGAGCGCTGGTTCAGCGTGACGGGAGCCCGGTAGGCCGTACGCCAGACCGTCGCGCCGGTGTCGGCGCGGACGGCGAGCAGCACTTCTTCCCCCTGCTGCCGGGCGAACACGAACAGCCGGTCGCCGACCAGCAGGGGCGTCGCGTAGCCGATGCCGACGGCCACGGACCACCGCTTCTGCAGGGCGTCAGGCCAGACGACGGGCGCCACGAACGTCCGGGAGATGCCGTCGCGTTCCGGGCCGCGCCACTGGGGCCAGGCGGCATCAGCCGCGAGGAGGCTCCCGGGCACCGTCAAAAGAGCACACCACCCCGCCAGCGCCGTCCGGGCAGGCCATCGCGCAGTCACGACGGGCTTATACCTCGCCGACACGAATGTTCCAAGCGATGCGTCGTCATCCTCTACAATCCGGCCATGGCCACGACACGCCGCACGTTCGTCCGCTCCAGCCTCGCCGTCACGGGCCTCGCGGCCCTGCAATTCGGGGAACTTGCCCTGCCGGAGTGGGCCCTGCCCGCGCTGGCCGCGGGCGACACGGTCGTGCCGTTCACAGATCTCCCGGCGACGATCAATCTGACGCCGGCCGTCGACCGCCGGGTGTTCGACGTCCGGACCATCGACGGCCCGCTCACACCCGCCGCGCAGTTCTTCACGACACAGCACTACGGCCACCCGGCGCTAGACGCCGCCACGCACCGCCTCACCGTGACCGGCCTCGTGGATCGCACGCTGTCGCTGTCGGTCGACGAGCTGAAGCGGATGAAGCAGGTCGATGTCGTGGCCGGGTTCGAGTGTTCCGGCAACAGCCGGCCGCTGCAGGGCCTCTCCGGCAACGGCCGCTGGACGGGCGTGCCGCTTCGCGAGGTGCTGCAACGCGCCGGCGTCAGGGCGGACGCGCGGGAGTTCGTGTTCTTCGGCGCGGACCACGGCGAGGAAGAGGTCGACTTCCGGGGCCGCGTGACGAAGGTGGACCAGCAGTTCGGCCGGAGCCTGCCGCGCGAGAAGGCGCTGGCGCAGGAGCCGCTCGTCGCGCACAGCCTGAACGGCGAGCCGCTGACGCGGCATCAGGGCTTTCCGCTGCGGCTCATCGTCCCGGGCTGGTACGGCGTGGCCAACGTGAAGTGGCTGGCGCAGATTCACGTGCAGGACGACCCCTACCTCGGCAAGTACCAGGCACGCTGGTACCGGACGCTCCGCGGCGAGACGATCAACGGCGAGGTGAAGTGGAAGGAAACCGCCGTCACGCACCAGCAGCTCAAGTCGTTCATCGCGCGGGTCAGCCAATCGGCCGGCACCCATACCGTGCTCGGCGTCGTGCTCCACGACGGCACGCCGCTCCGGTCCGTCGAGGTGAAGGTCGACGATGGGCCCTGGCAGCCGGCCACATTGGACCCGGCCACGACGAAGCACCGCTACTCGTGGAAGCTGTTCCGCTACGAGTGGAAGGGCGCCACGCCCGGCGAGCACACGCTCGTCTCGCGCGTCACCGACACGCGCGGACGTGTGCAGCCGACCGCCGACGAGATCGCGAACAAGAAGACCTTCCTCGAGGACAACTCGCAGTATCCGCGGAAGGTGCG
>CAYNUO010000018.1:17676-47187 GCA_964400405.1 uncultured Bifidobacteriaceae bacterium | reverse complement strand
CGCTGTGCGCGCACTGAGACGCCGCGCAGGCCGACGGCGGCAACACGTGCGATTTCGCTGAGCAAAGACGAGACAAGGGCCGCGGTGTCCGCCGATGGCGTGCGCCTTGCTGAAGTGGTTGGGCGGTGCACTGTCTTCATTGTTGCTGGTTGGTGAAGGAGGAGAGTTGATGACGCGCTATCTACGCTCGGCGATCGCATTCATGTGTCTATTGCTGCCGGTCATGGCGGCCGCACAGACCGCCACGGTGCAGGGCTCGGTCGTTGACGAGTCGCAGGGCGTGCTGCCCGGTGTGACCGTCACGGCCACCGACAAGGCCACCGGCAAACAGGTCGTGGTGGTGACCGACGTTGACGGCCGGTACCGCTTCGACAACCTGCTCTCCGGTGACTACACGCTGCGGATCGAGTTGCCCGGCTTCGCAACGACCGAAGTTCCGCCCTTCGAGTTGCAGGTCGGCAAGAACGTGACGGTCCCGAAGGTGACGTTGAAGGTGGCGTCCCTCGAGGAAATGGTCGTCGTTGTGTCGCAGGCGCCGATCGTCGACTTCGTGTCGTCGCAGGTGGCAGGCAACATCGACCGCCGGCAGATGGCGGAGCTTCCGATCCAGGGCCGCAACTGGATGGAACTCTCGCTGATGGTCAAGGGGATCACGGCCAACAACATCGGCAACACGCCCGGTGTCAGTGACGACCAGTTCCAGCTGAATCTGGACGGCCAGCAGGTGTCGCAGCGCATCTCCGGATCCGGCTTCGGCCAGCCGAAGATGAGCCGCGAGGCCATCGCGGAGTTCCAGGTCATCACGAACATGTTCGACATCACGCAGGGCCGGTCGACCGGCGTGCAGGTCCAGGCTGTCTCCCGGTCGGGCTCCAACGCCTTTCACGGCACGACCTTCGGCTACTTCCGCAGCGACAAGTTCAATGCGCCCGACCCTGTCAGGGGCATCGTCCTGCCGTACCGGAACCGGCAGTCCGGCGCCACGCTGGGCGGCCCGGTCATCAAGGACAAAGTCCACTTCTTCGGCTCCTACGAGTACGAGAGCAATCCCTCGACGGCCATCCTGACGCCGCCGGCGCTGCCGAACCAGAGCTGGGCGCTGCCGTCCAACACGCTGCAGCACAACTACCTGGGCCGCGTGGACTACCAGATCTCCAACCGGCAGAACCTCAGCGTGCGCCTGCAGCGCTGGCAGCTCGACAGCCCGTTCATGATCACGAGCGGCACGTCGCACCCGACGTCGGCCGAGCATCAGCGGTACTACTCGACGAATCTCTACGCGACGTACACGCGCGTCATCAACAACGAGGTCTCGCTGCAGCTGCACCTGGGGACCTCGCGGTTCTCGTGGTACGACGATCCGCTCCCGTCGAACAGCGTGTCGCTCTACAACTGGCCGTTCGGCGTCCCCGTGTTCCAGTTTCCGAACCTCACGCTCGGCGGACAGCAGAACTTCCCCAACTACTCGTGGATGAAGCAGTACCCCGTCCGCGCGGAGCTGAACTGGAACAAGGGCCGGCACGACCTGAAGATGGGCGGCGAGTTCCTGAAGGACCGCCACACCAAGGTGTGGGCGTTGAACCGACGTGGCACCTTCACGTTCAATCGGCAGCCGACGGCGGCGGCACTCGATCGGGCCTTCCCGCAGGACCAGTGGGACAACCCGGCCGCGTGGGACCTGAGCGCGCTGCAACCCTTCGTGCAGCAGTACTCGGTGTTCTTCCACGATGACTATCTGGTCAACGTGCCGCGGTCGCAGTCGGCGCTCTGGTTCGGCGACAACTGGCGGGTGTCGAACCAGCTGACGCTGAACCTCGGTGCGCGCTGGGACGTCGACCCGTATGGACTGAATCCCCCGGGCGTGCGCGATGTGTCGATCCCGATCAGCAACGGGAAGGACAACGGCGACTTCGGCTACAAGACCGGCACGCATGACTACACCAACGTCGCGCCGCGTGCCGGCTTTGCGTGGAACGTCGGCGGCAGCAACGACCTCGTGATCCGCGGCGGCACGGGCATCTACTACAACTTCCCGGTGTCGAACGTCACCTACCGCCAGCAGTTCTACAACAACGCCGTGGCGGCCGTGTTTCTGCCCACCGGCACGAACTTCATGCTGAATCCGACCGGCGGTGTGACGCTCGAACAGATCCAGGCGGGCGCGGTGCCGACACCGCCACAGGAGACGACGATCATCTCGCCCGACTACAAGAACCCGTACGGCTGGCAGTCATCCATCGGCTTCCAGAAGCAGCTCGGGCCGCACATGGGCTTCGACGTCGACTTCACGAACCTGGCGGAGAAGCGCATGGTGCGCAGCCGTGACGTGAATCTCTTCTACGACCCTGTCACGGGATACATCCTGAATCCGGTCACTGCCGGCCGTCCCAATCCGGCGTGGGGCCTCAATCAGTGGCTGACCAGCGACGGCAAGACCGAGACACGGAATCTCGCATCGTCGTTCACGCGCCGGTTCACCCACAACTTCCAGGCGAGTGCCACCTACACGCTCGGGCTGTCCATGAAGGACAACACGACGGGCTTCGGCTATCAGGCCGACAATCCGTTCAACCAGGATGCGGACTGGGCGACGTCGACCGGGTTCCAGCGCCACACGTTCCGCGCCAACGGCATCGTGAAGCTTCCCGGAGATGTCAGCCTGGCGACGTCGTACTTCTTCGGGTCGGGCTCCCGCTACAACCCGACGAGCTCGCTGCGTCCCTACAGCAAGCCGGGCACGAACCGTCTGAACAGCGGCGCGCCCATCGTGATTCCGGCCGCGGTGCTGGATCGCTGGGACGGCGAGGACGTGATCGCGACCAACACGACGTGGATGCGCAACGGCCTGCGCGGGCTTCCGCTCCACAAGGTCGACATGCGGGTCACCAAGGCGATCGCCGTGGCCAACATCAAGGCGGAATTGATGGCCGAGGTCTTCAACGTCTTCAACCGGAAGAACTACGGCGCCTACAACGCGACGATCACCTCGCCGAACTTCGGCCAGCCGGTCGCGACTGCCGGCAACGCCTACGTCTCGCGTCAGGGACAGCTCGGTGTGAGGGTGAGCTTCTAACATGAACAGGACGATCATCCGGAGGGCCAGCGCATGCGCGCTGGTCCTCGCCATCACCGCGGACGGGGTGGCGATCGCGGGTCCGGCCCCGCGGCCCGTTCGTACGCAGAAGGCCCGTGCCTCGTTTCAGATTGAAGAGGCCACGATTGAGGGCATCCAGGCCGCGATCCTCAAAGGCACGCTGACGTCGACGGACGTCGTCCAGAGCTATCTCAAGCGCATCAAGGCGTACGACGGACCGTGCGTGAACCAGCCCGACGGCATTCTCGGCTCGTTCACGACGATCAAGAACGCCGGACAGATCAACTCGCTGATCTCGGTCAACCTCCGACCCGCGGCGCGCTCGGCGCTGGGTCTGAGTCCGCGGAAGGCCCGCAGCATGACGGACCCCGTGGACGACGACCCGGGCATGCCGGACGCCCTCGAGGTGGCCGCGAAGCAGGACGCCTACTTCAAGTCCACAGGTAAGCTCGTGGGTCCGCTGCACGGCATCGTCTTTTCGGTCAAGGATTGGTACGACACGCGGGACCTGCGGACCACGTCGGGTGACGACGTGGCGTATGCCAACGATCGGCCGCCGAGGGACTCGGCCTTCGTCAAGCGGCTGCGAGATGCGGGCGGGATTATTCTTGCGAAAGCCAACGTCGGATCCGGGATATCCAGAAGCCCGTTCGGCGGTGTGAGCTGCAACCCCTACGACACGGAGCGCGGTGCCGGTACGTCGAGCAGCGGCTCGGGGTCGTCGGTTGCGGCGAATCTCGTGACCTGCTCGATCGCAGAAGAGACGGGCGGTTCCATCCTTCATCCGACGAAGAACGCGCAGGCCGTCGGCCTCGCGCCGACGCAGGAACTGGTCAGCCGGGACGGCATGTGGAGCGCCGGTTACAACACGCGTGTCGGCCCGATCTGCCGGACCGTCCAGGATGCGGCGAGAGTGCTCGACGTCATAGCCGGTTACGACCCGACGGACGAGATGACGGCGTTCAGCGTGGGCCGCATGCCGTCCGCCCCGTATGCGAGCTTCGCCAGCGCAAAACGCCTGGACGGCGTGCGCATCGGCGTCATCCGCGAGTACATGGATCGGTCGCTCTTCAACGAAGCCGACGAAGAGAGCATCGCCGCCACGGAGCGGGCACTGGTCGACCTTCAGAAACTGGGGGCCACGATTGTCGACCCCGGTCCCAAAGGCGCGCTGCTGCAGAAGTACGTCGACAGGCTCGGCCCGCTCGCGTTGAACAAGTTGTATGTGCCGGGTGCCACCATCCGGAACATGGGCCGCGCGCCGACGGTCGGCGAGTCGCGCTACATGCAGGAGCTGTATCTCCGGCAGCGCAACGACGCGACCATCAAGACGCTGAAGGACCTGGCTGCCCTCACGAAGCCGCTCGCCGACAAGAATCCCGACGGCGGACCCGGCGCTCGCGGCGGTGGGGGAGGAGGCGGCGGTGAAGGCGACGAGGGCCCCGTGGACAACGCCAACCGCTGGCTGATGCGCTACGCCGTTCAACAGATCGTGCTGGAGGCCATGGCGGACATGAAGCTCGACGCCCTCGTCAGCCCCACAGGCAACATTCCACCGTATCTGCTGGGCCGGCCGCTTGAGCCGACCATCAACGGGCGGGGTCCGTCCATCTGGAGCTTCCTCGGCACCCAGGGATTCCCCCAGCTGGGCCTACCGGCCGGTTGGACCACGAAGGTCTACGACCGCGTGAGAGACGCGTCGGCGCCAGGCGGAACGCGACTCGACGCACCGACACCCGCGCGCCTGCCGCTTTCGGTCATGTTCTTCGGGCGCCCCTTCAGCGAACCGACGCTCTTCAAGATTGCGTCGGCCTACGAACAGGCAACGCACCACCGGGAGCCACCCGCCGCATTCGGTCCCGTCCCTTGAGCTTGAGCGCTCTCAGCGCGGGCCTTCTGCCCCGCTGAGAGCCGCCGCCACAGAAGGCCTCCGCAGCGCCAGCCCGCCCCAGATCAGCACGGCGATGTAGACCGGAAACAGCGTGTGCGTCGCCAACGGGTTGCCGATCCGAACGTGCGCCGCGATCGCGCCGCCCAGATAGCCGGTCAGATACACGGCACCGAGCAGTGATGTCCGTGGAATGACGTGCAGGACCACGCCGATCAGCAGCAGGATGCCAATAGGCACCACCGTGCTTTCGGGGAAGCCCATTGCCGCCGTGCCCTCGACCGCCATGGCCTGCCGAGCCAGCTTTCCGGCTGCATCGAAGAGAAGGAAGGCGACGGCGAGACCGCTCAGAACGCGGCCAGTCCAGATCCGGGATGCAGACATCGCGGGCATGGCAGGGGCCGGTGCTATTTCAGTTCCTGGATGACCACGGCGGTGCCGCTTGCCGACACCATGAGCATGCCGTTGCCCGTGCCGAGCACCTCGTAGTCCAGGTCGATCCCGACAACGGCGTTGGCACCCATCTGCGTCGCGCGCTCTTCGAGCTCGCGCAGCGCGATTTCACGCGCGCGCTGCAGTTCCTTCTCGTAGGTGGCGGAGCGGCCGCCGACGATATCCCGGATTCCGGCGAACAGGTCCTTGAAGACGTTGGCGCCGAGGATGGCCTCGCCCGTCACAACGCCGCAGTACTTCGTGATCGTGTGTCCATCAACGGAAGGCGTGGTCGTCATCAACATCGGCTACTCCTGATCCTTGAGGGCGATGAGCTCGATCCGCCCGACCTTCAATCGGTCACCCGGTACGAGCCGCGCGGTCGTGACGCGGTTCCCATTCACGAACGTGCCGTTCGTGCTGCCCAGATCGGTGACGTCGAGGTCGCCGGAGATATTGACCTCCACGCGGCAGTGCACGCGTGAGATGAGGGCTTCGTCGAGGATGAAGTCGGCGCCCGTGGCGCGGCCGATGGTCTTCGTGCTGGAGGGGAGAATCCGGAAGGTTGTTTCAGTCGGCTGACCGACGGTACGCAGAATCCACATGGGTGGAGATGGTACCCGAGGCGGGGAGGGAGTGGACCGCGAACCGGATGGCTCGCGGTCCAGAGAGGACTGTGCTTACTTCGCTGCGAGCGCCTTTTCGAGCGCGGCCCGCAGTTCCGGCGCGTCCGGCGTGGTCTTGCTCGGGAAGAACGCGACGACGTTGCCGTTCTTGTCGATCACGTACTTGCTGAAGTTCCACGCGGGGAGGTTGCCGGAGGCCTTGCCGAGGTGCGCGTAGATCGGCGACTGCTTCTCGCCGGGCTTGGTCTGGACCTTCGAGAAGAGCGGGAAGGTGACGTCGTAGGTGTTCTTGCAGAAGGTGGCGATCTCTTCAGCGCTGCCGGGCTCCTGGCCGCCGAAGTCGTTGCTGGGGAAGCCGAGCAGGGCCACGCCCTTGCCCTTCATCTCCCGGTACAGCTTCTCGAGGCCCTCATACTGCGGCGTGTAACCGCACTTGCTGGCCACGTTCACCACCAGCGCAACCTTGCCCTTGTAGCTGGCGAGGTCGGCGGGCTTGCCATCGAGCGTTTCGGTCTTCAGGTCGTAAAAGGACTTCACGGCACCCCCCGCCGGTTTCTGCGTCTGGGCCTGGGCCGCGGACGCCACGAAGAGGCCTCCGATTGCCAGCGCCGAACACAGGATGCGAGCCGAATTCTGCGTCTTCACAGGTCACTCCTTGGTACCAGGCGAGCGGTAGAGCCGCCGGCAATAGCGTTAGAAACGCGTGCGATTGTCACCCAGTTGTACCTATACGGCAAGGAAATGCCAGAGGTTGCCGATTCCGCCGCCTGAACTGAAACCGGTTGCCCGCGGAGTCCGTAAAGTGCCAAGGTGGCCGCCAGCGTCAAGCGTATGACAGCTAATCCGAGCGATGCGGACCTCGCCCGGCAGGCGCTGGCCGGCTCGGAGGACGCCTACCGGGCCCTTGTCCAGCGCTATGCCGGCCCCGCCATCGGCCTTGCCGCGCGCATGGTCCGCGGTGACCGTGCCCTGGCCGAGGATCTCGCCCAGGAAGCCTTTGCCCGGGCCTTCGATCGCCTCTCCACCTACAACCCGGAGTGCCGCTTCTCCGGGTGGTTCTTCCAGATCGTCCACAACGTCACCGTTGACCACCTGCGCCGCAAGCGTGTGGCGGCCGTGTCGCTCGATGAGCTGCAGGAAGCCGGGCATCCCGGCTTTGCCGACCCGGTCCGTCTCGGCGCGCCGGACGCGGCGGCCGAACATGCCGCGCTGACGCGCGCCCTCGAGGCCGCGATGGCGCACCTGCGCCCGGAGTACCGCGAGGTCGTGATCCTCCGCTATCGCCAGGAATTGCCGGTCGAGGAGATCGCCACCGTGATGGGTATCCCCACCGGCACCGTGAAGACCTACCTGTTCCGTGCACGCAAGGAAATGGCGGGGCTGATGACCGCGGCCGGCTGGGGCCGTCAGACGGCTGAAACCCTGTCGGAAGACCGCCCGTAGAGGGAGTGCGAGTTATGGCGTTCAACCCTGACGACAAGTGGCGTGAGTGGCTCGAGGCCGAGGAATACGGCCGCGAAGCCACGGCCGAGGAGGCCTTCACGAGCCTCATGGCCGACCTGCCCGCAGTGGCGGTGGCGCCGGCGTTCGTCGAGAAGACGATGCGCGTGGTGCGGGCGCGGCGTGTGCGTCAGCGGCGCATGGCCTGGGCGGTGCGTGCAGCGGTGGCGGTGGTGGCCATCGGCACGGGGGCTCTGGCGCTGCGCGTGGGTGGTGGGTTCGTGCTCTCGCTGGTGGCAGACGGCCTGGTGGCCGGCGTGCAGGGCGCGGTGTGGACGGCAGACACGGTGGGCGGCGGCCTGTGGTGGTGGTCGGTGCTCGAAAGGATTGGGTCCGCGGTGGGCAAGGCGGCCGCGGCGCCCCGCTCGGTGGCAGTGCTCGTCGCGCTGCAGTTGGTGGGCGCGATGGCGATGTATGGCATGACGCGGCTGCTCGGTGACGAGCGGGCCGCTCAGGAAGAGGCACACGTATGAGTGGAAAAGGGTTGGTCGGAGGCGTGGTCCTGGCGCTGGCCATTGCGGTGGGCGCGGCGGCACAGACGGATGTCACGGCCCTGCGCGATCAGGCGCGTGCGCGGTTCGACGTGGTGACGCTCACCGGGGGCGTGGGCCTTGTGCCGAAGACGCCGATCGCGGGCGTCCGCCTCATCGAGGTGCGCGACGGCGCGGTGAGCATCAACGGCGAACCGGCCAGCGCCAAAGACGTGCGCACGAAGCTCGGTAAGGACGCCGACCTCGTGCTCCGCGTCACCTATCTGGACGCGGCAGGTGTGGCGACGCTCACGGGCGCGATTCCCGGTGGCGCGGGCATCGTGCCCGAGCCGCCCGCTCCGCCGGTACCCCCCACGCCTCCGACGCCCCCTGGTGACGACCGCCGCGACCGGCGTGGCAAGGGCGACCGCGACGGCATCGTGAAGTTCGGCGGCAACGTCACGGTGGAAGAGGGCGACCGGGTCGCCGGCGAAGTGGTGGTGTTTGGCGGCACGGCGCGGATTCTCGGCACGGTCGAAGACGAACTCGTGGTGATGGGCGGCACCGCGGATCTCCAGGGCACCGTGGAAGGCGACGTCAACGTGGTCGGTGGCACGCTGACGCTCGGGCCGAAGTCGGTCGTGGAAGGCGATGTCTCGGTGGCTGGCGGCACGCTGCGCCGCGAGGCGGGCTCGCGTGTCGACGGCAAGATCGATGAAGTGGGCGTGGGCGATGGTGGCATGGCGATGCCCGGCAAGTGGGGCAAGAAGCGCCAGAGCGTCAGCCGCGGATTCAGCATTGGCAGCTTCGCGGGCACGTTGTGGCGAGGGGTGCTGCTCCTGCTCCTGACGTTCGTGATGATCGCGATCGGAGGCCGGTATGTGCGGCCAATCGCAATGCGCGCTTCGGCCGAGCCGGTTCGCGCGGGGCTCACGGGTCTGCTCGCAGAAGTGCTCTTCGTCCCGGTGCTGGTGCTCACCGTCGTCGTGCTGGCGGTCTCCATCATCGGCATCCCGTTCCTCCTGCTGCTGCCCTTCGCGCTGGTGCTGGTGGCCCTGGTAGCGCTCGGCGGGTTCTCGGGTGTGGCGCTGGAACTGGGCCGCACGCTGGCGGGGCGCATCGGGTTCGTGACGAGCAGCCTCTACGCGCAGGCAGCGGTGGGTGTCGGCGCGGTGATTCTGCTCACGCTCGTTGGGCGCGGCCTGCGCCTGCTGGGCGGCGGATTCTTCGGTGGTTTCCTCGGTGGCACGCTGCTCGCCCTGGGCCTGATGATCGAGTTCCTGGTGTGGACGGTCGGCCTTGGCGCGGCCATCTGGGTACTGCGCCGCAGCCGTGGCCGGGTGCCCTATGAACCGGTCGCGCCGGCTCCGGCGACGGAGGCAGGTCCGGAGGCGCTGGCGTGACGCGCCGGCGGGTCATCACGGCGGCCATCGTGGCCGCCGTCGCCGTGGCGGGCGTGGGCGCGGCCACCCTCACACGCAAGCCCGCGGCGATTGACGAATCGAAGCTCGTGACGGTGGAGGCCGGGCGCATCGTGCGCTCGGTCGTCGCCACCGGCCGCATCGAGCCCATCACGAAGGTCGAGATCAAGTCGAAGGCGAACGGCATCATCGAACGGCTCGCGGTGAACGTGGACGACCGGATCAGCGCCGGCCAGGTGCTGGCGGAGCTGGATCGCGAGAATCTCGCGGCTCGTGCGCGGGAAGCGCGGGCCGCCCTCGAGGCCGCTCAGGCCGCGCGCGAGGCCGCGGCGGCGCAGATGGGTAAGAGCGAGATCGAAGCCGAAGGGCCGGACGTGGACTTCGCCCGCCGCACCCTCCAGCGCGCGCAGAAGCTGTTCGCCGACACGCTGATCGCACAGAGCCAGCTCGACGATGCGCAGTCGGCCGTGGCGCAGGCCGAGAACCGCCAGCGTGCGGCGAAGTCGCAGCTCCTCGTGGCCCGGTCGCGCCTCGCCGAAGCCACGGCCGCCGTCGCCCAGGCCAGGGCCGCCGTGCAGCGGGCCGAGGAGGAGCTGGCCAACGCCACCATCAAGGCGCCCATCCGCGGCACCGTGCTCACGCGCGACGTCGAGGTTGGCAGCGCGGTGTCGTCCATTCTCAATCTGGGCGCCAATGCCACGCTGGTGATGACGGTCGGCGACGTCGAGCAGGTGTACGTGAAGGGCAAGGTGGATGAAGCGGACATCGGCCACGTGCGGCTGGGCATGCCCGCCACCATCACCACCGAGAGCTTCCGGGACAGGAAGTTCACAGGCAAGGTGACGCGCATCTCGCCGATCGGCGTGGAGAAGGACAACGTCACGACGTTCGCCGTGGAAGTGTCCATCGCGAACGCCACCGGCGAACTGCGGCCGAACATGACGGCCAACGCCGAGATCGTGCTCGAAGTGCTCCCCGAGAGCCTGCTCGTGCCCGAGGGCGCCGTGAGCTACGACGCCGCCCGGAACGCCTCCGTGCAGGTGGTGGACGCCGCGAGCCGGGATGGCCGCCGTTCGGTGGCCGTGAAGGTCGGCGTCGGCAACGGTACCAAGGTGCAGGTGACCAGCGGCCTCAAGGCCGGCGACCGGGTCATTCTTCCTTCGTAGCCCGAGTCCCGCCCGTGCGCGAGATCCTCGTCCAGGTCATCGGCAACCTGAAGGCCAACACGCTCCGGAGCGTGCTGACGATGTTCGGCATCCTCTGGGGCGTGGTGTCCGTCGTCGTGCTCGCGGCGACGGGCGAGGGGTTCCGGCGCGGCAATGAAACCGTGCTGCGGGAACTCGGCAGGAACATCGTGATCGTGCGCGGTGGGCGCACCTCGCTGCAGGCGGGTGGCGAGCGGGCCGGCCGGCGCATCTTTCTCACCGTCGATGACGCGCGGGCTCTGGCCACGCAATCCACACTGGCCGCCGTCGTCAGCCCGGAGATCGAGCGGAGCGGCGTCACCATCAAGAGTCTCTACAACAACGCGGCGCTGGACGTGACGGGTGTGGAGCCGCAGTACCAGGCGATCCGGACGCTCGACATCGCCGAGGGCCGCGGCTTCCTGGCGCCCGACAACGACGAGGCGCGGAGCGTCGCGATCATCGGGGCGGACGTCGCCACGCAGCTCTTCGCGGGCCGGCCGGCCGTCGGCCAGACGATTCACGTCGGCCGCCACCCCTACACCGTGATCGGCCGGTTGCGGCGCAAGCAGCAGGACAGCAACTACAGCGGGCCGGACAACGACAAGGTCTTCGTCCCGTTCGAGGCGATGCGGCGCGACTTTCCACGCGCCGACGCCGAGCCGGGCGTGGTGTCCGACATCCTGGTGACACCCCGGCCCGAGGTGCTGGCCGCGATGCCGGCGATCCTCGACGCCCGCACGGGCCGCATCGACGACATCGACTGGCCGATCGAGCGGGACATCCGCCGCATCCTGGCCACGCGCCACCGGTTCGATCCCGACGATCGGGACGCCATCAGCGCGTGGGACACCTCGCTCGAGTCGATGATGATGGACAGCATGATCGGCGCGATGACGAGGTTCTTCCTCGTCGTCGGCCTGGTGACGCTCGGCCTCGGCGGCCTCGGCGTGATGAACATCATGCTGGTCGCCGTCCGGGAACGGACGCGCGAGATCGGCCTGCGCAAGGCGCTCGGCGCGACCAGCGGAGAAGTGCAGCGTCAGTTCTTCCTCGAAGGCTTTGCCCTGACCTTCGTCAGCGGCCTCTCCGGCTTTGCCGTGGCCGTCGGTCTGTGCGCGCTCGTGAACCTCGTGCCGATGCCGGCCCGGTTCCAGGGGCTGGTCCTCACATGGCCTTCCGGTCTGCTCGCCATCGGCGTGCTGGTCCTCGTTGGCGTCGTCACGTCCACCTACCCTGCGCGGCGCGCGGCGGCGCTGCCGCCGGTGGAAGCGTTGAGAGCGGAGGTCTAGATGGGCATCCGGCGGCTGGCAGGCGAGATCGCGCGCGAGGCCCTCCGCGGCCTCGTGCGGAACCGTCTGCGCGCCGGCCTCTCGATGCTCGGCATCTCGTGGGGCATCATCGCGGTCGTCGTGCTGCTGGCCTACGGCAACGGGCTGGCCGCCGCCATGGACGCCGGTTTCCGCGGGGCGTTCGGCGATGGCGTCACGCTCGTGTTCCCTGGGCAGACCAGTCAGCAGGCCGGAGGCGAGCGCGCGGGCCGCGTGATCAAGCTGAAGCTGGCCGACGCCGAGGCGGCGGCGTCATCGGCGCTCGTGAAGACGTGGAGCCCCGAGTACTTCAAGGACATGACGGTGGCGTGGCGGGCCCGGCAGTCCAACTACCTGGTACGGGCCGTGGCGCCGGCCTACGGCTCGATCCGCAATCAGAAGCCGTCAGCGGGACGCTTCCTCACCGCGGAGGACGTCCAGTTGCAGCGGCGGGTCGCGTTCATCGGGAGCGAGGTTGCGCGGAAGCTCTTCCAGGGCCAGCCGGCCGTGGGCGAGACGATCCGCCTGAACGGAACGCCGTTCGAGGTGGTCGGTGTCCAGAAGGAGAAGGTGCAGCTCGCGAACTACCAGCGGCCGGACAAGCTCTGCATCTTCATCCCGCACACGACGGCCGGGCAGTTGTGGAACACGGAGTACCTGGACGTCTTCGTCTATCAGGCCCTCGACGGGTCCGTCGAGGAGCGGACAACGCGGCAGGTGCTGGGTGTGCTGGGAGAACGCCTGCGCTTCAACCCGTCGGACCAGCGCGCGCTCAACCGTTTCGGTTCGGCGGAGACGACCGCCATCACGCGCGGCATCGTCGTGGCGCTGACGGTCGTGCTTGGCGTGGTCGGCGTGCTGACGCTCTCGATCGGCGGCGTCGGCGTGATGAACATCATGCTGGTCAGCGTCACCGAGCGCACGCGGGAGATCGGTCTCAGGAAGGCGCTCGGTGCCCGGCGGTCGGCGATCCTGCTGCAGTTTCTGATGGAAGGCGTGGTGACCACGATCGCGGGCGGCGCGACTGGCATCGCGGTGTCGGGACTGGTGCTCTGGCTGCTGACGCCGATGCCGTTCATCTCGCAGCTGCTCGAGGATCCGACGCGATCAGCCGACATCCACCTGGTGTTCTCGCCGGAGCTGGCCGGCACGGCGGTGCTGCTGCTCGCGGGCGTCGGCCTGATCAGTGCGCTGGCGCCTGCCCTTCGTGCCTCGCGCCTCGACCCCATCGACGCGCTGCGCTACGAGTAACTGCCCGCGCCCCATCGGGTAGGCTAGGCCGCGGTGCGGAACTTCCCTGAGCAGTTCGCGGCGACGGTGGCGCGCTTCGGCGACCGGCCCGCGGTATCCGTCCGCGGACCGTCCGGGATCCGGCGCTTCACCTACCGCGAACTCGATGAGATGTCGCGCCGGTCAGCCGCTCACCTCGCGGCGGCGGGCCTGACCGCGGGCGACCGCTGTGCGCTGCTTGCCGAGAACAGCGCCGAGTGGTGCGGGGCATACCTCGGCGTCCTGAGGCTGGGCGCCATCGCCGTGCCGCTCGACACCAACTACAGCGCAGCGCAGGTCGCCACGATCGTGCGCGACAGCGGCGCGCGGCTCCTGGCGGTGTCCGACCGGCTCGCCGCCCTGGCCACCGGGGCCGTGGCCGCGGAAGGTCTGCTGCCGCTGACGCAGGTGGTCAACGCGGACGCCGGACCGGCCGCGATCCCTCCGGAGCCCGCGATCGAGCCGGCGGCCCCGGCCGTGATTCTCTATACGTCCGGTACGACGGCGGACCCGAAGGGCGTCGTGCTCACGCACGCGAACCTGCTGGCGGAGAAGGACGGGGCGTTCTCGGTCGTCCATGTCGACGAGCACGACGTGGTGCTCGGCGTGCTGCCGCTCTTTCACTCGCTCGCCCAGATGGCGAACCTGCTGCTGCCGTTCTCGATCGGCGCGCATGTCGTCTTCCTCGAGACGCTCAACACGCAGGAACTGCTGAAGGCGCTGGACGAAGAGGGTGTGAGCGTCTTCGCCTGCGTGCCGCAGTTCTTCTATCTGATCCACGGCCGTGTGATGGATCAGGTGAAGAAGGGCGGGTTTGCGACGCGCACGGCGTTCCGGGTCCTGACGCGCCTGAATCGCCTGCTGCGGGCGGGCGGCATCAACCTTGGACGTCTGTTCTTCGGTCGGGTTCACCGCACCGTCGGCCGCCGCATGCGCCTGCTCATCACGGGCGGATCGCGCTTCGACCCGGTCATCGGCCGTGATCTCGGCGATCTCGGGTTGACGATTCTGCAGGCCTACGGCCTGACGGAAACCTCCGGGGCGTCGACGGTGACCCGGTTGGATGACCCGATTGCCACTGTGGGACGGCCGCTCAAAGGCGTGGAGATCCGGATCGCGCCGCCGGCGGCGGGCGCGGATGACGGCGAGGTGCTGATCCGCGGCGGCGTCGTGATGCAGGGCTACTGGAACCGGCCGGAGGCGACAGCCGACGTGCTGCGCGACGGCTGGCTGCACACCGGTGATCTGGGCCGGCTCGATGCGCGCGGCTGCCTGACGATCACGGGCCGCAGCAAGGAGATCATCGTCCTCGGCAATGGCAAGAACATCTACCCCGAGGAGATCGAGGCCGGGTACGCGGGGTCGCCCTTCATCAAGGAGCTGGGCGTGCTCGGTGTGGAGGGCGGCGACGCCCATGCCAGCGAGCGTCTGCACGCCGTAATCGTGCCGGACATGGACGCGCTGCGCGAGCGTCGCGTCGTCAACGTGCAGGAGCTGATCCGGTTCGAGCTCGAGGGGCTCTCCGTGCATCTGCCGCCGCACAAGCGCGTGCTGAGCTTCGACGTTTCGCTTGACCCGTTACCGAGGACGACGACGGGCAAGCTGAAACGTCGCGAGCTCCGCGCGCTCGTGCGGACCGTGGCCGCGAACCGAAGCGACGCGGCGGTGCGTGGCACGGCGAAGGAGGACGCGGACCTCGAGCCGCACGTCGCGCGGCTCGTCGCCGCGGTCCAGCGGCTCGTGGCCGGTGCCACGGTGCGGGCGGCGTCCAACTTCGAGCTGGACCTCGGCCTCGACTCGATGGAGCGGGTGGAACTGCTGGCCTCGCTCGAGCAGCAGTTCGGGGTGCGCATACCCGAGGAGGTGGCGCAGCAGGCGTTCACCGTGCGTCAGCTTGCCGAGGCCTTTCGCGGCGCCGAAGCTGCTTCCGGGTCTGTCGCGCAGGACTGGCAGTCGCTGCTCGCGGATCGCGGTGTGCCGGACGTGCTCGCGCCGGTGCTGCGGGCGCGGCCGTTCGCGGCGCCCGTCTACTTCTGTCTCGCCCGCGGCATCGTGTCGCTGGTCGCACGCCCACGTGTGCGGGGTCTGGCGAATCTGCCGTCAGACGGCGCGTTCATCATCAGCCCGAACCACCAGAGCTACATCGACCCGTTCCTCGTGGGGCCGGTGCTCCCGTACGGCGCGTTCCGGCGCATCTTCTCGGTCGGCGCGGCGGAGTACTTCGAGACGCCGGTGATGCGGTGGGTGGCCGCGCAGCTGAACGTCGTGCCGGTGGATCCGGACGCGAACCTGCTGCCGGCGATGCAGGCCGCCGCGGCCGGCCTTCGGCGTGGGCGCGTGCTGATGCTGTTCCCGGAAGGCGAACGCTCGATCGACGGCTCCCCGAAGAAGTTCAAGAAGGGAGCGGCGATTCTCGCGCGTCATCTCGGCGTGCCGATCGTGCCGGTCGCGATCGCCGGTGCGTTCGAGGTCTGGCCGCGACGGCGGTCGCTGGCCTGGTCGCGTCTGCTGCCGTGGAGCGGCCACCAGATCACGGTGACCTTCGGAGCGCCGATCCAGGCCGGCCCTGACGAGGGCGACGACGCGCTGACCGCCCGGCTCCGGCACGACGTCGAACGGATGTGGCGGGCAAGCTCCGGAACGTGACACGGCGGGATTCACGCGTGCGGCTCCGGTGCCGATTAGCTCCCAGGTGCCTGCCGCTCTCCTCGCGCTTGTCGTGCTGGCGTGTTCGAGCGCCGCAGCCGCGGCCGCCGGGCCCGAGAACCTGACGTCCGTCCGCCGGCTTCTCAGATCGTCACCGACGCAGGCCGAGATTGACGCACTGGTCGATGCCGTGGCGGGCGCTCCGGGGGCGCCGGGCGTGGCTTCGCGCGACTCGGATGCCTACCAGCTCCTGTCGCTTGGATATTCCGCGAGGGAGACCGCGGACGTCATTACCGGTCGCATCAGCAGGCGCGCACTTGGCACGGCCCGCCGGATGCTCGCCACGGGGCAGCGGCGAGAAGCGGTCGAGGACTATCTCGAGCGCCAGTACAGTGCACGGCTTGCGCAGCTGGCGCCGCCAGCCGCCCCGCCGCGCATGCCGCCCGCTCCCCCCGGAAGTCCGGGTGGGCGTGCGCGCGATTGGCCGAGTCGTCAGCTTGATTCGCTCGTTGCTTTCTACGCGGCCCGCTACAACGTCAGTGCCGCGCTGGTGCGCGCGATGATCGCCACTGAATCAGGCTTCGAGATGCACGCGCAATCGCGCAAGGGTGCCATCGGTCTCATGCAACTGATGCCGGCCACGGCGCGCGAGCTCGGTGTCAATCCCTGGGTGGCGCACGAGAACATCGAGGGGGGTGTTCGCTATTTCGCGGAGATGCTGCAGACGTTCGGCAGCACCGAACTGGCGCTCATCGCCTACAACGGAGGCCCCGGCTACGCGCACCGCTATGCACGGCGCGAAGTCGCGCTCTACGGGGAGACCCGCAACTATGTGAGGAACGTGCTGGCGCGGGTCAACACGGCGGTCTCCTAGCGGGTTACCGCGGTGGCGCGGATGCGGTGGGCCGCGATGCCAGCATCTGCACCGCCGTCGCCGTGAGGCCGACAGTGCCGTCACGTGTCTCGGCGACAGCGAGCGCCTCGAGGTGCACGAGGATCGCGTCCAGCTGGGCATCAGTGAAGCCGAAGTAGCGCAGGACCGAGCCGCGCGGCACATCCTGCGCAGAGAAGTCTCCCGGGGCGATTTCGACCTTGTGGCCGTCGAGAAAGTCGAGCAGGTCGAATTCGATTGGAAAGAGCCGGGCCGCAAGCTCCGCAAACTGGGGTGCGCCCAGCCAGGGCTGCGCCGCGCGTCGCACTTCCAGCGGTCCCCCGCGCCCTGCGAGCTGCTCGACGTCCACCTGGCCGGTTACGCCTTCCGGATGTACTGCAAGGCCCCGGACGGGCACCTGTCGACCTGGGCGGCGACCTCGTCGGCCGACGCGGCCTTCACGTCGATCCAGCGCTTCCGCCTGATGTCGAACACGCCCGGAAGGCCTCGCAGGCAGATCGCCGTGTGCTGGCAGCGCTCCGGGTCGAACGTCACGACGATCTCATCCGATTCGTAGGACTGCACCCGTCCGCTCATGACACCTCCGCTGACGCCAATGCTATCAGCGGTGAAAGGCGCGGCCGGCGGTTGTCAGGAACCGCGTCGTGGCCCACACTAGTCCGCCATGAAGAGACTCATTGTGTTCAGCACGTTCGTGCTCGCGATTGCCGCCGTGGTCCTGCAGGCCGGTGCGCGAGGCCAGGCCCAGAACCCGCAGGGGTGGACGGGCTCCTATTCCGAGGCACAGGCCGGCCGGGGCGAGAAGCTCTACGGCGGCAACTGTGCGGTGTGCCACGGGCCGCAGCTGCTCGGCGGGGATCGCGCGCCGGCCGTCGCCGGACCCGCGTTCGCCGCGCGCTGGCAGGGCAAGCCGCTCAACGACCTGGTCGACTACGTGTATACGCAGATGCCGCTGCACGGCGCCGGGGGGCTGGCGCGCCAGCAGAGCGCGGACATCGTCGCGTTCATGCTGAAGAAGAGCAACGTGGCGGCCGGAAGCGGCGACCTCAACGGCGGCTCGGCCGGTCCGGCCACGCGTACCGTCGAGCCGCTCAAGGCAGCCGGCTACTACACCAAGGCGCAGGCCATCCGCGGCAAGACGGCGTTCAACCGCAACTGCGCGTTCTGTCACACGGTGGACCGGAAGCTGTTCTCGGAGGAGAACAACCGGTTCATCATGCCGAGCACGTTCGGCGGCCGGTTCATCGAGCGCGTGTATCACGGCCAGGTGCTCTACCCGACCGTCTATCACCTGTTCTCGAAGCTCCAATCCATGCCGGCCTTCAACACGAAGGCGATCTCCGAGCAGACGCGCGCCGACATCCTGGCCTACATCCTCGAGAACAACGACCTGCCGGCCGGCAACGAGGAGCTGACGCCCGACGCGGCGCGCATGAAGAACATGATCCTCGGCGAGAAGGGCTTCGAGTCGCTCTTCAACGGCAAGGACTTCACCGGCATCAAGTTCGTCGTGAACCCGAACTGCACGGCCCAGCCGGACGGCTGCGGGCAGGCGGCTCCGTCGCCGGATCTGATCCACGTCGAGAACGGCGAGATCGTCTGCCAGTGCAACATCCACGGGTACTTCTACTGGGACAAGCCCTACGGCGACTTCACGTTCCGCTTCGAGCAGAAGTTCGAGAAGCCGGCCGACTGGGACGCGGGCGACAAGCTCTACTTCGGCGGCACGGGCGCGCTGATCTTCATCGCCCCGCCGCACCGGACGTTTCCACGCAGCGTCGAGATCGAGGGCCGCTACTATGACTTCGGTGAGCCGTTCGCGATCGGCGGCAAGGGCAAGATCGAGTACGACCACGACGCCTACATGAAGGTGGCGACGCCGCTCGGCTCCTGGGACAAGGTCGAGATTGCCTCGAAGGCGGGCGTCGTGAAGACCTACATCAACGGCGCGCTGGTCTCGACGCTCAGCCAGCACGACTACAAACCGGGCCCGATCGGGATGCAGCTCGAAGGTGCTCCGGTGCGCTGGCGCAACCTTCGGGTCAAAGTCGAGTAACGCGATCGCTGCGTGCGCTGGCTACCGGTTTCCCCTGATTGCCGGTCGGCCAGCGCGCGCGCCATAGTGACCGGCGCTTTCACACCACTGAGGCGGCCCGCGACGCGGGCCGCAGGAGTCCACGATGTCCGACCGCACGAGCCGCTTCCTGCCCCGCGCCCTGTTCCTGCTGGCGCTCATCATCCTTCTGGTGTCCGTGCTGGTGCCCGCGCCGCGCGCCCAGAAGAAGCTGCACATCAACCCTGTCGTCGACAAGCTCTCGCAGGGCAAGTCTGTCATCGGGGTCAGCACGTCCGACCTGTCGTTCGAGAACGCCCGCGCGCTGGCGCGCTCCGACATCGACTTCGTGCGGCTTGAGATGGAGCACGGGCCGATGGACTTCACGGCCGCGAAGAACTTCCTCATCGGCATGATCGACAAGCAGACGGCGGTGAAGAAGGGTAATGCCCAGCCCAACGTGGCGCCGTTCGTCCGGATCGCGCCCTACGGCCGGGAGAGCTCGGCGTGGGCCGTGAAGCAGCTGCTCGACATCGGCATGATGGGCATCAAGTTCCCGGCTATCGACAATGTCGAGCAGGCGAAGGCGGCCATCGCGTCGATGCGCTACCCGGCGCTCAAGACCTCGAAGTACCGGGAGCCGGTCGGCATCCGCGGCTGCTGTTCGCAGGCCGCGCCGTGGTTCTGGGGCGTGCCGGACTACACCGACCGCGCGGACCTCTGGCCGCTCAATCCTGACGGCGACCTGGTGTCGATCCTGCTGATCGAAACGGGTGAGGGCCTGAAGAACATCGACGCGATCGCCGCGCTGCCGGGCGTGGGGATCATCTTCGCGGGCGTGCTCGGTGATATGCCGCGCTCGCTCGGTGTGACCGAAGACGCCCCCGAGATGAAGGGCGCGGCCGACACGATTCTCGCCGCCTGCAAGAAGCACAATGTCGTGTGCGGCTTCCCCGTGCGGCCCGACAACATCGAGCAGAAGATGAAGGAGGGCTGGCGGTATCTGGACGTCGGCGGCGCGAGCGGCGGCCTGACCACCGATGTGGCCGCGGCTATCCGCGTCGGCAGGAAGGCGCAGTAGCAGCAGGGGGCACCATGCGCGCCAGCCTGCTTGCGACACTGATCTCACTGGCCGCGGTGGCCGGCTTTGCCGGCCTTTCGGCACAGACCCCCCAGACAGCCCCCTCGACCGCCAGCATTCTCGGACCCAAGCTCCAGGCGGTGCCGTCGGTCGTCACCGAAGGCATCCCTGGGGTCGTCGCCCCCGGCACGCCGGTTCCGCTCGTCAAGGACGGCCTGCCCGGGGCCGACGGCATCGTCGGTCTGCCGGACGGCACGGCCGCGTTTGTCGAACAGAACAGCCCCCGCGTTACGCGAATCAATGCCGACGACTCCCTCTCGACCATCGTCGAGGCGCCGGGCACACGCGCCCTTGGCGTTGACTCGAAGGGGCGCCTCATCGCGCTGGTCCTCTCGACCGCCACCTCCAGGGCCGATCACCTGCGCGTCCTGACCGGCGACGGCGCAGGCACCGTGCGGGCGACCGAGGTGGAAGGCAAGCGTCTGTTTCAGGGGAACGACTTCGTCATCTCGAAGAAGGACGAGGTGTTCATGACGGATGCCGGCACGCTGATGAAGCCGGCCTATGAGGAGCCGACGCATCTCTATCGCATCCCATTGGCGCCGGGAGCGGGCGCGCCGCGGAAAGCCGCCGACGCCACCGCGCGGATCATCATGCCGAACGGCATCGCGCTCAGCCCTGACGACAGGACGCTCTACGTGAACGACTCGCGAGGCGAGTCGCTGATCGCCTTCGATGTGAAGCCGGACGGGTCGCTGACGAACCGGCGGGACGTGGCGAAGTACCGGATCACCGAGGAGTCGCTGAAGACGTTTCCGTATCAGGCCGACGGACTGGCCGTGGACCGTGCCGGCAACATCTTCGTCGCGATGCCGCTCGGAGTCGACGTGTTCAACGCGAAGGGCGCGTTCCTCGGCCGGATCCCGCTCAGCAAGAAGATGCAGAACCTGGCGTTCGCGGGTCCGGACCGGAAGACGCTCTACATGGTGTCGCAGGGCAGCATCTGGAAGATGCGGACGCTGACCGGCGGTCCGACGGACCGGGCGAAATAGCGCGAGTCGAAGCGACGGACGCTACGCCAGCGCAGCGACGATCGCCGCGCCCATCTCTTTCGTCGAGGCCTTGCCGCCGAGGTCCGCCGTCTTCACCGCGCCGCCTTCGAGCACCTGCTCGATGGCCTTGACGATGCGCGCGCCGGTCGCCGGCTGACCGAGGAACTCCAGCATCATCGCGCCGGCCCACACCGTGCCGATCGGGTTGGCGATGCCCTTGCCGGCAATGTCCGGCGCGGACCCGTGCAGCGGCTCGAACATCGACGGGAACGTGCGATCCGGGTTGATGTTGCCGCTCGGGCCGACACCGAGGCTGCCTGAGATCGCGGAGCCGATGTCCGTCAGGATGTCGCCGAACAGGTTCGACGTGATCATCACGTCCACCGTCTGCGGGTGCGTGATCATGCGCGCGGCCAGCGCGTCCACGTAGTACTTCTTCAGCTCGACGTCCGGGTAGTCCTTCGCGACTTCGGCTACGACGTCGTCCCACAGCGTCATCGAGTGGCGGAGGGCATTGCTCTTGGTGGCACTGGCCAGCATCTTCCGCGGACGCGTGCGCGCCAAATCGAAGCCGAAGCGGGCCACGCGCTCGATGCCCTTCTTCGTGAAGATGCCGGTCTGCTCGGCCATCTCGAGGTCCGTGCCCACGTGGATGCGTCCGCCGACGCCGCAGTACTCGCCCTCGGAGTTCTCGCGGACGCAGATCATGTCGATGTCGGCCGCGTTCCGCCCGCCGAGGGGGCTCTTGATGCCAGGCATCAGGCGCATCGGCCGGAGGTTGATGTACTGCACGAGCAGCTGGCGCATCGGCAGCAGGAGCTGGCCGGCCGAGATGTAGTCCGGAACGGACGGTGCGCCGATGGCGCCCAGGTAGATCGCGTCAAACCCCTTGAGCGTCTCCACCCAGTTGTCGTCGAGCATCTTGCCGGTCTTCAGGTAGTAGTCGCAGCCCCACGGCAGGTCCGTGAACTCGAGACCGAAGCCGTCCTTCTGCGCGGCGCGCTTCAGCACGTCCACGCCGACGGGGATGACTTCCGGGCCGATGCCGTCGCCGGCGATCACTGCGATGCGGTAGGTCTGCTGTGCCATCCGCCGATTGTCCCACGCCCGGCGCGGTCAGGGGAATGCGGGCCGGGTGTCAGACCGTTTGCCGGGGTCGCGGCAGCGCGAGCGTGACGCCGAACGCGAGGGCCGCGATGACGAGGCCGACGAACGTCGGGTCCATCCACGGCGAGACGCCGCGCAATCCGTAGCGGACCGCGAGCCACGCGATCACGCCGCCGGCGATGGAGGCCAGCGCCTCACGGGACCCCGCGCGTGCGACGAACAGCCCGCCGACCACCGGAACGAGCAGCGTGACGCCGAGCAGCGCGTAGAAGATGCTGAGGCCCTCGACGACCGTCGGCAGATAGACCGAGAACACGACGCCGGCCGCGCCGCCGGCCACCGCCGCGCCTCGTGCCACCGTCAACAGCTGACGGTCGCTCGCACCAGGATTGATGTGGCGCTTGTAGAGATCCTGCGAGAGCGACGTGGAGAGCATGAAGAGCACGGCATCGCACGTGTCCACTTCAGTCGAGAAGATCGCCGCCAGCGCGATGGCGCCGAGCCACGGCGTCAGGTGGTGGGTCAGGACCTGCGGCAGCACGGCGTTCGCGTCCGTGATGCCGGGTTCCAGCACCCGCGCCGCCATGCCGAGCAGGACCGGCGCGAACGTGAAGATCATCAGCGCGGCGGCATTCAGCCCCACGCCCCAGCGCAGCGCTTGCTCGCTCGCCGCGCCGTAGGACTTCTGAATCAGGCCGGGCGAGATGATGAACGCCGGCCCGACGAGCAACAGCAGCGTCCAGCCCGAGCCCGGCCCCGACGAGTGCAGCAGGGACCCGAATCCGTCCGGCAGCCCTGGCGCGGTGCCGAGCTGCGCGAGTCCGCCCGCGTTGCCGACGACTCCAGGCACAGCAACGGCGAAGCCGACGAGCATCACCGCGAACTGCAGCGCGTTGATGCGCGCGGTGCCGAGCAGGCCGCCCGCCGTGAAGTAGGCCGTCATGATGCCGCCGCCGATGAGCGACCCTGCCCAGCGCGGAATGCCGGCGATCACGTTGAGGATGGTCGCCCCGGCGAGGAGCTGCGCCGCGAGGATCGACAGCGACCCGAGCCAGATGAGCGCCGTCACGACGGCGCGTACCGTGCTGCCGTAGCGCGCCTCAAGAAAGTCGCCCGTGGTGTAAAAGCCGCGCGCCTTCGCCATCCGCCAGAGGCGCGGGCCGACCCAGAAGGCGAGCACGAGCGAGCCGACGCCGGCCGAGCCGCTCCACCACCACGCGCTCAGTCCGTCGCGATAGGCCAGCCCGGCGACGCCCACCGTGGCGCCCGCGCCGATGTTGGCGGCGATCATCGACGTGAAGACCAGCCCCGGTCCGAGGCTCCGGCCGGCCACGAAGAACTCGCTGCTCCCGCGCACGAGCCGCGCGCTCCAGAAGCCGAGCGCGACGACGACGACCGAGTATCCGGCGAGCAGGAGCAGTGGCAGGTTCACGATTCCCGATTTGTACTCTGGATTAGGAGGCCGCGTTAGGATTCGCGACAGGACGGCAGATCCCATGAGCGACATGACCCGGCGGGACTACGAGAAGCATCTGGAACCCCTGCAGCAGGATCTGAACGACCTGATGCACTGGCTCTCGCACACCAGGAAGCGCCTGCTGGTGATCCTCGAGGGGCGCGACGCGGCCGGGAAAGGCGGCGCCATCAACGCCATTACGCAGCGCATGAACCCCAGGCAGGCGCATGTCGTCGCACTGGGCCGCCCCACCGAGCGCGAGGCCGGGATGTGGTACTTCCAGCGCTACGTGGCGCACCTGCCGTCGGCCGGCGAGCTCGTGCTGATGGATCGGAGCTGGTACAACCGGGCGGGCGTCGAGCGCGTGATGGGCTTCTGCACGGACGAGGAGTACCGTCGCTTCCTCGACGCGACACCCGCGTTCGAACGGCTGCTCGCGGATGACGGTCTGATCATCCGGAAGTACTGGCTGGCCGTGGATCAGCGACATCAGGAGGCGCGCTTTGCCGAGCGGGCCGCCGATCCGCTCAAGCACTGGAAGCTCTCGCCCATCGACCTCAAGGCGCGGCTGCACTACAAGGACTACGGAGAGGCAAGGGACGTGATGTTCCGGGCGACGCACCGCAAGTTCGCCCCGTGGGCGGTCGTTGGCTTCGACGACCAGCGCCGCGGGCGTCTGAATCTGATTCGCCACCTGCTGAAGCACGTGCCGTACGACCGCCTGGAGGACGACGTGATTCAGCTTCCGCCGCTTGAAACGAAGGCGAAGAAGGAGCGCTTCACGGGGCCCGTGAAGCCGATCGAAGGCTGGTACTAACGCCCGAACGCCGCCATGAACGCGAACGCCAGGGCGGCCAGCAGCGCGATGCCGCAGAAGAGAAGGAGCGCAACCCGCTTCATGAATGTCGTCGCCGCCCTCAGTGCGCCGGCTTGAGATCGCGGACGGCCGGGTAGCCCGGCAGGCCCTTCGCCTGTGTGACGCCACGGACGATGGCTTCGGAGAGCACTTCGGCCGCGAGGCTGCCGATCGTCGTGATGTCCGCGGAACCTGACCAGCGTCCGGTGGCCAGCGCAAACACCGTGTCGCCGTCGCCGCTGGTGTGCGACGGATTCAGCGCGCGCGCCAGGCCATCGTCGGCCATGAGCGCCAGCCGGCCCGCCTGCAGCTTGCTCAGCTTCGCGTTCGTGGCCACGACGGCGATCGTGGTGTTCTGTCCGGACTTCGGCGGGGGCAGCAGTGCCCCGGACCGGATGAGCGCCCGCGCGTCGGCCAGCGTGCCGTCGGCGTTGCGCACGCCGGCGATCACCTGACCGGTCTTCGGGTTGATCACGTCGCCCACCGAGTTGACGACGGCGATCGCCGCCACGACGAGGCCGTTCGGCAGCGTGGCCGACGCGGTGCCCACGCCGCCCTTCATCGCACCGTACTTGCCGCCCGGCGCGCCGCCGGCAATCTTGCCGACCGTGGCGCCCGTGCCCGCGCCGACGCTGCCCTCCGCGATGGGTCCCGCCGTGGCGCTGGACGCGGCGCGATAGCCGCAGTCCGCCGTCGGCCGGACCTTCGGGTTGCTGCCGACGTTCAGGTCGAAGATGACGGCGGCGGGAACGATGGGCACGCGGCCCGCGCCGGTCGGGAAGCCGAAGTTGCGCTCCTCCAGCCAGCGGACCACACCCGTCGCGCTTTCCAGCCCGAAGGCGCTCCCGCCGGTCAGCACGATGGCGTTCACCCGCTCGACCATGTTGAGCGGGTCGAGCAGGTCCGTTTCCCTCGTGCCGGGTGCCGCGCCACGCTGCGACACGCCGCCGACGGCGCCGTCGCCGTCCACGAGCACCACCGTGCAGCCGGTCGGCCGGAGGGACAGCGTGTAGTGCCCGGTCTTGATGCCGGCGACCGCCGTGATGCCCCACGGCTCCGTGCTGCGGATGCTCTGGCCGTGCAGCCCGGCAGCGGTCAGCGCGGCGGCGGTGAGCACGCCGGCCATGAGGCCGGAGTGCGGAACGCCGTGTCGGGAACGAGTCGAACTGGAGGGCATGCCGTGGGAGCAACTCTAACCGAGACAGCGGCTTGGCGTGATCGCTGGCTAGAATTCCTCGATGGCTCCCACGACGTCCGCCCCCGATCACGATCCCGGCTGTCTCATCTGCCGCCTCAACGACGGCTCCGAGTCCGTGCCCCACGGCCTGCTCTATCAGGACGATCTCTGGGTCGTCCGGCACATGCCGCCACCCTACGCCGTTGCCGGGTGGCTGGTGCTCCAGACGCGCCGGCACTGTCCGGAGCCCGCGCAGTTCAACGACAGGGAAGCGGTGTCCTTCGGTCCGGTGCTGCGGTTGTGCGAAGCCGTTCTGCTCCGCGTGACCGGTGCGGCGCGCATCTACACGGCGGCGCTCGGCGAAAAGGTGCGGCACGTCCACGTCCACATGGTGCCGAGGTACGACCCGCCGGCCGAGGGCGCACTGGGCTGGGATGTGTTCGGGCTGGAGCGTCGCGCGGCGGCCGGGGAGTTCGTCGTGGCTGAAGCCGACGTGGCCCGCGTCGTCCAGGCCTTCAGGGACAAGATGATCGCGATCTAGCCAGCGATGGCCAGTCTCTGGCCAAAGCTGGCAAGCCGCTTGCCCTTCTCACCGCGTCGCTCTATTGGAGGAGACACGATGAGCTCGCGGCTTTCACGGGTATTTGCGCTGATCATCCCGGTCCTGCTTGCATCCAGTCAGGCCTGGAGTCAGTCACAGAATCTTGTAACCGATGTCAGTACTGCAATCGACCGGGGCCTGACGTGGCTCGACGATGCCGGCTACTTCACGCCGGGCATCGCCGGTGATGCCACCGGTCTCGTCGCGCTGACGCTGCTCGAGAAGCGTCCGGGTGGTGACCCGGGCGCACCGCCACAGGGATACGCCGGCGCCTCAGCGGCCGACCAGGCGCGCATCGACGGCCTGATCGGCCACCTCGTCTCCACCGCCAACCTGCCGTTCTTCGCATACCGGAACGGCCAGGAAATGATGGCGCTCGCGCTCTATCTCCGCACGGGCGGCCCCGACCAGTCAGGCGCGCTCGACGCGCTCAACGCTGCGTTCGACGAGGCCGCCACGCTCGTGGGCCTCAAGGACTGTACGCCGAACGGTGCTGGCGGCTGCGAGCCAGGTACCGGCGGCCCGGAGCCGTGCATCGACGACGGATTCGGAGGCTGCCGGCCGGGGCTGCCGTCGGCGACCGGCGTCGCCGCCTGGGATGGCTATTGGTGCTACATGGAGCTGAACTGCCCGGATTCGTCGACGACGCAGTTCGTCATCTCCGGCATGTCCGCGGCGCGTTTCGTCTACGCGGACCCGGCCTACGCGGACCCGGCCAGGCTGGCTGCGCTCAACCTGCTCGCGGTCCGCTCCGCGGAGGCCTATCAGGCGAACGGCGAGGCCGGCGAGTACTGCAGCCCCGGCGGTGAGCTCACGGCTTCCGAGGCGGGTCATGGCTACAACGTCGGCAGCTGCAACTCGTTCCAGCAGACGGCCAGCGGTGCCTGGGTGCAGCTCATCGGTGGCGCCACCGTCAATACGCCCGGCGTCCAGCAGTACCTCGAGTGGATGCGTAACCGGTACCGCTACGCGGACAACGAGGCGAACGACTGGGGCAATGTGTCCTACGGGTACGGCCTGTGGAACGCGAGCCGGACGTTCTCGTTCCTCGACGCCTCGACCGTCGCGGCGAATCCCGGCAATCTCTCGACCGCGGACTTCGGCATGCTCCCGCCTGCGGCGGCGCCGCCCTACGAGTTCCTGATGGACGAGTTCGGCGTGGTCGTGACCGCCGGCCGCCAGATGCGGCTGAACCCGGCGGACGTGCCCCGCCCGCCGGCTTTCGGTCCTGAGGGCCCTGGCTACTACGCTGGCACGGCCGGTCTCGCGCCGTGGTACTTCGACTTCGCGGCTACGCTCATCGCGCGGCAGGACCCGTCCGGCTACTTCGAGTCGAGCAGCGGCTGGAGCATCGAGTCCGAGCAGGCGTACCACATCCTCGTGCTCGAACGATCCGTCGGTGGCGGCTGCACGGACTCCGACGGCGACGGCCTCTGCGACAACCGCGACAACTGCGCACTGACCTCGAACGGAGACCAGGCCGACGGCGACGGCGACGGCCGCGGCGACGCGTGCGACGTGTGCCCGGCCGACCCGACCAACGACGTGGACAATGATGGCCTCTGCGGCGGCGTCGACAACTGTCCCTACATCGCAAATCCGGATCAGCTCGACGGCGACGGTGACGCGCTCGGCGACGCGTGCGACGCCTGCCCGGAGGACGTGTCCAACGATGCGGACGGCGACGGCGTCTGCGGCAACATCGACAACTGCGCGGACGCGGCGAACGCCGACCAGGCGGACCTGGATGGCGACGGCATCGGCGATGCGTGTGACGAGTGCGTCAGCGACCCGCTGAACGACGCCGACGGCGACGACGTCTGCGGCGCGGTCGACAACTGCGCGAATGCCGCGAACGCTGACCAGGCTGATGCGGACGGCGATGGCGTCGGCGACGCCTGCGACGTGTGCGCGAATGACGCGGCCAACGACGCGGACGGCGACGGCGTCTGCGGCGATCTCGACAACTGCCCGCTCGTTGCCAACGCCGGCCAGGCGGACGCCAACAACAACGGCGTCGGCGACGCGTGCGACAACCTGCCGCCTGTCGCGGTGGACGACACGGCCACGACGCCCGCCGGCACGGCGGTCGACATCGCCGTGCTGACCAACGATACGGACCCGGAGAACGATACGCTGACGGTCGCCGCCGTCACGCAGCCCGCGCACGGCACGGCCTCCATCGGCCCGGTCGGCAAGGTCACCTACACGCCGGCAGCAGGCTACTCGGGCGCCGACGCATTCACTTACACCATCAACGACGGTCACGGCGGCGCGGCTACGGGAGACGTGACCGTCACCGTGACGCAGGCGTCGAACCAGCCGCCGGTCTGCTCGGCCGCCACGCCGAGCGTGCTCAGCATCTGGCCGCCGAATCACCAGCTGGTGCCGGTGACCGTGCTCGGTGTCACGGACCCGAACGGTGACCCGGTGACCATCGCGATCACGGCCATCTTCCAGGATGAGCCCACGAACACCTACGGCGACGGCAACACGCCGACGGACGGAACGATCACCGGGGCCACGGCGATGGTGCGGGCGGAGCGGCAGGGGAACAAGGACGGCCGCGTCTACCACATCCGCTTCACGGCGACGGACGGCCGTGGCGGGTCGTGCACGGGTGAAGTGGAGGTGTGTGTCCCGCACGACCAGGGCCGCTACCGGTCGGACGACGACGACCGCAGTCGCAACTGGAAGTACCGCAGCCGGAAGTCGAGCGTGGCGTGCACGGACGGCGGCGCGATCTACAACTCGTTGCAGCCCGGACCGAAGCCGAAGCCGGATCACGATCCTCGCGGGTGCCGCGACCGTGATGGCCACGAGCACGGCCGGTCGGACTACGAGGACTGGGACCGCGACAAGCGCAGCCGCCGGTAGACGCGGCGTGTGAGACGTGGACGGAGCGCGGGCTCCGTCCACGGGCAGGACCCGCGGCTAGCAGCCCGTGGTGCAACTCCCGCGTTGCACCGAGACGGGCGAGGCGCCCCGCGAGCGAGGCTGCTAGGGTAACGTTGGCACGACGTCAGGAAGTTGTCAGGTGACTTGGACGTCGCAGCCAGCTATGAGTAGTCCGGTGCGGATTCTGATCGTCGAGGACGAGCCCAAGCTGGCCGGCGCCGTCCGGGACGGCCTGGAGGCGGAGCAGTACACGGTCCGCCTCGCGGCAACCGGCGAGGACGGTTTCTCCCTCGCCACGACCGAACCCTTCGATCTGATCGTGCTGGACGTCATGCTCCCGGGCCGGGACGGCATCCAGGTGCTGGCGGCGCTCCGCGAGCGGCAGGTCACTACGCCCGTGCTGCTGCTGACCGCGCGCGACACGGTCGAGGACCGCGTGAAGGGGCTCGACGCGGGCGCCGACGACTACCTCGTCAAGCCGTTCGCGTTTCCGGAGCT
>CAYNUO010000018.1:0-17576 GCA_964400405.1 uncultured Bifidobacteriaceae bacterium | reverse complement strand
GGCTCGACGCGGGCGCCGACGACTACCTCGTCAAGCCGTTCGCGTTTCCGGAGCTCCTGGCCCGGATACGCGCGCTCCTGCGTCGCGGGCGCGGCGATGCCGAGGCGGACCTCAGCGTCGGGGATCTGTCGATGGACGTGGCCCGGAGGACGGTCACGCGCGCCGGGCGCGAGCTGGAGTTGACGCACCGCGAGTTCGACCTGCTCGAGTACCTGCTGCGCCACCGCGGCCGCGTCGTGTCTCGGGAGATGCTCGCCCGCGACGTCTGGAAGACCGTGGTCCGCTACACGCCGATCGACAACGTGATCGACGTCCATGTGGCGCGCCTGCGCCGGAAGCTGGACGATCCGTTTCCCGCACCGCTCCTGCACACCGTGCGCGGCGTCGGGTTCGTGCTCCGGGACGAGGCGTCCACCTGATGTCCTGGCTGCCCGTCCGGCGCCTCCGCGTCCGCCTGACCCTCGTGCATCTCGCGATGCTGACGGCGATCGTGCTCGTCTTCATCGTGGGCACGTCGTTCGTCATGCAGACGCAGCTCCGGGCGGAGCTGCGCAACTACATCGAGCGCGACCTCCGGACCGTCGAGGGGCTGGTCGTCTTCGACCAGTACGGCCACGCGTATCTGCGCGACGGCGAGCAGACTGATCCCGAGTCGCGCTTCGTACTCGAGCGCTACGTCGAGGTCCTCTCGCCTGCGGGCGAGGTGCTGTACCGCGTGGAGACACTTGGCGAGAAGGGTCTTGGCGGTCCCCCAGTCACCGGTGAGGGGGAAGGGGGGTACACCGAACGGGAGATCGTCCTGGAGGACGGGACGCCGGTGATGGTGGCGAGCCACCGGCGCACGTTCGACGGCGACCGGGCAGCCCTGCTGCGTGTCGCGTACTCGCTCGAGCCGACCAACCAGCGCGTGCGCGACTGGGTCGTCGACACGCTGTGGTCGCTCGGCGTGATGCTGGCCATCGCGGGCATTGCAGGCTTTCTGCTGACGCGGCGCGCGCTCCAACCCATCGCCCGCATGGCCCGTCGGGTGGAAACCATGTCGGCCGAGCATCTTTCCGAGCGCCTGCCGGTGGACGGTGTGGACGAGGAACTGGCCCATCTGGCCGGCGTGTTCAACGGCCTCTTCGACCGCGTGGAGGGCGCGATCGCGCGCCTCCAGCGATTCACGGCCGACGCGTCGCACGAGCTGCGCACTCCGCTGGCCGCGATCAGGGCCGTCGGCGAAGTGGGTCTGGAGCGGGCGAAGACGCCGGGGGAATACCGGGAAGTCATCGGCAGCATGCTCGAGGACGTGAACCGTCTGGCGACGCTCGCCGAAACGCTGCTGGACCTGGCGCGGGCCGACAGCGGCGTGGCCGGGTCGCGCAAGGAACGGCTCGAGCTGGCACGCGTCGTCAGGGAAGCGGCCGACATGGTGGCCGTCCTCGCCGACGAGAAGCACCAGCGCCTGACGGTCAGTGGCGGTGACGGTGTCGCCGTCCTCGTCGACCCTGTCCTGCTGCGGCAGGCGCTCGTCAACGTGCTGCACAACGCGGTGAAGTTCACACCGGACGGCGGCGCGATCACCGTCACGATCCGGCGGTCCGGTGAGCAGCAGGTACTGGTCGACGTGGCGGACACCGGCCCGGGCGTGCCCGAGGCGGAGTCGACGCTGGTGTTCGATCGCTTCTATCGCGTCGACCCGGCGCGCGGGAGGCCGGCACTCTCCGGTGGGGCCGGATTGGGACTTTCCATCGCACGATGGGCCGTGGAGGCCAACGGCGGATCGATCGCGCTGTCGGGTGGCGAGGGCCAGGGCACGACGGTGCGAATCACGCTGCCGGCCGCAACTTGAGAGAGTTCCGGCTTCGCCGGCTGCCGCGTCAGCGGCCTGACAGGATCTCCATGTTCAGCTCGGAGACGTCGTGGCCGGGCAGCTCCTGCTTGAAGTGGTTCTGCTCGTCGACCACGATCATGCGCGGCGTGATGGTCTCGTCGGTGACGGCGAATGCCGCGATGATCACGCGGTCGCCCGCGTGGAAGTGCCGCGCGGCGGCACCGTTGACGACGATCTGGCCGCAGCCCCGGGGCAGCGGAATCGCATAGGTCTCGATCCGCTGGCCGTTGTTCACGTTCCACACGGCCACCTGTTCGCCCGCCACGAGGTCGCTCAGGTCCATCAGGTCGCGGTCGATCCCGATGCTGCCGATGTAGTGGAGGTCGGCGCCGGTGACGGTGGCGTGGTGAATCTTGGACTTGCAGATGAGGCGTAGGTTCATGGTCGTCTGAGCGCCCGGGCCCGCCTCCACTGTACCCGACCGGGCCGCCTGACGGGGGGCGGTCCGGGTCCGCCGGTCAGCGGACCGGCGGCGTGACCGGCATGTTGTCGATGAGGCGCACGCTGCCCACCCAGAGGGCGCCGGCGACGAGGGCCGGCCGCTCGACGCGGCTGACCGGTTCCATGGTTACCGCGTCCACCACCTCCAGATATTCCAGACGGACGGAACCGTCGTCCGGCACGGAGGCGGCTCCGGCTGCCCGCGCGTCGGTCGGGCTCGCCCCGGTCGAAATCGCGTGCACGGTGGTCCAGATTGCCTTGACGAGGGCGAGGCCGGACTGCCGGCCCCTGGCATCGAGGCGCCGGTTCCGCGAGCTCATCGCGAGGCCGTCGGACTCCCGGACCGTCGGCATGCCCACGATCTCCACCGGCACGTTGAACTCCGCCACGAGCTGCCGGATGACGGCGAGCTGCTGGGCGTCCTTCTCCCCGAAATACGCCCGGTCCGGCTGCACGATCTGCAGGAGCTTCATGACCACGGTCGCCACGCCGGCAAAGTGGCCGGGCCGCGACGGCCCGCAGAGGTGGTCGCCGAGCGGCCCGACGGTGATGCCCATCAGCGGCGTTGCCGGATACATGTCGGCCGGCGCGGGCGCAAAGACGGCGTCGACGCCGAGGCCGGCGCAGAGCGCGACGTCGGCATCGAGCGTTCTCGGGTAACGCTCCAGATCCTCAGGCCGGTCGAACTGCAGCGGGTTCACGAAGACGCTGACCACGACTGTCGCGTCCTGGGCGCGGGCCCGCCGGACGAGCGACGCGTGGCCCTCGTGCAGTGCGCCCATCGTCGGGACGAAGCCGACGCTGCCGCTGGACCGGCGGTCCGCCAGGAACGCGCGCAGGTCGGCGATGGATGTGAACTGGCGCGGCGCGTCGGGCATGGCGGCGGCAGGAAGGCGCGTGGCCTGAGGCGAGGCCCTATCGCGCGGGCAGTGCCCGCGCCAGCCAGTCGGTCAGGCTCTTCGTGAGGTCCTTGCTGACATTGCGGTCGGCGAGCGCGCCGTACTCGGTGACCTCACCCGTCGTCGCCGGGACGAGCAGGTGGTTGACGCCCTTCACCGTGATCACGTCGATGGCTTTCGACTTGCTGACCTTCTTCGCGAGCGCGCCAAGCCGGTCGGCATGCGCGACGGGGACCTGCTGATCCAGCTCGCCCTGCAGGATCAGCAGGGGCTGCTCGATGTCCTTGAGCGGCTTCGCCGGGTCGTACTGCAGGAAGCTCTGGAACCACGGTGTATCGGCCGCCCGGAACTGCCGCGGGATCAGATCCCACCCGGTGCCCGTGAGTACGGCGGCGTGGATGGCTTTCTGCAGCGCGACCTTCTGCTCGCGTTCCTCCGCGGTGGCCTTCGCCAGGTCGAGGGCGTGACTCTGCTGCTCGAGCACGAGCTCCGCACCGGTCGTGGACGGCCCGGCGATCGACGCGACGGCCGCGACCTTGCCATCGCGGGCCGCGGTGACCAGCGCGACCGCCGCGCCTTCGCTGTGTCCCACGAGCGCGATGCGCTTCGTGTCGACGTCCTTCCGGTTCGAGAGCCACCGGAGCGCCAGGCGCGCATCGTTCGCGAAGTCGGACAGCGTGGCGGCTTCCGCGCGCCCGCCGGACTGGCCGGTGCCGCGTTTGTCGAAGCGCAGCACGATGTAGCCGGCGTCGGCGAGTGAACCCGCGAGCTGGCTCATGATGGCGACACCCGCCACGACGCTGTCGCGGTCCGAGACGTTCGACCCGGCCAGCAGCACGACGGCGGGATTCTTCGCCGCCGGCGTCTTCGGCCGCGTCAGCGTGCCGGAGAGGTTGAAACCCTCGGCCGGGATCGTGATGGGGTCGTCGGTCGGATTGGAGTGCGTCAGCATTCTGGCGCTGGAGGCGGCCACGTCCTCCCGGACGATGTCGAGGCTCTGCACGGGAACGGTCAACCGCACGAGGTGTCCGTTCTCGTCCGCGGTCAGCTGCATCATCAGGTCACCGCCGGGGCCGGGGATCGCGATCGTGTGCCGGCGCAGGCTCAGCACGGACCGGCCCGTCTGCACGCGGTCGTTCTCCACGGCGACGACCCGCACGGGCAGTTCGGCCTGCGGCGCCACGTACGCGAACAACGCGGTGCCGGCCGGTGCGCTCATCAGGCGCTGCGCCAGTGCCTCGTAGGCGCCGAAGAAGACGTTGGGCACGATCACCGTCTTCGGCGAGACCTTGTCGGTCTTGGTGGTGATGGTGCCGGCGTCGTTGGTCTCGACGGATGCCTCGGTTCCGCTGAACGCGACCTTCAGCCCGAAGAACCGGCCCCTGATCTGACCGCTGATGTTCATTGAGACCGGCGTCCAGTCAGCCGTGTACCGGACCTCGGCCGCCTCAATCGCCACGTTGACCGGCGCGGAGATGCGCTCCCGGCCCGTGATCGTCAGCGTCTCGGCTGTCCGCTCGACGGTTACATCCTCCCGCCCGATCGGGTTGCCACCGACGAACACGACGTACCCGCTCGTGACCGTTCCGAGGGCGGGCTGTGCGGCGGCGAGAGCGGGCCAGGCCGCCAGCGCCAGCAACGCCCTGAGAGCGAGGACCGCCCGGATAGAATGAACTTGAGACATTTTTCGAATCCTACCAGCAATGACCTTGCCCGAAGACTACCAGCAGCTCCGCACGCACGCGGTCGTGGCGACCGTCGCGCCGCGCGGGCTGCTCGTGCTGTCGGGCCGCGACCGCGGTACGTATCTGCACGGGCTGCTGACCAACGACACCGCCGCGCTCAAGCCCGGCACCGGGTGCTACGCCGCGTGGCTGACGGCCAACGGGCGCATGACCACCGACATGCATGTGCTCGAATCCGGCGACACGATCCTGCTGGACGTGCCGGAGGCGGAGACGGCCGGCGTGGCGGCCCGGCTCGATCAGTTCATCTTCACGGAAGACGTGCAGGTGGCCGACGTCAGCCGGGATCTGCGCCGGATCGAGGTCCACGGTCCGGAGGCGGCGAAGGTGATCGCGACGGTGCTCGGTGCGCCGGACTCACTCGGCGAGCTGGGCACATGGGCGCAGTGCCGGAACGCCCGCGTGCCGCGCGATGCGGGCGCGGCCGTCGTGGCGCGCATCGACCGGCTCGGCGTCCCGGGCTTCGTGCTGTACACCGCCGCCGATGATGAGGCGGCGCTTCGAGCCGTGCTCGATGCCGCCGGAGCGCGGGCCGTTGGGCCGGAGGCCGTCGAGGCGGCGCGCATCGAGGCGGGCTGGCCGGTCTACGGCGTCGACATGGACGAGCAGATCATTCCGCTCGAAGCCGGGATCGAAGCGCGCGCCATCTCGATGACGAAGGGCTGCTACGTCGGCCAGGAGATCATCGTCCGCGTGCTGCACCGCGGCCACGGGCGCGTCGCGAAGCGGCTCGTCGGCCTCCGCATCGAAGGCGAAGGGCCGGTGGCGCGAGGCGAGAAGCTTGACGCCGGCAACCACGAGGTCGGCTGGATCACGTCGTCCGCCGTGTCGCCGTCGCTCGGGTCGATTGCGCTCGCGTACCTGCACCGCGACCACGCGAAGCCGGGCGCGACCGTGACGACCGCGTCGGGCCGCGCCGCCCTGGTCAGCGCGCTGCCTATGCTTCAGGAAGCGCCGCGCTGAGCAGCGCGATCAGCTCCTCGTCCGCCGGGGGGAAGTCCAGCGCCCGGAGCCCGGCCGGTTCCACCCACTGCATCTCCTGGCCGAGCACGGGGCTCGGCTCGCCGGCCAGCGTGCACGCATAGAACGCCAGCGTCACCGAACGTTCCGGGTACTCGTGCGTGGTCCGGAGGATCAGCGCGCCGACCGTGCAGCCCACGGCGAGTTCCTCGTCGATCTCACGCGCGAGCGCGTCGGCCTCCGTCTCGCCCGCATCCACCTTGCCGCCCGGAAACTCCCAGAAGCCGGCCAGGTGCGTGTCCTTCAGGCGGCGTGTCACCAGATAGCGCCCGTCCCGCAGGATGACCGCCGCAACGACGTTGAGAGTCGAGGTCATCGAAGCGCTCCACCCGGGTGGCGCCGAACGGGGTGCCCCGAGAAGCGCGCAGCTTTCACCGTTCGCTCCACGGGTAGGACCGGCACTGCCGCTTCATCGGGCACACCAGGCACGCCGGCTTGCGGGCCGTGCAGAGCGTGGCGCCGAAGTCCATGAGCGCCTGGTTGAAGTCGAACACGCGCTTGACCGGCAGCAGCGCCTCGGAGGTGGCCCACAGCCGCTTCTTCATCGCGTGCGCCTTCGGGTCGCCCTTGCCGATGAAGACGCGGAAGAGCACGCGGGCCACGTTCGTATCGAGGATCGCGGCACGCTCACGGAACGCGAAGCTGCGGATCGCGCCGGCGGTGTAGGCGCCGATGCCCTTGAACGAGAGGAGCGTCTCCTCGTCGGAGGGCAGCTCGCCGCCGAAGCGGGCGACTGATTCACGGGCGATCGCGTGGAGGCGCCGCGGCCGGATGTTGTAGCCGAGCGGGCGCCACGTCTCGGCGACGTCGCCGATCGGCGCGTCGGCCAGCGCGGAGAGCGACGGGTACTTGCCGAGCCACTCGGCGTACTTCGGCAGCACGCGGTCGACCTGCGTCTGCTGGAGCATCACCTCCGAGACCAGGATGTGGTACGGGTCGTCCGTGTTGCGCCACGGGAGGTCGCGTCCGTGCGCGTCGTACCACTTCAGGAGCTGGCGCCGGAACGTGCGGCGCTGCGTCTCGGTTGGGAGGGGAGCCTTCTTCATGCGGCCGTATAATCTGGGCTCACCACGAGGGACCGGCGAGAGTGAAAATCTACACGAAAACCGGCGACGCCGGCCAAACGTCGCTCTTCGACAACACCCGCGTCTCCAAGGCCGACCCGCGTGTCGATGCGTACGGGGAGGTCGATGAGCTGAACGCGTGCATCGGCGTGGTGCGCGCGTCAGGCGTGCCGGACGACATTGCCGCGCTGCTCGACGCAATCCAGCCGAAGCTCTTCGCGCTTGGCGCGCGGCTGGCCGACCCCGCCGCGAAGATCGCGAAGCGTGTGACCAAGGCGACCGTGACGGATGAGGACGTCGCCGTGCTCGAGCAGGCGATCGACCGGCTCGAGGCCGAACTGCCGCCGCTGCGGGCGTTCATCATGCCGGGCGGAACGCCGGCCGGAGCCGCCCTGCATCTGGCCCGGACGGTCTGCCGCAGGGCCGAGCGGCGCGTCGTCACGCTGGACGGCGTCGAAGCCGTGGTGGTGAAGTATCTGAATCGCCTGTCCGACTGCCTGTTCGTCGTCGCCCGCGCCGTGAACCACCGGAAGGGCATTCCCGAGACCGAGTGGTAAAGACCACGGAATGACCTCGTTCGTCGTTCACTACCAGGAGATCGCCCTCAAGGGGAAGAACCGGCCGTGGTTTCTCACGCGGCTGATCCGCAACATCCGTCGCGCGGTGTCGGACCTTGACGTGACGGCGGTGAAGAGCGTCATGGGCCGCATCGAAGTGGTGCTGGGCCCGACGGCGGACCCAGCGCAGGTCGGTGAGCGCATCCGCACCGTCTTCGGCATCGCCAACTACTCCTACGCGGGCCGGGCGCCGCTCGACCTCGACGCGATCGCGAAGGCGATTCTCGCCGACCTCGGGGACCGGGTGCCTGCGAGTTTTCGCGTGTCGGCGCGCCGGGCAGACAAGCGTTTCCCGATGCCGTCGCCGCAGATCGAGCGCGAGGTCGGCGGGCGCATCCACGAGGCGCGCGGGTGGAAGGTGGACCTCACCAACGCCGAGTTGACGATTCACGTGCAGATGCTGACGCGCGACGCCTTCTACTACTTCGGCAAGGAGCGCGGCGCCGGCGGGCTGCCGACCGGGACGGCGGGGCGCGTGGCGTGTCTGCTCTCAGGGGGCATCGATTCGCCGGTCGCGGCGTGGCGGATGATGAAGCGCGGCTGCGACGTCACCTTCATCCATTTCCACAGCTATCCGATCCTGTCCCGCGCGTCGGTCGAGAAGGCACAGCAGCTCGCGGAGCTCCTGACGCGCTACCAGCACAAGTCGCGGCTGTATCTCGTCCCCTTCGGAGAGATCCAGCAGCAGGTCCTGCTGGCGATTCCTGGCCCGATGCGCGTGGTGGTCTACCGTCGGCTCATGCTGCGCATCGCGGAACGGATTGCAGGGATGCGGCGCGCCCAGGCGCTCGTGACCGGCGACGCGGTGGGGCAGGTGGCCTCGCAGACGCTCGAGAACCTGGCCGTGGTCGGCTCGGCGGCGACGTTACCGCTGTTCCGGCCGCTCATCGGCATGGACAAGGACGAGATCATGGATGAGGCCAAGCGCCTCGGCACGTATCCCATCTCGATCATTCCCGACCAGGACTGCTGCACGCTCTTCACGCCACGCAATCCACTGACCAAAGCGCGCCTTCACGACATCGAGCGCGCGGAAACCGCGTTGCCGATCGAGGAGATGGTGCTGAAAGCCACGACAGAAATGGACGTCGTGGACCTCGAGTTCCCGGTGTCCCGGAAGAAGACCGCGCTCGCGACGGGCGGATCCGTGGACGCCGCCGTTTGATAGGATCGACGCTCACGAGGTGACCGTGGCCCCAGCCAGCACAGTTGATATCGAATCCATTCTCGGCTCCGACGCGAGCCTGCTGACCTACCAGTCGAAGACGATCCCGGCCAGCCGGCTGCACCTGCCTGGTCCGGACTCGGTCGATCGTCTCTTCGGCGCGTCGGACCGGTCGCCGCGCGTGCTGGGAAGCCTGCAGAGCCTGTTCGACCACGGCCGCCTCGGAAAGACCGGCTATGTGTCGATCCTGCCGGTCGACCAGGGCATCGAGCACTCGGCTGGCGCGTCGTTTGCGCCGAACCCCGACTACTTCGACCCCGAGAACATCGTGAAGCTCGCCATCGAGGGCGGCTGCAACGCGGTGGCCTCGACGCTCGGCGTGCTGGGCAGCGTGTCCCGCCGCTACGCGCACCTGATTCCGTTCATCGTCAAGTTCAACCACAACGAGTTCATCTCGTACCCGAACGCGTTCGACCAGATCCGGTTCGCGTCCATCAAGCAGGCGTGGAACATGGGCGCGCAGGGGGTCGGCGCGACGATCTACTTCGGCTCCGAGGAATCGAAGCGGCAGATCCAGGAAGTCACGACGATGTTCGAGCAGGCGCACGAACTCGGGATGTTCACCGTGCTCTGGTGCTACCTGCGGAACTCGGCCTTCAAGACGAAGGAGGTGGACTACCACCTCGCCGCCGACCTGACCGGGCAGGCGAACCACCTCGGCGTGACGATCCAGGCCGACATCATCAAGCAGAAGCTGCCGGAGACCAACGGCGGCTACAACGCGATCAACTTCGGCAAGACGCACAAGAAGGTCTACTCGGAGCTGACGACGGACCACCCGATCGACCTCACGCGCTACCAGGTGGCGAACTGCTACATGGGCCGGCAGGGGCTGATCAACTCGGGCGGCGCGTCATCCGGTGAGAGCGACCTTCAGGAAGCGGTGAAGACCGCCGTGATCAACAAGCGCGCCGGAGGCATGGGGCTGATCTCCGGCCGTAAGGCGTTCCAGCGCCCGCTGAAGGAAGGCGCGGGTCTGCTGAACGCGATCCAGGACGTCTACCTGTCGCCGAAGGTCACGATCGCGTAGCTACTCGCCGAGGGCCGCGTAGCGGATGAGGCGGAAGCGCGGGCCCTGCACGGTCTTCAGTGCGGTGGCCAGGCGCTGGTGCAGTTCAGGCGTCCACGTGGTCCACTTCGCGAAGAACGCGCCCGCCGCGGCGGCATCGCCGCCATGCTGGAGGGCGAGCACCTCCCGGAGCAGCGCCGTGACGGCGCCTTCGTAGCGGTCGGCGTGGAGACGCAGCCGTCCGGACGCAGCATCAAACTCGATCACGCCCAGGCTGCGGAAGTAGTTGAACTGCGCGAGCTGCATCGTGCCGTAGGGCTGGTCGGGCCTCGGTTTGTTGACCAGCAGCGTCCGCATGATTCCACTGGCCTGGACGGCACGCAGCTCCTTCGCTGAGATCGCGCCGGTCTTCGCCTGTGCGTGCAGCGAGAAGAGCGAGACGAGGTCGGCCTTCATCTCCTCCATCGCGTCGGCGTACTCGGCCAGCGCCACATCCACCGGACTCCCGTGCCGGTCGCGGTCGGCGCCAAGGTAGTGCCCGACCTCGTGCCAGAGCGTCCTCTGGAACTGGCCGGCCGGCGTGAGGTCGTCTGCATGAGCGGCGTCGACGAGGCCCTGCCACCGCTTCAGCGTCACCGCTGAGAGGCCGGCGTTCTCGATGATGTTGCGGCGAAGCAGGACGGTCCGGCCGTACCGGCGGGCATGCAGGGAGCTGTTCGGCAGGATGGTCGCCGTGTTGAGGCCCCTGGCATGGCCGAAGTCCGCGATGATGTCGTAGATGCCGACCGGGATGTCCTCACGGACCCGCTTGTGCGCGTCGTAGGGCAGGGAGTCCTCGATGGCCTGAAGATTCCTGATTCCGGCACGGAGCGCGCGAGTGGCGCCTTCGTCGGCCAGCAGCAGGCTCACCTCCGGAAACGCCTTCGCGCCGTAGAGACCGTCCTGATAGCTCTCGTATGAGCCGATCACGGCGTTCAGATGCTTGAAGCGGCCGGTCACCCACGCGGCGTCGCCGCTCTCGTAGTCGTTGGTCAGCAGGTCCCTCGCTCTGTTGCGCAGATAGCCTGCGAGCTCGGCGTCGTCGCCATCGACGGCCGAGGCGGCCTTGAGCAGGTGGCCGTAGGCCGTCCGCAGCGGCCCCGCCCAGGCCACGGCCTGCGGAACCGCATAGAGCCTCGTCGGATCCGGCCGCTTCGCCAGTGCATCCAATTCCGCGGCGACCTGCGGATGGAGGGTGCGCAGCACCGGGTCCCGCAGCGTCTCCCGGTCGCGCTTCACGTTGTCCGGCGTCGCCCAGCGCACAAGGGTTCGCTCGTCGAGGATCGACGCCCGGGATTCGGGATGCGCCCGGAGAAACAACTCGATCTGCGTCTTCTCGATACCGGGTGGATAGACGTTCCGGCCGGCCGTCTCGCGTACGACCGGCGCGAACGGTTCACGCACACCGTCGGGGTTGGTCGCAATCGGCCCGTCGTTGATCCTGTAGAGCGTCAACAGATTCCCGGCCGCCTCGCCCGGTTCGCGACGCGCGTATTGTTCGAGCGTGGCGCGCGTGCTCAGCGCCTGCGGGTGACGCGCTGCCTCGTACAGGTCCTGAAAGACGCGGCCGACAGCGAGCAGTTCGTCGAGGGCGGTGCGCTCGCCGGTCGTGAGACCGCCGAGGTCGGGCGCCAGGCGGAGCGGCACGACCTCGCCGAGCACGTACGCGACTCTCGCGGGGTGCCAGTAGCCGACCGGCAGAGCGGCGCGCGCTGCGCCCAGCGAGACAGCCGCCGCCAGGAACGCCGCCGCCAGGACGATGCGCATGGCCGGACTACTTGATGCCCACGACCATTGAGTCCGGGCCGACCAGGTGTTCGACGCGCGTCGACGTAAAGCCGGCGGCCTTCAGCCAGCCCTGGCAGTCCGCGCCGGTGTAGTCGAATCCACCGGGCGTTTCGATCAGCATGTTCAGGCTCATCATCAGGCCGAACGCATTCGTCTTCCGCTCGTCGTCGATGATGGCCTCGTAGATGATCACGGCGCCGCCGGCCGGCAGCGCGTCGTACGCCTTGCGGATCAGCATCTGCTTCGTCGGCAGATCCCAGTCGTGCAGGATGTGACCCATCGTGATCACGTCCGCCTTCGGCAACGGGTCGTCAAAGAAGCTGCCCGCCGTGAAGGAAACGCGGTCGGCGACGCCCAGCCGCGCCATGTATTCGCTGAAGATCGGGCCCACCACGGGCAGGTCGAAGCCCGCGCCTCTCAGGTGCGGGTTGGCCAGCGAAATCTGGCCGGCGAGATCGCCCTGCGCGGTGCCGACGTCGGCGAACGTGCGGTAGTCCTTCCACGGGAACGTGCGCGCGATCGTCATGTTGGCGCCATGGCTGAGGCCCGTCATCGCCTTGAGGAATTCCTTCAGGCGCTCCGGGTCCGCGTAGAGCCCCTCGAAGAGTCCCTGCGCGCCGGTCTTCACCTCGTTCTGCGGCAGTCCCGTCCTGAGCCCCTCGGTCAGCGTCCCCCAGAACGGATAGAGCCGGGTGTTGGCCATCTCGAGCATCCCGCCGAGATAGGAGGGCTTGTTCCGATCCAGGAACAGATCCGTTTCCGGCGTGTTCGCATAGCCCGCGGACGTGCGCGTGAGGAACCCGAGAGCCGTCAGGGTATCGAAGAAGTCGCGGGCCGACCGCTCGTGCAGGCCCAGGCGGGTCCGCAGCGTCTCGAGCGGGAGCGGTCCGGACGCGAGTTCCGTGAACACACGCAGTTCGATGGCGCTCAGGAGTGTCTTTGACGCCCAGAAGGCGAATCCGGTCTCGAGAATTCGGTCGGGACTCAGCTGGCTCATGGTCAGTTCTCCATCAGAAGGTGCGACCGCCGCAGGAACTCGCGCAGCGCCGCGTGCGTGTTGCGGAAGGCCAGGTCATCCCACGGGATCTCGTGCGGGGCGAACCAGGCGGCTTCGAGGCCCTCGTCGTCGACGGCCAGCGCGCCCCCGAGTGCGCGGGCGGTGTAGGTGATGACGACCGGCGTGAGCCCCGGGAACGAGTAGACGTTCAGCAGGTCCAGCAGCTCGACCTCCAGGCCGCACTCCTCGCGGGCTTCCCGGATGGCGGCGGAGCGGACCTCCTCGCCCCGATCCACGTATCCGCCCGGGAACACCCACTTGCCGTACCCCGGCTCGATGGCGCGCCGGACGAGCACGACGCGTCCCTGGTCGTCAGCGACGATCGTGCCGACGGCGAGCTTGGGATCGATGTAGAAGATGAAGCCGCAGGCGGTGCAGACCAGCCGTTCCGGCTCGGTCGTCTTGAGCAGGCGCGACTCGAGCGTGCCGCCGCAGCGGGGACAGAAACGATAGGCGGTCTCGGCGCTCAGCACGGTGGGGCATAATTATGGCCGCATGTCCATCCTGAAGGTGGCCCGTATGGGGCATCCGGTCCTCCGGAAGCGGACCAAAACCCTCGACAAGAGCGACCTCCGCAATCCGGACGTCCAGAAGTTCATGGACGACATGATCGACACGATGTACGAGTACCACGGCGTCGGGCTGGCCGCGCCGCAGGTGCACGAGAGCCTCGCGGTCTTCGTCGCCATGCTGGACGAAGACCCGACGGAGAAGAGCGAGGCCACCGTCTTCGTGAACCCGGTCATCGTGCCGGCCGGCACCGCCACCGAGGAGGGCTGGGAGGGCTGCCTCAGCATCCCCGACATCCGCGGAATGGTGCCGCGGCACGTGGCGATCACGCTGAAGGCGCTCGACCGCCAGGGCAAGGCCGTCGAGATCGGGCTCAAGGGCTTTCCGGCCCGCGTGGCCCAGCACGAAACCGACCACCTGAACGGCGTGCTGTTCTTCGACCGCATGACGTCGATGCAGAGCCTGACCTTCCTCGACGAGTACTCCCGCTACCACGCGAAAGACGGCGACTAGCCGCCCGTGCAGGCGTACCACGAACTCGTTCGTCGCATCCTCGACCACGGCGTCCGCAAGGACGACCGCACCGGCACGGGCACGCTCAGCGTGTTCGGACACCAGATGCGGTTCGACCTCGCGCAGGGCTTTCCGCTGCTCACGACGAAGAAGGTGCACCTGCCCTCGATCGTCCACGAGCTGCTGTGGTTCCTGACCGGCGACACCAACGTCCGGTATCTCCAGGAGCGCCGTGTCACCATCTGGGACGAGTGGGCCGATGCCGACGGCAACCTGGGCCCCGTGTACGGCTTCCAGTGGCGCTCGTGGCCGGCGCCAGGTGGCGCCGCCATCGACCAGATCGCGCAGGTGATTCAGGCCATCCGGCGCAACCCCGACTCACGGCGCCTGTTGGTGAGCGCGTGGAATCCCGCGGACGTCGACCGCATGAAGCTGCCGCCCTGCCACGTGCTCTTTCAGTTCTACGTCGCGAACGGGCGCCTCTCGTGCCAGCTGTATCAGCGCTCGGCCGACGTCTTCCTCGGCGTGCCGTTCAACATCGCCTCCTACGCGCTGCTGACGCTGATGGTGGCGCAGGTCACGGACCTTGCGCCCGGTGAGTTCGTGCACACCTTCGGCGACGCCCACCTCTACACGAACCACCTCGATCAGGCCCGTCTGCTGCTGTCGCGCGACGAGCGGCCGCTTCCGCAGATGCGTCTGAACCCGGCCGTCCGCGACATCGACGCGTTCCGCTACGAGGACTTCACGCTCGAGGGCTACGACCCGCACCCTGCCATCAAGGCGCCGGTCGCCGTATGAGCCTCGCCATCATCGCCGCGGTCGGCGCCAACGGCGTGATCGGCCGCGACGGCGGGCTGCCGTGGCGGTTGCCGGAGGACCTCAAGCGGTTCAAGGCCCTGACGATGGGCCACACGCTCGTCATGGGACGCGCCACCTACGATTCGATCGGACGCCCGCTGCCGGGCCGGCGCACGATTGTGATCACCCGTCAGCCTGCGTGGTCCGCCCCTGGTGTCGACGTCGCGCACTCGGTCGACGAGGCGCTGCTGATGGCCGGCCGGGGCGCCGTGTTCGTGGCCGGAGGCGGCGAGATCTACCGCCAGTGTCTCGATCGGGCCGACGTGCTGCACCTGACACTCGTCGACGCCGCCGTCGATGGTGACACCTGGTTTCCCGAGTTCGACCGCGCCGCGTTCCGGGAGGTCGCGCGCGAGCCCCACGTGGACGGCGAACTGCCGTTTGCGTTCGTGACCTACGAGCGCACGGCGCCGGTGCCGCAGGGCGTTCCGGCCTACTGAGTCCAGACTGCCCACATGAACCCCATCACCATCATCTTCATGACGGTCTTCATAGACCTGATCGGCTTCGGGATCGTCATCCCGCTGGCGCCGTTCTACGCGGAGCACTTCGGCGCGAGCGCGCTGACCGTCGGGATGCTGCAGGCGTCGTTCTCGCTGATGCAGTTCCTGTTCGCGCCGTTCTGGGGGCGCCTGTCGGACCGCATCGGGCGGAAGCCGGTCATCCTGATCGGGCTGTTCGGGTCGGCTGTCTGCTACCTCGTCTTCGGCCTGGCGGAATCGCTGACGGTCCTGTTCGTGGCGCGAATCCTCGCCGGCATTGCGGGGGCCAACATCGCCACGGCGCAGGCGTACATGGCGGACGTGACCACGCAGGAGAACCGCGCCAAGGGCATGGGCCTCATCGGTGCGGCCTTCGGCCTGGGCTTCATATTCGGTCCGGCCATCGGCGGGCTGCTGAGCGGGTTCGGCCCGGCCGTGCCGCCGCTGTTTGCGGGCGCGCTCTCGTTCGTGAACTTCGTGGCCGCGTGCTTCGTGCTGCCGGAGTCGAGGGTCGTGTCGTCGACCGCGCGCCCAAGAGTGTCGCGCCTGAAGGCCTTCACCGCCGCACTGACGCGGCCCGGCCTGCCGCAGCTCCTGCTGATCTTCTTTCTCGTGACCGGGGCCTTTTCCGCCTTCGAGGCCACGTTCGCACTCTTCGGCGAGCGGCGTTTCGGCTTCACGCCGAGCAACATCGGCTACGTGTTCGCGTTTGTCGGCGTGGTGCTGTCGGTCGTGCAGGGCGGTCTGGTGGGCCGGCTGGCGAAGCGATTCGGCGAGCAGCGGCTCATGCCCGCCGGCATTCTCGCACTCGCCGCCGGGCTGGCACTGCTGGCGGTGGTGTCCTCGATGGCGGGGCTGCTGTTCGCGTGCGCGCTGCTGGCCGTCGGCACCGGCTTCAACAACCCGTCGGTCAGCTCACTGATCTCGCGGATCACGAGCGTGGACGACCAGGGCGGCGTGCTCGGCGTCTCACAGTCGGTCTCGAGCCTCGCCCGGATCATCGGGCCGTTCGCCGGCGGAGCCGTCTTCGACCGCTTCGGACCGGTCGCGCCGTTCACCGGCGCGGCGGCCGTGATGGTGATTGCGCTCGTGGTGGCCATGAGCAGCGTTGCGCGCATGAAGCTGAGCCCGACGGCCACCGGCCACAGCCATCTGCACTGACGATCAACTCAAGCCAGGGGAGTCCCGAGCATGTCCAAGCTGCGTGTGGGCATCATCAGCGCGAACTGGGGCATTGCCGCCCACCTGCCCGCGTGGCGGGCGAATCCCGACGTGGAGGTCGTGGGCATCTGCACGGCCCATCAGGACACCGCCGAGGCCGCGGCGAAGGCGAACGGCATCGCCATGCCGTTCTGGGACTACCGCGAGATGGTGAAGCACCCGGACATCGACATCGTCGACGTCGGCACGCGGCCGAACCTGCGCTACGACATGTGCATGGCGGCGTTCGCGGCCGGCAAGCACGTCTACAACGGCATTCCGTTCGCGGATTCGATGGCGCACGCGCGTGAACTCGGTGCGGCGGCGACGAGGGCCGGACGGGTCGGATCCGTCGACGCCTACTCCGAGTACCTGCCGCCGATCGCCTTCGCAAAGGAGCTGATCGAGGACGGCGCCGTCGGTGAGCTGTACTCCGTGACCTGCACGCTGCAGCTCTCGCTCTTCAATACGCAGGTCTCGACCTTTCCGTACAACTGGTTCTGGAACAAGGACGCCGGCTGCAGCGCGCTCAGGAATCTCGGATCGCACGCGCTCAACGTGCTGCACTACCTGTTCGGTCCGGTCGATTCCGTCGTCGCGCAGAACGACATCTGTCTGAAGGAGTGGACGTTCACGGACAACGGCCAGGTCGTCGTGCCGCAGATCGAGGACACGGCCAATGTGCTGCTGAAGTTCACGGGCGGCGGCATGGGCGTGCTCGCGCCGGCCTGGTGCGCCGTAGGGGGCCGCGGCTTCCTGCTCGATGCCTTCGGCAGCAAGGGGCGCCTGGTGCTGGATGGGCCCGGCATGCCGACCAACGACACGCGCGTCTTCCGCGCGAAGCTCGGCGAGATGGTGGCGACCGAGCTGGAAGTGCCGGAGCGTCTGCGGTCCACGCCCGGCATCGACCTCACCGCGCCGGCCGGTTCGGCCTGGACCGTGGGCCCGCGCTACGGGATGGCGCTCGCGTTCGCCGACATGCTCGGCGCGATCCGTGACGGCCGCGCGTCCAGACCCGGCTTCGCGCAGGCGCTGCAGTCGCACGCGACCATCGAGGCCGCCGAAAAGAGCGGCCGCGAGGGACGGTGGGTCTCCGTGAAGGAAATGCTCGCCTGAAGGGCTAGGCCGTCGCGGCGACGGCCTTCCGCGCGTCCCGCCGGCGTGCGAAGAAGAGTCGGGCGTTCTCGATGTACACGTAGTACACCGGCGTGATGTAGAGCGTCAGGAACT
>CAYNUO010000017.1:38482-48654 GCA_964400405.1 uncultured Bifidobacteriaceae bacterium | reverse complement strand
ACGGCGCGCAGCAGGACGTGGCGCGTGAAGGGCTTCGGCAGAAACGTCGTGCCCGGGCCGTGGATGCCGTGCGGCGTCGCTTCGCGCGCGGGATAGCCCGAGATGAACAGCACCTTCAGACCCGGCCGCCGCTCCCGGAGGCGCTGCGCCAGCTCAGGCCCGGTACCGCCGGGCATGACGATGTCCGTCACGAGCAGGTCGATCGGCTGTCTGCACGTCTCGGCCAGTGCGGTGGCGTCGGCCGGCCCGCCCGCCACGATCACGCGATAGCCGTGCCGCTCGAGAATCGTCTGCACGAGGTCGCGGATGGCGGCTTCGTCTTCCGTCAACAGCACCGTCTCCGTGCCGTGCAGCGGCGACTCCGGGCGATCCGGCGGCGCCGGCACGCTCTCCTGGTGGCAGCGGGGCACGTACACGCCGACGGTCGTGCCGCGGCCGAGCGCGCTGTCGATCCGGACGTGGCCGCCCATCTCGCGGATGATGTCGTGCACGGTCGCCAGGCCGAGGCCGGTGCCGTGCAGCTCGTCCTTCGTCGAGAAGAAGGGTTCGAATGCGCGGGTCATCGTCTCGCGCGACATGCCCACACCGCTGTCGATGACCTCGAGCAGCACGTACTCGCCGGGCGCCGGATTGCCGGACGTTCCTGGAACATCGTCGACGCAGGCGTTGCGCAGCCGGAGCGTCAGGGCGCCGCCCGAAGGCATCGCGTCGCGCGCGTTCAGCACCAGATTCATGACGACCTGCTCGAACTGGAGCGGGTCCGCGCTGACAGCCCACACGTCGGCCGGCGCCTCGATGACGAGGAAGATGTGCTCGCCGATGAGCGGCGCCAGCAGGCGGCCCGCTGAGGCCATCAGCGCGCGAAGATCGATCGGCCTGGGCGCCGTTGGCTGACGGCGGCTGAACGCGAGGAGCTGACGTGTCAGGCCCGCCCCGCGCTCGCAGCTCACGCGGATCAGATCCGCCTCGTCGTGGGACCGCGTCCCTTCGGGCAGGCTGTCGAGCATGCGCTCGGTGGCGCCCATCATGATCGTGAGCAGGTTGCTGAAGTCATGGGCCACGCCGCCGGCCAGCCGGCCGATCGCCTCCAGCTTCAGCGTCTGCCTCAGCGCGGCGTCATGGGTGACGACCGGAACCGTCGCACGTGTTCTCGCGACGGCCAGGCGCACCGCGCGGCCAAGCCGCTCACCTCCATCGGCCGCGGTCAGGCAGTCCGCGGCACCCGCGGCCAGCGCGTGCTCCTCCACTGCGGGGTCACCCGACGTGAGCAGGATGACGGGCACTGAGCTGCCGCGCTGCTGAAGGGTCAGCCAACCCATGACGGCTTCGATCGGAAAGCCGTCGCCGATGACGACGGCATCGGTCATTCCGAGGCCGACGAGCGGGCCGATGTCTTCGAGCGTGCGCGCGACCGCGCTGACGCGCACGGTGCCACCGGCATGCACCTGCAGCGCATGCTCGATGCGTTTTGCGGCGTGCGGATGGCGCTCGACGACGAGCAACCGCAGCGCCGGCGCGCGGCGAGGAACCGTGGAGAGCGAGACGCGCGGGAGATCGAGCATGGGCCAGGAGACCCTACCGGGTCCCTGTAACGTTCTCGGCGCGAACGCGTTGCGACCGTAGTGCTTGTCGCAACTTTCCGGGTCGCTGTCTGCCTGCGGCAGTCTGCGCCGTTACAGAAGGAGCCCTACGGAGTGCCCGTGGGTGCGCCCGGTTGCACGGCCTTGCGCTGGGCGGGAGCCGCCTGTGCCGCGCTCTCCGGGGCGCTCGCAACGCCGGCTGTGGCGGCCTCGCCCGGGGCGGCGGTGGCCGGCCCGGCCTTCACCAGGATGGCGATCCGCCGGTTGCGCGGGTCTTCCGCCTTGCTGCCCGGAACGGGCCGCGTGTCGGCGTACGCCCGGACCGCCTCGAACTGCCGGTCCTGCATGCCGGCGTGCGTCATGACCCGCCGGGCCTGGTTGGCGCGATCCGCCGAAAGCGTCCAGTTGTCGTAGCCGCCCTGCCGGTAGTGCCGGTTGTCCGTGTGACCGTCCAGCACGACGGGATTGCCGAATCGGGAGAGCTCCTGGCCAATGATGAGCAGGATGTCGACCAGCACCGGCTGCAGCTCGGCGCTGCCGCTCGCGAAGAAGCTGTCGCCGTCACGATCGCCGATGTCGATCAGGAGGCCCTCGGGCGTGACGCTGATCTGGATCCGGTCCGACACGTTCTTGAAGGACGGCATGGCCTCGAGCGCGCGACGAATCTGCTCGGCCGCACCGGTCATCGGGCCGGCTCCCCCGGACGGCGGCACGTCCTTCGGCGTGTCGCCGGTCCCGGGCAGCAGCCCGTTGCCCTTCGAGGTCTCGAAGACGCCGGGGTCGCGGAAGTACTTCGCGATGCCGTCCCGGGTCTGCGCGCTCTGCCCGACGATCCACATCACGAGGAAGAACGCCATCATCGCGGTCACGAAGTCGGCGTAGGCCACTTTCCAGGCACCACCATGGTGCCCGCCGTGACCGTGGATCTTCTTCTTGACGATGATGATCGGTGCGGGAGTCGTCGACATGCTGACGCCTTACGCCGCCGCCGGCATGCTCGCCCCGCCGCCGGCGCCACCGGACGCCGCCGCCTTGCAGAACTTCTCCGTGTCGGCGAACGACGGCCGCACCTCATGCGGCAGCACGCGCCGTGCGAACTCAATCGCGATGGCCGGCGGGTTGCCCTTGTAGGTCGCCAGCAGCCCGGCCTTGATGCAGATGAAATACGCCCCGTCCGCGTTGACCTTCTCCTCGAGCGTGCCGGCCAGCGGCTGCAGGAAGCCGTACGAGAGCAGAATGCCGAGGAACGTGCCGACCAGCGCCGCGCCGACGTGGTGGCCGATCTCGGCGGGCGGCGCGTCGATGTGACCCATCGTGATGACGATGCCGAGCACGGCCGCCACGATGCCCAGCCCCGGCAGCGCATCACCGATCTTGGTCAGCGCCGCCGCGGGCTTGAGCGCCTCGTCGTGGTGCGCCTTCAGGTCCTCGTCGAGCAGCGCTTCGAGGTCGTGCGGCGCGATGCCGCCGACGATGATCACCTTGACGGAATCCGCGAGGAAGTCGAGCGCCTCGTGCCACTTCAGGAACTTCGGGTACTTCGACAGGATGCTGCTCTTCTCGGGTTCGTCGAAGTGCGTCTCGAGCGACATCGCGCCGCCCTGCTGCACCTGCTTGAAGACCTGGTACTGCAGCGACAGCAGCTCGACGTAGTCGGCCTTCGTCAGACCCGTTCCCATCGCCGCTCCGACCTGCGCACCGATGCCCTTCAGCACGGCCATCGGCGTGCTGATCAGCATGCTGCCCAGCGCCGCGCCGCCGATGACGACGAACTCGGACGGCTGAATCAGCACGGCCAGCGACCCGCCGGCCATGAGGAAGCCGCCGAGCACGGCTCCGATGACGACGACCGCTCCGACGATTACGAGCACAGCTCCTCCTCCGCGATACTCAGCCAGGCCCGGATGACGTCCGGGTCGAAGTCAGATCCGGCGCCGCGCACGAGCTCGGCATTGACGGCGTCGGCGCCGAGACGGCCCGCGGCGCGGCGGGCCGCGGTCAGCGTTTCCCAGGCGTCCGCCACCGCGATGATCCGAGCCCCGAGGGGAATGTCCTCACCGGCCAGCCCCGCGGGAAAACCGGAGCCGTCGAAACGCTCGTTGGTGGCCACGACGACCGGCGCGAGATGGCGCAGGGCAGGAACCTCCGAGACGATCTGGAAGCCGAGCGTCACGTGGGTGCGGAGAATCTCGAGTTCGGCCTCCGTCAGCGGACGCTCCGTATCCAGCACCGCGTCGGCGACCGCGATCTTGCCGACGTCGTGCAGCAGGGCGGCGTGCTGGAGGTCGTCGAGGACGTGCCCTTTCAGGCCGAGCGTGGAGCCCACGCGGCCGGCGAGCTGCGAAACGCGCTGACTGTGCTCGAGCGTCTCAGGCAGCCGCGCACGAAGCGCGGCCGTCAGCGCCTGCAGCGCCTGCGACGGGTCGGCGGCCGAGGCCTGCGCCACGCGACGGCTCCGGTCGCGTGCGAGCGCAAGGGCCTCCTGCATCAATCCGCGCGCAGACCGATCCCGCTGCAGCGTGCCCCGCCAGGCCTCGGCGCGCTCAACGGCTTCCAGTACATCGAGCCGCCTGCACGGCTTCACCAGGTAGTCGTTTGCGCCCATACGCATCGCCGAGACGCCTGCCGCATAGCTCGGTGAGCCGGTGAGCAGGATCATTCCGACATCCTCGGCGTGCCGCAGCCGGCGCGCCAGAGAGAGGCCGCCGCCTGACTCCAGGTCCACGTTGACGATCGCCGTCTCGTGCGGCATCTCCGTCGCCAGCATCAGGGCGTCGGTCGTGGCTCCGGCGGTCTGACAGTCGTGTCCCGCCTCGGCCAACCATGCCGAGAACTGCGCTCGAATGCCCGGATCGGGATCAACTACAAGAATGCGCACGCGTCGGTATCCAACCATGGGGGAAATCGGCAGCCCGCGAACCGGCTTGAGCGGACTCTGCCGTCAGGACGTCCGTGCCGGGTGGTTCCACCGGCTTTGCGGACGCTGACGTGGCACAGAACTGGCACCACAGTCGCGGAAGATGCACCGCGCACAACCCTCGGATCGGTCCGGACCGGAGACGGTCGTCATGGCCACTGAAGATCGGCCTGAATACTCGCCATCGCGGTCTGACGCCGCGCTCCCGGCATGACGCTGGCCCGACCATCAGGCGTCGAAGATCCGACCGGCGTGGCGCGCGCCTTCGGTGCGCGTGCGAATGACTCGGCTCGGCGGAGATTCGCACCGCGCTATCTGCTGAACACCCTCCGGAACATCCCGCGTATAGCGGCCTCCGCCGACGTTCGGGCGCTGGTCGGTGCCTTCCCTGGAGCGCCGGCCGTCGTGGTGGCTGCCGGGCCGTCGCTCGACCGCACGATCGGGTGGCTGAGAGCACTGCCTCCCCACGTGCTGCTGATTGCCGTGGACACCGCGACGCGGCCCCTGCTGGAGGCGGGCGTCGAACCGCACGTGGTCGTGGCCGTCGACCCCAGCGAGTTGAATGCGCGGCATCTGCGCCACCTGCCTGACACCGGGCGGACGTGGCTGGTCGCGGAGGGCAGCCTCGATCCATCCGCCTTCGAGTGGTGGGACGGGCGTACCTTCACGTTCGCCGTCTCCAATCACGAGCCGTGGCCGTGGCTCCAGTCGGCCGGGGTCGGGCGTGGGCGGTTGCGCGCGTGGGGCTCCGTGTTGACCACGGCTGTCGACCTGGCGCTGCAGGCGGGCTGCGCGGCGATCGGCTTCGTGGGCGCCGACCTGGCCTACACCGGAGGACGACCCTATTGCCGCGGCACCGTCTACGAGCACGACTGGGCCCGGCGGGTCGCCTGCGGCGAGTCCCTCGATGCGATCTGGGCGCAGGCGACCGCCGCGAAGGCCGGACGGAGGGCCGTGGACATTCACGGACGGCCTGTGCCGACCACGGCAGCCCTGCTGGCGTTTCGCGACTGGATCGTCGAACAGTCGACCGCCTTTCCATCCGTCCGCTTCCTGAACGCCACGGGCGCCGGGGTTCTGCAGGGTGGGCGCATCGAGGTCTGCACACAGCCCGGCCTCGCCAGTCTGCTGCGCGACGGCCGCCGCGGCGGGACGGACGCGGCGCGCGTGCTTCGTGACGCCTGGCAGCGCGGGCGGTGCGCGGACGGTGACGGCGTCCCCCGCGTCCAGGCCGCGCTCGCGCGCGCCGACCGCGCCTCGGCGACGACAGAACCGCTGGCGGCCTGGTGCCGCTTCGCCGGTCCCGACCTCGCCGAGTCCTCCGTACGGCAGGCGCTCGCCGAGGCGGCGGCCGGCCTCGCGACGGCGCACCACCCGGCCGGCACCGGTCCCACCATCCGTGCGGCCGGCGCGCCCGATCGTGCAGCCGCCATTCGAGCGGCCGTGACCGGACGCCACCCGCGACCCGCAGTTCGGGACGCGGCGTCCGCCACCACGGCGGCGATGGCCCGGGCGTCGGAGCGCGCATCCCGCTGTCTGGCGGCGCTGCTGACAGACCCTTCGCCGCTGGTGATCCCCGACGAGGCGAGTGCAGCGACGTCTCCGGTCGCGGCGCCGGCGGTTCATGCGCATCGCTGGACTCCCACCGCAACGCCGCTGGTCCTCGACTACGGGACCGCGCTGGCAGCACTGCTCACCGCGTCTGGTTCCCCGGCCCCGGAGTCGGGGACATGGCTGCGCCTCTCGCTCGATGCACCTGTGTCGTCGGTCCGCGGCGCTGGAGCCCGGACGACGCCACCCGCGGATACGGCCGCCCGTATCGGACTCGTCGCCGACGGGCTCTCTGTGGCAGCGGCGCTGGCCTGCCCTACAGACGAGTCCGACAGGGCCACCTACGTCGCCGCCGCCGTGCTCCGCGCCTACGCCGCCGCAATCGAGCCCGCCGGGCCGGCCGCGGATGCCGGGCCGTCGGGAGCCGGTGATGCGCTTGTCGACGTCTCGATCGCGGGCCGGCACTACGCCGCGCGTTGCGCGACACACGCACCAGGGGTGACCGCGGCCCTGACCGGCAGCCTCGTCCGTGTCGGTGCGGACTCCGCCGCCGACGGCGCGGCGCGCCGGCTTCCGGCCTTGTCCGTCGCCGTTCCCGAGGCCGGCCCGCACGACATCACGCTCTCCCTGTCCATGACACCGGTGACGTCCGCGCCGGGAGTGACGCTCACCGCGGCGCCTCGGTGGCTGCGGGCGGCGCGCAGCCGCGTGCCGTACGACGTCGTGATGCCGCACCGCCTGAACCCCGCGGCGATGCCGTGCATGATCGGCGGGACCTGGGACGAGTCACACGCGTTGTTCACGCTCGTCAACCGCACGCACGGCCTCCGCATCAACGAAGCCGGCGACTGCGCGGTCGACGCGCCGTGGCCGCGCGTCATCTCCGGTCAGGTCCGCTGGGGCGCAACCGGCGCCATCGCGTGGCACTCCGGAGACCGGCGCGTCCTGTGGCGGGAGCGTCCCGATGGCGCGGTCGACGACGCGCCGATGCCGCTGGCCGGCGCGCGGGCGTTTCCGCAGCCGGACGGCACGATCTGGTGGACGAGCGTCCTTGGCGGCCTCTGGTCCTGGACGCCGGGCCACGAGTGGCATCGCCTCGTCGACACGCCGCCACTGATGTGCCTGCAGACAACCGACGGCCGCATCCGTCTGGAGCCCAGGGGAGACAATCTGAGCTTCGCCGTTCGCGAACCGCTGACCGAGGCGTACGAGTGGACGCCTGGCTCGGAGACGGCCCGCGCTGTACCGCTCGGCCCGGAGGGCCCGTGCTGGAGCACCGCGCAGTCAGCCGGCTGGACCGCGCTCGCCTACCCGCACGCCGACGCCGTCCTGCTGCGCCATGCCGACGGCCACGAGCGGGTGCTCGCCTGTCACTACCCCTTCAACACCGCCTGGGCCGGTGCGTCGCTCGTCGTGAGCACCGGCGAGGGCGGCCTGTGGGTCTTCTCGGACCTGCTGACGAGGCTCACGCACGATGTCTGACTTCACGTTCCGCACCGGGAAAGACATTCAGCCCGCGCATCCGTCGTGGTATCGGGGCGAGAACTGTCACTTCAACCCCACGAAGGACGCTCTGCACGGCGATGGCGGTCTCGAGGAGTACATCCTGAAGGGGTGGCTTCCGGCCGCGCCGTTCATCACCCGCGGGATGCCGATCACGGCATTCGGCAGTTGCTTCGCCGAGCACGTCTCCCGCTGGCTCATGCGTCAGCAGTACACGACCGGCGACCGGCTCGCGTGGGCGAGCGGCTTTACGGGGCTGAACATCTACGACAGTCACGTGATCCGGTTCGGCGAGGGCATGGTCAACACGTTCGCGCTGCGCCAGCAGTTCGAGTGGGCGCTCGAAGGCCGGCAGTTCTCCGAAGACCTCTGGTTCGGGTCCGGGGGAGAACTTGCCGGGTACTCCGAAGCGGCCCGGGCCGGAACGGCCGACCTCTTCGCCCGCTCCCAGGTATTCATCATCACGCTGGGCCTCTCGGAGGTCTGGTGCAACCGGCAGTCCGGCGAGGTGTTCTGGCGGGCGATCCCGCGGGACCGGTTCGACCCGGCCGTCCACGGGTTCCGCGTGAGCACGGTGGCGGAGAACTACGAGAACCTCTCCGCACTCCGCTCGATCATCCGCAGCGTGCGGCCGTCCGCCTCCATCATCTTCACGCTCTCTCCGGTACCGCTGGTCGGCACGTTCCGGCCCGTGTCGTGCGTGACGGCCAGCAGCGTCTCGAAGTCGATCCTCCGGGTCGCGGTCGATGAACTCATGCGCGCGCACCAGGACGATCCCCACCTGCACTACTGGCCTTCATACGAGATCGTGAAGGAGTACTGCGCCGACCCGTATCTGGCAGACAACCGGCACCCGCGTCCCGAGGTCATCGACCTCATCATGCGGGCGTTCGCGACGCACTACCTTGTCGATCCCTGTTCGGACGACCAGATGGCCCGGCTGGAGTCAGGTGCCCGGCGGTGGCTCGGCGCGGTCGGCGGCGTGCCCGAGGCGGCGCTCGCTGAACTGACCGCGCGCGGGTTGTTCGACGCGCGCAGCGTGGCCGAAGTGCCCGAGGCGCTGCTGACCACCATCGTGGGGAGCGCCGACGTCGCGCGGCGGATTCGTCAGGCCGTGGTGCAATGAGCGGCCCCGGCCTGCGCGCCTCGCCACGCGCCCCGATGGCGTGCGGAGACAGGCCGGTCATCGTGACGGCCCGGTTCCGGTCCGGCTCCACGCTGCTGTGGCACCTGCTGCGCCAGCTCGACGGCGTGACGGCCTTCTACGAGCCGTGCCACGACAACCTGTCCGCCCACGTGCGCTCCGCGACGCCCGTGCAGGACAGCCACCGCGGCGTTGCGTCGTACTGGGACGAGTACGCCCCGCTGATGGACCGCCTGCCGGCCCTCCACGCGAACGCGTTCGGCGCCTCGCGCCTGCACCTCGAGGCCGACGACGAGTGGCCGGACTTCGAGCGGTATCTCCGATTCCTGATCGACAGCACCCGGCCGAAGCGTGCGGTGCTGCAGATGAACCGCGTCGACCTGCGGCTGCCGTGGCTGCGTGCGCGCCTCCCGGAGGCGACCATCGTCCACCTCGTGCGGAACCCGCGTGACCAGTGGCTCTCGATGGTCGCCGGCGAACCGGACGCCACGCTGGGCGACCCCGACGAGAACACGGCCTACGACCTGCTCCTCTGGGCGGTCTCACTCGCGGCCGACTTCCCGTTCCTCGTCGGGCCCCACATCCGGCACTCGTACGAACGGCACTATCTGATCTGGCGGCTGAGCGCCTGGATGGGCGCGCGGTGCAGCGACCTGAGCCTCAGCTACGACGACGACTTCGTGGCAGACCCCGCGAAGGGCGTGACGGCGCTCGTCGACGCGCTCGGCGTGAGCCGGGCGTGGGTGCCGCGTCTGGCGGCCGGCGTGACGTCAGGCCAGCCGCGGCACAGGGCGGGCGCGCCGTCGCCGGAGGCGTTCACGGCGATGGAGGCGACCTGCGATGCCCTGCTGGAGCGGCTCGGCTGCCGGGAGGGCGTCGGCCGTGTGCCGGTGGCCGCGATCCGCGCGGACCGGCCCGCGGCCTGGGCGCCCTACGCCGAAGCCGCGCCGCGGGAGGCCGCGCGGCTTGCATCGACGATGTTCTCCCGCTTCCGCTCCCACTACCTCGACACGGTCCACGCGATGCGTCAGCTCGCGGTGAACGCCCGCAACGTCGAGGCCGCGCTGGCCCGCCGCGACCGGCAGTTGCGTGCGCTGCGCGCCTCGGCCGGCGCGGCGTAAGGAACGGTGCGCTATGCGGCGGCCGGCTCGGGCTGCGCGTCGCGCAGATAGCCGCGCGCCCGCAGCACCTGCAGCACGCGCCGGGCCGACTCGTCCACACTCTCCTGGTCGGTCCGCACGGTCAGGTCGGGACGCACGGGCGCCTCGTACGGGTCGTCGATGCCGGTGAACCCGGTGATCGCGCCGGCCCGCACACGCCGGTAGAGCCCCTTCACGTCGCGCTGCTCACACACGTCCAGCGGACACGCGACGTGCACCTCGACGAAGCGTCCGACGCGGGCGCGCACCTGCGCCCGTGCGTCGCGATACGGCGAGATCGCCGCCACGATCGTCGGCACGCCGTTGCGCGCCAGCAG
>CAYNUO010000017.1:4200-38382 GCA_964400405.1 uncultured Bifidobacteriaceae bacterium | reverse complement strand
GTCACGCTCCCATGTGGCGCCACTGGTACAGCCGGTCGATCGCGGCCACGGTGCGCGGCCAGGCGTACGTCTGGTCGACCATCGCACGCGCGCGGGCGACGATGCCCGGCCGGGCCGCATCGTCGATCACGCGGCGGACGCCGCGTGCGACGGCGTCCGGGGAGGCGCTGTCGCAGGTCCATCCCGTCACGCCGTCCCGCAGGTAGTCCTCCACGCCGGCCACCGGGCGCGCGAGCACCGGCACGTCGAGCGCCATCGCTTCGAGTGCGGCGAGCCCCTGCCCTTCGTCGGCGCTGAGCGAGACGAAGACGTCCCATCCGGCCAGCCGCCGGAACGGGTTCCGCACCTTGCCGGGCATCGTCACCATGCCCGCGACGCCGAGGCGCCGGACGGCGCCGGCGATCTCCCTGGCGTAGGGTTCGTCGGCAACGGGGCCGACGAGATCGAGCTGCGCCCCGGGGGCCGCGGCGCTGAGCCTGGCGAAAGCCCTGACGAGATCGAGCTGCCCTTTTCGTGGTTCGATGCGTCCGATGAAACCGATGCGGGGACCAGCGCCGCGACCGGGGCCACGCGCCGTTCCGGCTGCGGCCCGGCGTCGTTCGGGTGCTGTTCCGGCCGCCGCGCGAATCGGGGCCAGGTCGAGCCCCCACGGCACATACGACAGGCGCGCCGGGTCGACGCCACCTTCCAGCAGGCGCGCACGGTACCGCTCGGCCGAGCAGACCACCCGGTCCGCGCGGCGGATACCGGCGAGGTCCATCGTGTTCATCCAGGCGGGCCGGCCGGCGCCCCAGTTGTAGACATGGTTCACGTGACGGAACGCGTGCCGCGTGAGGTCGCGCACGGCAGCTGCGGCCGAGGCCGGCACGCCGGCATGCGTATGCACCACGTCAGGCTGCCAGCGGTCGACGAGCGCGGTCAGCGTCTCCACGCTCGCCCAGAAGACCTCCGGCGTGCGGTCGAAGAAGTCGATGGCGTGATGCGGGATACCGGCGCGGCGGATGGCGCGGCGGTAGGCGGGCCAGTCCCGCTCGCCCCGCGAGGCGCCGCTCGTGACGATCGCGACCTCCCACCCCGCCTGCTGCGCAATGGCGAGCTGGCTCACGACGCGGCCTGCACCGCTCCACAGCATCGGAATCACGTGCAGCACACGCGGCTTCATCGCAGTTCCCGGTAGGCGCGGGTGACCGCCTGCGCGGCGCGCTGCCACGTATGGCGCCTCGCGCGCCGCATCAGCCGCGCGGTGCGGGCCGCCCGGGCCGGCGTGGGCCTGGACCAGCGCAGCACGGCGTCCGCCACGGAGTCGGGGTCGAGAGGGTCGACGACGAGCGACGCATCACCGACGACCTCGCCGAGGGCCGCGTCCGGTGAGACGAGCGGCAACGCACCCTGCGACATGGCCTCGAGCACCGGCAGACCGAAGCCCTCGGCCGCAGAGGGATAGAGGAAGACCGCCGCGCGGCGGTAGAGCGTGCGCAGCCGGCGATCGTCGACGTAGCCGTGGTAACGGATGCCGGGCACGCCGGCGATGGCCGACGCGACATCGAAGCCGCCCCACCCCTGCTTCCCGACAATCGTCACCGGCGTCCGGCAGCCACGCGCGCGCAGCCGGCGCGCCGCCTCGACGATGACAGGCACGTTCTTCCGCGGCTCGATCGTGCCGACATAGAGCACGCCGCTGCGGCGGCCATCCCGTGACGGAGCATCAAGGTGGTCCGGCAGCCCGACACCGGCCACGCGCACGCGTGACGCCACCGCGGGAAACCGCCGGCGGACCGCGTCGGCCGTGGCCTGCGAGATGGCCACCACACCGGCGGCGCCGGCGAGCGCCCGCGGCATCGCGGTCCGGAAGGCGCGCACCACCTCAGGCTGATGCAGGTGCGGATGCGAGAACGGCGTCAGGTCGAACACGGTCACGATCGAGGGCACGCCGTCGACGACCAGCGGCGGAAAGATGCTGTGAAAGCGGTCCGCCCGCCAGGCCCGCACCTCCCGGCCGAGGCGCGCCCGCTCCTGCCGTCCCGACAGCCACGGCGCTGACGACACCTGCACCGTCACGCGTCGGTCCCGGGTCGGCACGTCGGACGGCCGATGGTGGTCCGAGATGAGGAACAGAAACTCGTGCTGCGGATTGGCCGCCACGAGCGCGTGCACCAGGCCGCGTGTGTAGCGGGCAATGCCCGTCCGCTGAAAGTACGCCCGCGCGTCGATCGCGATCCGCATGGCCGGCTCAGGGGCGATCTCAGGCGGCCGACCGCGTGGCGTCGACCTCGCGCATCCAGAACACCTGGCCCTGCGGAACGTCCGGAACCGGCGGCGCGGGCAGGGGCGACTCGCATGACGACACGGACGGCCGTGGCCGGAGGGCCAGCGTCGTCTTGCGCCCGGTCAGCGGCTCGAACGCGTCGAGCGGGAGCAGGTCGCAGTCGGCGCCATGGAAGGCCACGAGCTGCGAGGGTTTCAGCGCCCGCGCGAAGTCGACGACGTTCTGATAGCTCTCCGTCGCGCCGCCGGGCAGGTCGAGGATGACCACCGCGTCCTTCAGCCGCGCCAGTTCCGGTGCCGCCGCGTCGGCCGCGCTCAGGAAGCCGTCGCCGGGAATCTGCACGACGTCGTAGGCCCGGCGCGTCGCCTCGGGCACCTGCGCGAGAAACGTCGCGCTGCCCTTCCAAAGCAGCACATGCGGCGAGGCCGGCGCGAGGTTCGCGCAGATGTCGAACACCGTCGTGCGCCGCGACGTGCGCAGCACGACGACCGGACGATCCGGCGTGGACCGCAGCGTCCGCTCGATGGCGCGCAGGCTCCTCGCCCGGATGCGCGTCTTGCTGGCCTGCGCGACGCCGAACATGCGGCGGCGCTGGTCGGCCGGGTACTCCGGCGTGTCGAAGACGGGGTCGACCTTGACGCGCTCGAGGCCGTCCCGGAACACTTCGGAGATGTGGTAGCTGTTCTGCCACGGCACGAGGAACCGCGCGTGCTGCTGCGCCCAGTCCCACATCGCGGTTCCCGGGTACGGCACGGTCAGGCCGAAGAAGTAGTTGTCGAGGCCGAGCCGGCGCGCGCCGGCCAGCGTCCGCAGGTCCTTGCGGTAGGTCGAATCCGGCAGGCCGATCATGAAGAAGCCGGTGACGCGGATGCCGGCGCCCTGCACGACGGAGATGCCGTGCCGGACGTGCTCCAGTTCCTCGCCCTTGATCAGGCCCGCGAACACCTGCGGATCGAGGCTCTCGATGCCGAAGGCCACCTCGCGGCAGCCGGCCTCGTACATCAGCGCGGCGGTATCCGGCCAGATCCGGTCGGCGCGGATGCCGTTGCCGCACGACCACATGAACCCGTAGCCGCGGTCGATGATGGCCTGGCACACCGCTTCCGTGCGCCGCTTGTGGATGGTGAAGTTGTCGTCGACGACCACGAACCGGTCCAGGCCCAGCTCGTTCCGCACGTAGTCGAGTTCCTCGATGATGCTCTCGGGCGAGCGATAGATCCACTTCGAGCCGCTGATGGCCGGCACCGAGCAGTACGTGCACTTGTAGGGGCAGCCGCGGCTGGTCAGCAGCGGATAGAGCGTCAGGCTCTCGCGCGAGTCGAAGCCCGAGAAGTCCGGCATCGGCATCGTATCGAGGTCCTGCCGCGTGTGGTTTCTCGGGTCGGAGTCGTATGTGCCTGCCTCGTCCCGGTACATCACGCCCGGGATGCCGCGGAAGTCGCGCTCGCCGGCCGCGTGGCGCGTGACGAAGTCGCGGAACGTGAACTCGGCGTCACCCTTGATGAGATATGCGCCCGGGACCTCGTCGAGGATGGCCGGCGACGACAGCGTGATGTGCGGCCCCCCGAACACGAACGTGACCGCCGGATACCGCGCGCTGAGCGTCTTGAACAGCTCGACGGCCGTGGCGAACGTCGCGGACTTCACCGAGAGGCCGACATACTCCGCGCCCTGTTCGCCGATGACCTCGGCAACCTCCTCAGGCGACCTGAACCGGTTGTTCAGGTCGAGCACCTGCACCTGATGGCCGGCCGTCTTGAGGCTGGACGAGAGGTAGGCCAGGCCGAGGTTGAAGAGTCCGTCCTGCCACCCGAGGGAATCGATCAACGTGACGCGTGCCATCCGTAACCACCTTCCGATAGAGCCCGTGGAGGCGCTCGAAGTACATCTGCTCGCTGTAAAGGGCCTGCGCCCGGAGGAAGCCGTTCCGGCCCAGCCGCCGGCCCAGTTCCGGGTCGCCGAGAATCCTGTCGATGCGGTTCGCCAGCGCGACCTCGTCGAACACGTCCACGAGGAAGCCCGTCTCGCCATCCACGCACCAGTCCTTGATGCCGCCGACGCGCGTCGCGATGACCGGCGTCATGTGCGTGTAGGCCTCGATGCCGACCAGGCAGAACGTCTCGAACCAGACGGACGGGACGATGACCGCGTCGGCCGTCGCGTAGTAGCGCGCCGTGTCCGCGTAGCTCGTGTTGAGACGCACGTTGACGCGGGACTCGAGCCCGAGCCGCGTGATGAGCGGCGCGATCTCCTGCTGGTAGTAGTCGCCCGCGGTCAGCAGGTTGAGTGTGAAGTCGCTCTGGACGCGCGTGAGTGCGTGCAGCAGGAACGGCAGCCCCTTTTCGCGGCTGGCCCGCCCCACGAACAGCAGCTCGTTGCGGCCAGGCGTGTGGAGGGCCGCCTTCTCCGCCTCGGCCGTGTCGAGCGGCGGCACGTGCGTGCAGTTCGGGATCAGCGCCATCTGGTCGTCGCGGTAGCCGTTCTGCCGCGCGAGCGCGTACGACTCCTCGCTCTCAATGATGAGCGTCGTGTTCGTGAACGAGAGCTGGCGACCCCAGGCCAGCGCGGCGACGTGCTTGATGTCGGCGACGGTGGGCTTGACGCACCCTTCCGTGATGCAGGCGCGGCCCATCGCATGCGGACACAGGCGCTCGTCCGGCAGCAGGCGCCAGTTCGTCGGGCAGTACATCCGCGGGTCGTGGACGTTGCGGACCATCGGAATGCCGCTGTCGGCGCAGGCCTTGTAGACGAACGGGTTCTGCTGGTTGTGCAGGTGGATGACGTCGGGAGCCTCCGCGACGATCACGTCGCGTAGCGCGCTCATCAGCCGCCGATTGTGCCGCAGCGTCATCAGCAGCGGACTGCGCGAGAACGGGTACTCCAGGAAGTCGACGAAGTGCTCCGTCCGGCGGCCCGTCGCGCCGTCCGCCTGGGAGGCCGGCGCGACGATGACGTTCTCGACGCCACGGCTCTCGAGCAGGTCGAGAACGCTGAACAGGAGCTTTTCCGCCCCGCCGAACGGCCGGTAGAACGAGCAGACGTGGAGCACCTTCATGCGGAGGCTCCCGGTCGCGGCCCTGTGACGGGCGTTCCGGCGTAGTCGGGCCCGGCCGGCTTGCACAGCAGGTAGGCGCCCACGAGCGGCGCCAGGGCCAGCAGGCCGACCGCTTCGACCAGCCACCGCGTGATCGGGTGGCCCTCGACGAAGTCCGCGTGCCGCCAGTGGGACCACTGCCGGTTGTAGCCGGCGACGACCTTGTGCCGCGCGCCAATCCGCTGAACGACGCGGCTGGACCGCTCATAGCCGACGCGCCAGTCGTTGTTGATGCAGAGTACGACGAGGTCCGGCGCGAACGCAGCCACGGCCTGCTCGAGCGGCGTGAAGCTGGCGGGCGTCAACCACTCGTCGGCCACTTCGAACCGCGCGCAGTCCTCGAAAGCGCCCAGCGCCGCCAGACGCGTGCCGAGCACGCCGAACGTCGCGCGCGGGTATCGGCGCGCGAGTTCCGTTCTGGCCCACTGCACTTCCCGCAACTGCGCTGTCCGGAGAATCAGAATCCGCTCGATGCCGCCCTCCGGCAGCACGGGCGCACCCGCCTGCGGCTCGACGTGTCGCGTCACGCGCATCGGGCGTCTCCCACGAGGATCGTCTTGCCCTCGTAGCGCGGCCGATCGCGCCAGTCCGTCAGCGCCGACTCCAGCTCCGCCCGTCGCACCCGGCGTGCGATCAGCGGCCGCAGCGCGGCGCCGTGCTCGCGCAGCAGCGCGACCGCCTGCGCGAAGTGCGCGTTCGGTGCGGCACAGACACCCTTGAGCGTGATCTGACCGAAGATGAGCCGGCTGACGTCGACGGGCACCGTGCAGCGTTCGGTGTCGTCGAGACCGACCGTGACCACCCACCCGCCGGTCCGGCACAGGCCGACGGCCTGGTCGAGAGTCGAAGGCGGCGTGGTGACGAGCACGCGATCGGCGTGCCGCATGCGCGGCGGCCGCCCGGTCGGTGCCGTGCCGCCGGACCCTCCGGACTGATACGGAAGACCGAGCGCGTGCGCCAACGGCGATTCCGCGTGCCGGCCGATGATGGCGGTCTCCTCGACACGCCAGACGTGCCGGGCCACGTAGGCGGTCAGCAGGCCAAGCGTCCCCGAGCCGAGCACGGCCACCGCATGTGCAGGGCCAATCTGCGCCGCGTGCAGCAGGTCGAGCGCCACGTTGGTCGGTTCGACCAGCGCCAGCGCGTCATCGTCCAGGCCCGAGGCGTCTTCGAGCGACCGCTCGTCGCAGAGCGCGACGTCGCGGTATCCCTGCATGTTCACGACAAGCCGCCCGCACCGGCGCGGGACGCCCGTAAGGCACGAGGCACACTCGCCGCAAGGACTGGCGTTGCGCACGGCCACGCGGTCCCCTGGAGCAAACCGGCCGCCGGGCTTGCGCGCCGCGATGACCGTGCCGCCGAACTCGTGACCGACTTCCTGCCAGTCTCCGGCCCAGCTCGCCGCCGCGTGCAGGTCGCTCCGGCACAGGCCGCAGACATCCACGCGGACGAGATAGTCGGCGTCGTGATCCTCCGGGACGCCGCGGCGCTCGCGGCGGAACTGGAACGGCGCGCGGAGGAGCACCCGCTCGGAGGTCTGTGCCGATGGCATCTCGCGCGTCAAAACAGCAAGACCGGTGCCGGTCTGGAGGTGCCGGCAACGCTGCCGTTTGCTCAGGGATTCGCCTGATTCCACCCTGCCGCCCGGTGCCGGGCGACACCATGTCCGGCCTGCCGACACCCGATGGCCGTCCCGGTGCCGGAACGCCGACCCGGGTGGGCGCTACGCCGCGATGGCCAGCTCGACGCGGGTCGGAAGGACCCGTGCGCAGGTGTCCGCGGCCGGCATGAAATCCGGGACGCCGTCCACGAGCGCTTCGAGGACGCCCGCCGCGTCGCCTTCGTCGACGGCGTGGCGCAGGGCCGCCAGCGCCTCGGCCAGCGACACGCGATCGAGCGCGGGCTGGCGGGCGGTCCAGACGTGCGGATTCTCAGTGCGCGTCATCTCCAGCCCGTGTGTCGTGAGCTGCTCGTCGAGCTTCTCGCCGGGCCGCAGACCAATCAGCCGTACGCCGGACGGGCGGAAACCCTGCCCGCGCGCCCACTGCTCCACCCGCGCGGCCAGGTCGCCGATGCGGATGGGCTCGCCCATGTCGACCCAGAACACGTCACCCGCACCACGGGCGCAGCCGGCCGTCAGCACCAGGGAGACGGCCTCGGACACCGTCATGAAGTAGCGCGTCGCGCCAGGGTCCGTCACCGGGATCGGGGCGTTGCGGCGGGCGGCGTTCATCATCAGTTCGAGAACACTGCCGCTGCTGCCCAGCACGTTACCGAAGCGCACCACGGACGTGCCGGCGCCGTCGGCGAGCACCAGCATCTCGGCGAAGCGCTTGGTCGCGCCCATCACACTGGCGGGCTCGGCCGCCTTGTCCGTCGACACGAGCACCAGGTGGGCTCCCGCGCGGCGGGCCTCGTCGCGCACCACGGCCGTGCCGAGCACGTTCACGCGGGCCGCGGCGACGATGGCGCGTTCGGCCATGGTGACGTGCTTGTAAGCGGCGGCGTGCAGCACGACGGCGGGCCGTTCGCAGGCGAAGGCCGCGCGCACATCCGGCGCGAGCGTCACGTCACCCAGCACCGCATGGATCGCGAGGCCCGGATGACGCGCGCGGAGGTCCGCCTCGATGCGGAAGAGCTGATACTCCGACTGCTCGAGCAGTGTCAGCGCCCGCGGCCCGCAGGCGGCCACCTGCCGGGCGAGTTCGGCGCCGATCGACCCGCCGGCGCCGGTGATGAGCACGACCCTGCCGCCAAGCGCCTCACGGACGTCATCGGTCAGGACGGGTCTGGCCGCCCGGCCCAGGATCTGCGCCAGCTCGCGGGAATCGATCTCAATCACGGGACACCTCACGAGCCCTGGAGGAGAGAATCACGATGTCGACGCGCCGGTTCTGGGCCCGCGCGTCAGCGGAATCATTCGGGACTTTCGGGTGGAACTCGCCGTATCCCGCGGCGGACAGCCGCGCGGCCTCGACGCCCGCCTGTTCGATGAAGAGCGCCACCACGGCGCTGGCGCGCGCCGTCGACAGCTCCCAGTTGGATCGGTACGCGCCTGACACGGGGCGGTCATCCGTGTGCCCCTCGACGCGGACGTCATTCGGCAGCGGCCGCAGTTCCCGGCCGACGTCGGCGAGCAGCGACGTCGTTTCGCGTGTCAGATCGGCGCGACCGGAGTCGAATGCCGCCGACTCGGGCAGCGAGAGGACGACTCCGCGCTCGTCGCGGGTGAGTCCCACGCGACCCTCGAGTCCGGCCGCCGCGATCGCCTGCTGCAGACCAAGTTCGATGGCGTCGAGCGGCGTGCCCGCCACCACTCGGGGCGGCGAGACGAGCGTCGGTGATCCGCCGGTCGGCGGCGCCGCGGGTGTCCCGCCGTCGAAGGCGGCCTGCAGGGCTGTCGAGGCGGGCTCGAAGCGGTCGAGGTCCACCCGCGAGACGGCGTAGAGCGTCACGAAGAGGGCCAGCAGCAGCGTGATCAGATCCGCGTACGGCACGACCCAGCGGTCCGCTGCGACCGGTCTGGTGGGCCGTCTCCGTGCGTCCACTAGGCCAGGCGCGCCGGCACGGCGGCGTGCAGCCGCGCGGCGATCTCCTCGACAGGCGGCGTGCCCGGCGCCAGGGGTCGGATGCGGTCGGCCACGAGACGCGGACTCGCGCCGTCGCTGATGGCCAGCAGCCCTTCAGCCACCAGCTCGCGCTGGCGGGCACACTCGGCTGCCCGCTCGCGCACGCGTCCCGCCAGCGGCAGGAACAGCAGATTCGCCGAGGCCACGCCGTAGACCGTCGACACGAACGCGGTGGCGATACCCGTCCCGAGCGCTTCGGGCGAGCGCAGGTGCTGCAGGACCTGAATGAGACCCAGCACGGCGCCGAGAATGCCGAGGGTCGGCGCGTAGCCGGCGGCAGACTCCCAGACCCGGGCGCAGGCGTCGTCCTCCGCGTCCGCGGCATGCCGTTCCACCGAGAGCACCTGGCTCAGCTCGTGTCCGGACGCGCCATCGATGACCAGCGAGAGGCCGCTGCGCAGGAAGGGGTCCGCCTCCTCTGCCAGCTCATGCTCCAGCGCCTGTACGCCGCGACGGTGGGCCCGCATGGCGAGTGCCGTCATCCGAGCGCCAAGGGCGGGCATCTCGCGGCGCTCGCGCCGGAACGTCCGCAACGCGCACTTCATCGCCCGGCGCGTCTGCCCGGGCGAGTGCGACACCAGGACGGCGCCAAGGCTGCCGCCGAAGACGATGAGCGCCGCCGACCCATGCAGCAGTGCCGAGGCGTCGCCGCCCTGGAGCCACTGTCCGGCCAGCACGCACGCCGCCCCGACGGGCACGGCGGCGAGCGAGGCGAGATCCGTTCGTCCACGCCACTCCCGTTTCACGCCGCTTCTCTCCGCCGAAAGGTGTCCGCCGCCGCGATCAGCCGCTCCAGCGGCGGCATGGCTTCGCCGACCGCGCGAAAGACGTCGCGCATGTAGAGCAGGTCGGCGCGCGTATCGACGGTGAACCGCAGGTCCGGCCGGGTCAACGCCGCCGGCGCCTGAATCACCCGAATCCGGAAACGGTCCGGATTCGACCGCATGCCGATCGGGACGTGCTCCCGGTCCTGCGGCCGCAGGCAGGTCGCCGCCGCCCGCGTCAGCGCGTCGCGTGTGAACGCTTCGACGCAGGCGCCATACGGCAGGCCGTCCTCGATCACATAGTCCGCGCCCGAGGTGAGTGCGGCCAGCACGCGGGCAGGACCGCCTGTTTCGACCGCCGGATTGTCACCGGTGGCGCGAACCACGCGGTCGAGGCCGAACGCCTCCGCCGCACCCAGGTATCGCGCGAGCACGTCGGTGGCATCGCCCCGGAAGACCTCCGCGCCATGGGCGACCGCAATGGAAGCGAGCGCCTCATCCTCGGGTCGATCCGTCGTGGCCAGGATGACGCGGTGCCCGCCGGCCTGCAGCCGCTCGATGCAGTGCACGAGCAACGGCTGCCCGGCGATGGGGGCCAGCGCCTTGAACGGCAGCCGGGCCGAAGCCAGCCGCGCCTGCAGAATGATTCCCGTGTTTCCGTTCACGCTGCCTCCTGAAGGCGTGCGGGCCGTTCGACGAGCGGCAGCGACGCCAGCTGGCTGTCGTCGATGAAGATCGCGGTCTCGTGGTTGGTCATCCACAAGCCGTCGGTGAAAGCGCCGATGCGCGGCGCGACGGGGCGGCCGAGCGCAAGATCGACGAGCATCGCGGGAACGTCCGCGCCCGCCGCGATCGTCAGCGGGATGCCGCCGGAGAACCGGGCGTTGATCTCGAAGACGACCGGTTGGCCGGCATGCCGGGCGCTGCCCGGGATGCGGCACTGGATGTTCAGCGGGCCGACGAAGTGCAACGCGCGGCAGACGCGCACGGCGAGGTCGATGAGCGCGGCGCTCTTGACCGTACGCCCGCGGTCGCTGACACCCGCCCGGATGACCACGCGCTCCCTCGGCACGATCGCGAGCGGGTCGCCATTCTGATCGCACATCACGTCGATCGTGAATTCCGGACCGTCCAGAAACTCCTGCACGACGGGATCCGGCACGTACTCCGAGAAGAACGCCAGTTCACGCTCCGACCGCACCGGGAACGCGCCGATGCCGCCGCGGCCGCCGCGCGGCTTGATGAAGAGCGGCAGCGCCATGTCCCCCGGCCGGTCGGCCGGCAGGGCGGCGCGTGCGACCGGGATGCCGTGGGCGGCGAGGTGCATCGAGGTCAGGTACTTGTCGTTGCAGATGCGGGCCGTCTCGGGTGGCGACCACGCCGTCAGCACGCCGCGCCGCCGGAACGCCGGCGTGGCCGCGGCGAAGAGCGGCAGCTCGTCGTCGATGGTCGGCACGGCCAGGCCGACACGCTCGGCGTCGCAGAGCGCGAGCAGTTCCGGGATGTACGACGGGTCCGTCGCCAGCGGCATCGCGTACGCGCAGTCGGCCTCGAAGACGGCCGGCGACAGCGGGTTGATGTCCGTCACCACCACCCGGCCCTGGACTCCGGCGCGCGTCAGCGCGGCACGGAACGCCCGCACCAGCGGCACGCGGCGCGAGGCCGCCGTGATCAGGACGGTGAGCCGGTTCACGCCGCCCGCCTCAGAAGCATGTCCCAGCCGAGCGGCTCCCCCGCGGCGAGCGGAGACCCGACGACGAGGCCGAGCAGTGCCGGGAGTTCCGACGCGGAGATCTCCGATTCGGGCCTGAGCGCGATCAGGTCATCGGCCCGGATCACATGTCCCGCCGGCAGCGCCGTGCGGGCGTACACGCCGCGCCGGCTGGCTGTGCGGTTCACGGACTCCGCCGGCTGGCAGACCTTCTTCCCGGTGCCGAGGCGGCGCGCGGTATCCGCGCAGGCGCCGATGATGTCGCGCAGCGCGCCGGGCGTGCTCGAGACCGCGTAGTCGATCGCGGCGGTGTCTCCGTCCAGCACGAAGTGCCGCTCGTAGACGGCCGCGCCCAGTGCGACGGCCGTCACGGCCGACACGAGGCCGTCCGCCGCATGGTCCGAAAGCCCGACCGGGCAGTCCACGGCCTCCGCCAGGGTCAGCAGTGCGCGAAGGTTCTGCGCTTCCGGCGGCGCCGGATACGCCGAGACACAGTGCAGGACGGCGGCCACCGTGCCGCCCGCGTCCCGCACGAGCCGGACGGCGTGCAGGACCTCAGGCATCGTCGCCATGCCGGTCGAGAGCACGAGCGGTGTGCCGGTGCAGGCCAGCGCGAACAGCAGGCTGTCATTGGTCAGGTCCCCGCTCGCCACCTTCCACGCGTCGAAGCCGGTTTCCGCAAGCATCGGGATCAGCGCTTCGGAGAACGGCGTTGTCATCACGGCCACGCCGAGTGTCCGGGCGCGGGCCACCACGGCGGCGTGGGCGGCACGGCTCAGTTCGAACTGCCCGAAGAACCCCTGCAGTGACGGCGTGGAGACGTGCGCCGGCGCCGGACACCACGGCGCCACGAGGTCAGCCGCCGTCAGGCTCTGCAGCTTGACGGCGCTGGCGCCGGCGGCCGCCGCGGCGTCGACCATCGCGAGCGCGCGGTCGAGCGATCCGCCGTGATTCAGGCCGATCTCCGCGATGACATAGAGCGGCGCTCCCGCGCCGATCCCCCGCCCGTACGCGTCACGCCACATGTGTCAGCTCCTGCCGGATCAGACTCGGCGCCAGGACCGTCAGCGTGTCCAGCCGGTCAACCACCAGGTCGGCGTCGTCGGCCAGCGTGCCGGCGCAGGCGGCCGTCCGGAGCCGGATGGTCCGCAGGCCGGCGTGCCGCGCGCCGCGCACATCCGCAAACGGGTCGTTGCCGACGTAGACGGTCCGTGAAGGATGGGTGCCCAGCGCGGCGGCCAGGGCGTCGAAGGACGCGGCCGCGGGTTTGCCGCCCCGCGTCACCTCCTCGGCGCAGATGCAGGCATCCACGAGTGCCGGTACCCCCAGCGCGGCGAGCTTGCGGCGCTGTACCGCCGGGTCGCCGTTGGTCAGGATGCCGACGCGCCAGCCGTCGCCGCGCAGGCGGGCGAGCGTTCCGGCGATGCCCGGTGGCAGCACGATGTCGGGGATGTGCGTCCGGAAGACGTCGAGCCAGCCGTCGATGCTGTGGTCCGGCAGTCCGAGCTCGGTCGCCAGCGACTGGAGCTCACGTCCGTGCCACTCCATGCGGGCACGGCACAACAGGCTGAAGGCGCGCAGCGCGGGAACGCCGTGCTCCGCTTCCACGGCGCGCGCGACCGCTCCGAACCCGCTGATGCGGAAGTGTTCGTACGGATAGAGCGTGTCGTCGAGGTCGAAGGCGATGCCGCGCATGATCCCTAGTGCGCCGTGGCCAGCCGTGTGACGAACTGGGCGACCCGGGCGGCGCCACGGCCGTCGATCAGGGCCGACGCACGTTCCGCGATCCCGCGCCGTTTGCGGCGGTCCTCGACGAGCGTGATGACGAGCTCCACGACCCGATCAAGGTCGAGCGGACCGTCGGCGATGCCGGTGGCGGCACCTTTGCGGATGAACGCGGCGATGGTGTCGCGCTGCGCGTCGACGACCGGCACGGCGACCGTCGGCACGCCGAGCGCGCAGGCCTCATACAGCGTCACGCCACCGCCCACGACCGCGACATCGGCGCGCGCGAGCTCCCGGCCGAGACCCGGCGTGCGGCCGAGCCAGCAGACACGCGGCTGCACGCGGAGCTGCGCGTGACCGCCAGAGGAAAAGCCACCGGCGATCCGTACCTGAATCCGTTCGTCCGCCGCGGTGAGCGCGTCGGCGATCGCGGACGCCAGCGTGACGTTCGTGCCACCGCCGAGCGCGATGAGCACCGTGCAGGCGCCCGCGGGCTCGGCGCCCCGCCGCCGCCACGCGGTCAGCCGCGGGTCGAGCACGGCGTAGCGCGGGCCGGCGACCAACGCACCGGCGGCGCGCCGGAGCACCGGCTTTCTGACAACGCTTCCATCCACCACAAGGTCTCCTTCCAGGCATCCAATGCCCAGGTCATGCACGGTCACGACCGGTCGCCCGGCCCGGCGGCCGGCCCGAATCCACGTCGCGGCGGCCGCTTCGTTGGGGTCGTCCACGACGAGCACATCGCACGGCGTCTCGGCCAGCACCCGCCTCGCGCTGCCTTCCACGACAGTGCAGCCGAGCGCAGCGGCGCGCTGTGCTGTGTCGGCCGTCGCCCGGAGCGAGACGACCGGAGTGATGTCGAGCGCCCGCGCGAGCGAGCGGCAACGGACCAGGTGACCGAAGCCGCGCCGCGGGCCCGCGGCCGCGCGGAACAGCACGGCGGGCGGAACGCCTCTCCGGCGCCGGCCACGCAAGTCAGGCGAGCGCTTCATGCATGGCCTCGATGACGCGGTCCACCGCGCTGCCCGTCATCGCTGCCGAGAGCGGCAGCGAGAGGGTCTGGTCCGAGATCGCCTCGGCTTCGGGAAACATCCCGCGCCGGAGGCCGAAGCGATCCCGGTAGTAGGGATGCAGATGCAGTGCGCGGAAATGCACGCTGGTCGAGATACCGCGGCTCTTCAGGCGGGCCTGCAGGTCGTCACGGCTGATGCCGGTGAAGGCTTCGTCCACCCGCACGGTATAGAGGTGCCGCGCGTGGACGGTGCCGGGCGCTGCCGCGGCCGGTCTCGTGAGCGGCAGGCCCGCGAGGCCCTCGTCGTAGGCCTCCCAGATGGCCGTCCGCCGCGTGTGGCGCGCGTCGAGGCGCGCCAGCTGGTGCAGCCCGATCGCGGCCTGAATGTCCGTCATGTTGTATTTGAAGCCAGGCAGCACCACGTCGTACTGGCCACTGTGCCCCGGCGTGTAGCGGGCCCAGGCATCGCGGTCCATGCCGTGGAGCGACGCGATACGGATGAAACTCGCGGCATCCTCGTCACTGGTCGTGACCATGCCGCCCTCCCCGGTCGTCAGGTTCTTCGTGGCGTAGAAGCTGAAGCACGAGAAGCGCGCCGTCGTGCCGATGCGCTGGCCGTCCACCACGCCCTCGACGCAGTGCGCGGCATCTTCCACCAGCGCGATGCCCCGGCTGTCCGCCAGCGCGTTCAGCCGGCCGACGTCGGCGGGACGGCCCGCGTAGTGCACCGGGATCAGCGCGCGCGTGCGGGGAGTGACCGCCGCCTCCGCGGCCATCGGGTCGATGTTCCCCGTCTGCCGTTCCACGTCCGCGAACACCGGTGTCGCACCGCAGTGCACGACGACATTCGCCGTGGCGCAGAACGTCAACGGCGAGGTGACGACCTCATCGCCGGCACCCACCCCCGACGCCAGCAGTGACAGGTGGAGCGCCGCCGTGCAGGAATTCACGGCGATGGCGTGGGGCGCGCCGACGTAGCGCGCAAAGGCCTGTTCGAAGCGCCGGACCCGCGGCCCCGTCGAGAGCCAGCCGGACTGCAGCGTCGCGACGACCTCGGCGATCTCGTCCGGCCCGAGCGCCGGAGGCGCAAAGGGTACGGGCGCGGGCACCTCGCGAAGCATGGAGGCCGAACGCAGAGCGGATGAGGCAGACGGCATGGCGACACGGGCCATGTCGCAAGCGGAATGCCAACCACGCGATCCGTGCCATCACCAACGAATCGCGCCGGATTTCCGCACCATCGGCCGGACCCGACATGCGAGCCGGGCGGGCCGCCGACACCGTGTCGGTATCACGTCCCCTCCGCTACCCGAGCCTCCGGCTCTCCCGGGTGTGGGTGGGCCACGCGGGTTTCGAGCGCGACTCAAAGAGACACGAGCCGGGTGTGGTCTCCATGCGCCCAGGGAGCGCACGAAACGCGCGTGGCCCACCCACGCCCGGTCACGCCGATGCGCGACCGCCTGAGCCCACAGTGGCGGCGGAATACCGCGCGCGACGCGCTCTACCCGCCCGCCCGGCGCTCAGCGATGGGTCACTCAAGCCGGCCCGGCCATTTCCGATTACCTCCCCGAGGCCGGGGCATTCCGCCCCGGCAGCGCCGGCAATGGACGCCGGACATCTTTCACGGAGGAAACAGCAATGGCATCGTTCTCAGTCGTCAGCAACGTCGCCGCGGCGAACGCCACGGCGAATCTTCAGGGCACGCAGGTCGGCCTGAACAAGGCCCTCGGCCGGTTGTCGAGCGGCTACCGCATCAACTACTCCGGCGACGACGCCGCGGGTCTGGCGGTCGCCAACGACTACCGCAACAAGGTCACCATCCTGAACCAGGGCATCCGCAACGCCAACGACGGCATGTCGAAGCTCCAGATCAAGGACGGCGCCCTCTCGAACATCTCGACCCTGCTCGACCGGCTCGCGACGCTGGCCACGCAGGCGGGTTCGTCCAGCAACGGCGTGGACATCAGCAAGCTGTCGGACGAATACGGGAAGATCATCGAGGAAATCGACCGCGAGGCCACCGTGGCCGGACTCGACGCGGACGAGGACTTCTCGGTGTTCGTCAGCTCCGAGGCCACCGCGGCCGACGGCGCCGTGACCGACACGATCGGCGCGGCGGGCAGCTCGGACCTCGGGCTGACGGCGAGCAGCTTCACCACGGCTGCCGAGGCACAGGACGCCCTTGCCGAGGTGCAGAGCGCGATCTCGAGCCTCGGTGACGTGCAGAACACGGTCGGCACCCTGGAGAACCGCCTCCAGTTCGCGATGGGCCTCGCGCAGTCCCAGATGGTGAACAACAAGGCGGCCGAGAGCCGGATCCGCGACGCCAACGTGGCGGAAGAGTCGGCCAACATGGCGAAGTACAACATCCTGACGCAGGCCGGCATGGCCGCCCTGTCGCAGGCCAACCAGGCGAACCAGTCGGTCCTCTCGCTGCTCCGCTAGGCGGGGCCGCAAGTCGAACCGGCAGGTCAGTAAGCACGGGCGGGCTGCCCGAGGGTCGGATACCCCCTCGGCACCCGCCCGTCTTTTCGTAGGCGACGCGGACCTGGCCCGGATCTCGCTTATAGCTCCGGCGGCCCCTCCATGCCGGCGGGGCAAAAGGAAGCAATCATGGGTTCTCCAGTCAGCATCAGCGGCTTCAACGGCATCGATTTCGGCGGGCTCCTCGATGCGGTCATGACGCAGGAGAGCCAGCCCCTCCGCCGGCTGGAAACGCAGCAATCCGACATCAAGGGCCAGAATCAGATCCTGGCGGGCCTGGTCTCGAAGCTCGGCAAGGTTCAGGACGCGGCCGACACCCTCTCCCAGTCCGACTCGCTCCAGATTCTGAAGGCGACGTCCAGCAACGAGGAGGCCGTCTCGACGACAGCCGGGGACGGTACGGCGACAGGCAGCTACGACGTCGTCGTCACGCAGCTCGCCAGGGCCCAGGTCACCACCACCGATTCCACGGCCGCCTCCACCGACGCGGTGGTCGCCAGTGCCGGCTCGCTGACGCTCACCCGGACGGGTGGCGATCCGGTCGTCATCACGCTTTCGGGCGACACCACCCTCGAGGAACTGACGGACCTCATCAACGACGCGGAGGACGTTCCGGTCCGCGCGGCGATCGTGCGGTCGGCCCCGAACACCTACCGGCTGGTGCTGACGGCCACCGACACCGGACTCGAGAACGCCTTCACGATCGCCAGCACGCTGAGCGGCGGGTCCGGCCTGACGTTCACGGACACCGACAACGACGGCACGAGCGGCGACAGTGCGCTCGACAACGCCGTCGCGGCCCAGGACGCCGCGCTGACCGTCAACAATATCGCCATCACGAGCGCGACCAACGTGGTCAACGAGGCGATCCCGGGCATCGCGCTGACGCTCCATAAGCTGGACCCGGCTGAGACCATCCGCGTCGAGGTGACCCGGGACACCAGCGCCGCCCAGACCAAGGTGAAGGAGTTCGTCGACGCCTACAACGCCGTCCTGACGTTCTTCGACGAGCAGCGCCTGTCGCAGATCAGCGGCAAGAACAACGTCTCGCGCGACCCGCTGATCCGCAGCCTCCAGACCTCGCTCCGGGCCGCGCTGTTCGACGCATACGGCTCCGGCGCGCTGACGCAGCTGGCCCAGATCGGGATCTCCTCCACAGCCGCCGGAAAGCTGGAGATTGACGAAGACGTCTTCGACACGGCGATCAACGCCGAGCCTGACGCGGCGCAGCTCCTGTTCGCCGGCACGGGCGAGGCCGGCGCGTTCGGCGCCTTCACGACGCTCATCAAGGACTACACGCAGTCCGGCGGGCTGATCGCTCTGACACGCACCCGGATGACCGACCGGGCGTCCGAGCTCGGCCGCCAGATCGACGCCATGAGCGTGCGCCTCGAGCAGCAGCGGCTCACGCTCCAGCGCGAGTACACCGCCGCCGACATGGCCATGACACGCCTCAAGAACCAGCAGGCCCAGCTCTCGACGATGGGCTTCTAAGGACACTTCCACACATGCAGACCGCCGCCCGCGCCCTGAACGCCTACAAGCAGACCGACGTGACGTCCCGGTCGCCACTCGAGGTCGTCGTCCTGCTCTACGACGGCGCGATCCGCTTCCTCGGCGAGGCCACGGCCGCCGCCGGGCGGCACGACAAGCCGTCCCGGACACGCTCCGTGGCCCGGGCGCAGGCGATCATCGGGGAGCTGCAGGGCACACTCGACATGGCGAGGGGCGGCCAGGTCGCCCACGACCTCGACCGGCTGTACACCTACATGACCAGTCGTCTCCTCGATGCCACCGCGCGCCAGGACGACACGGCCATCGCCGAGGTGCAGAAGCTGCTGGCCAGCATGCGCGAAGCGTGGGCCAGAATCGCAACCGCCCCGGAGGCCACGCTGGCCGTGGCCGGCCGATGACGGCGCAGGTGCTCGACGGACTGCTCGGGCAGTATCAGTCCGGACTCGACGCAGAGCTCACGCTGCTGACCCGGCTCGAGGAGCTGGCGCGTCAGCAGGGACGCGCAGGCGAGGCCGAGGATCTCGACGCGTTCCACGACGCCGCCGATCACCGGGACCGCGTCATGGAGAGCCTGCTCGCCATCGAGCAGCAACTGGTGCCCGTGAGAAGGACACTGCTCGCACACCGGCAGACGCTCGCCGGCAACCCCGCCTTCGAGGCCGTCGCGGCGCTCCACCGCCACACCGCGCAGCGCGTAGCGGCCATCGTGGCCGGCGACGACCGCACGATGGCGTCGCTGCGCCGGATGGAACAGGCGCGCCGCACGGCCATTCAGTCCATCGAGCAGGGCGAACAGACGCTCGCCGCCTACCGCCGCGTCATCGCCCCTGCACCGGAGACGTCCGCGCTGTTCAACCGGAAGGGCTAGTCTTCAGCTCGCACGGAGAACACCGGCAGCGGGCCGAGCCGCGGAGATCTCCAGGAATCGGCCGCGCTCGACGAGGCCGTGGCGTGCATAGAAGCGCAGCGCCCCCTCGTTCCGGCTGGACACCAGCAGCGACATCGCGGCGGCGCCCGCCTCGTGCGCGGCAGACATCGCTGCGGAGAGCAGCCGCGCGCCGTCGCCACTCCCCTGCTGTTCACGACGGACGGCAATCTGCGCGATGTGCGCCATACGCTCGCTGAGTCGCGTCACGACCGCCACGCCCGTCGCGCGACCATCCGTTTCGCTGACCAGACTCGCCTCGCGCATGAACCGCCCGCAGCCGATCTGCTCGACAAGGCTCGTCACATAGGCGCGCCACTCGTCGATCGTCCCGTCCGGCGCGAACAGCGCCGCGTCAACCGAGTCGTATGCCTCGCGGAGCACATGGGCCGCGATGGAGTCGTCGCCTGGTCGCCATAGTCGGACGCCGGCACTGCCGGTCGCGGGCGGGCGATGCGCGTTTCGAGCGCTCCCTGGGCGCATGGAAACCACACCTGGCTCGTATCTCTTTAAGTCGCACTCGAAACGCGCATTCGCCCACCCACGCCCGGCCCTTCCGGCGGTGGTCTCGTTGGCTGGAACGGCGACGAGGGCCGCGGCGAGAAAGAGATGCGGCGTGGCGAAGAGTCCAGCACCGGCCAGCGCTTCATCAAGCCCAGGTGCGAGGTCGGGCATAAAGCCGGTGATGGAACCACTGGCTTCCTGCTCTACGAAGGCCTCGACGAGCGCCCGCGTTGTCTCGGCGTCGGTCGCGCTGACACCGCCGAGCTGCGCGCCTGCGGGCGTCTGAAGATAGAAGAGCCAGCCGGAGAGCCGGCCTGCACGATCGCGGGCAACAAGACCCGGGAGGTTCCAGCGCGTGCGGGCGTCCTCGAGGATGCGCCACTGGTCGGCCGTGTCCCAGTCGAAGGCCGTCCGCCAGCGTCTGGACTCCTCCGCGTAGAGCACGGCGAGCTGATCCGCGTCGATCGCGGACCAGTCCGTGATGGTCATGCGCCCGTCGCGGGCGGCGGCGTGCTGGCTGACGGCGCCACGGCTGACGACGGCATGACCGGCGTCTTGCGCAGACGTTCGACGATGGCGGACAGCTGCGACGGGGCGCCCGCGGCGCTCAGGTTCGCGGCCACGATCTGCTCGTAGATCTCGCGGCGATGGACCGGCACCGACGGCGGCGCCTCGACGCCCAGACGCACGCCGTTTCTGCCGACGCGGATCACCCGGACGGTGATGCCGTCGCCGATCATGATGGCTTCGTCGCGGCGGCGGGTGAAGACGAGCATCCCGGCTCCGTCCTACGCCGCCTGCGCCAGGGGGTGCCGCAGCGGGTACACACACTGGTGCGGCATGATCTGGTAGCCGAGCTGCCGGTCCAGATTGATCACGATCGGCGCCCGGAGATTGGCGGTGACCGGGCCGTCATCCTCGACGGTGACGACCGCCAGCCACAGCAGGCGCGACTCATCGGTCGCCCCGAGACGCAGGCGATCCGACCCGCTCAACTGGTGGCGGAACTCCGAGAGCGCCTCCCCGGCCTCCACCGTCAGGAAGGTCGCCTTCGGTCCCTCGATCGAGTGCAGGCAGCGGATCGGCGCCGTGTCCGGGCTCGTGTACAGCAGGAACTTCTGGCAGGCTTCAAAGCCCGGGAGGCCGTCCGGAAACTGGACGACGAGTTCGGTCGGAAGGGTCATCGTGGTGTCAGTCATCGCAGGTAGTCCAACAGGGATACTCGGAGCGCAGTGGCGGAGGCGCCCAGGGCGGCGCGGTAGGAGGTGTCGGCCTGCGTCATGCCGCTGATCGCCTTGGTCATGTCCGCGTCCTCCAGCTTGGAAATCCGGGCCGCGGTGGTCTCCTGTTGCACGCGCAGCCGTTCTTCGTCCATCTCGATCGTGCGAAGGGCGTTGCCCACTTCGCCTTGCACGCTCGTGGCGCGGACGAACGCCCGCTTGAGCGCGGCCATGCCGTCCGCCAGCGCGGCGGAGTCGCCGGTCGCGGCCGCCGCGATCGTGCTCTCGAAGACCGCGAAGACGTCCGCGGTGTCCGCGCCTTGCGTGATGCGCGAGCCGTCGAACGTCACGGCCACCGAGCGGCCACGGTCCACGTCCACGCTGACTTCGGTGCCGTTGCCGGCGTAGCTGCTGACGACGCCGCTGCCGTTCTTCGTGAAGGGCGCGGTCGTCGTGGCGCTCCCGGAGAAGATCTGCGTGCCCTGGTAGGACAGGTTCAGATCCTCGAAGAGCGCGTCCCGAAGCCCGGTCAGCTCCCGGACCGCGGCGTCGCGCTGTGCGACGGAGACGCTCGTGCCCGACGCGCTGGTCACCGCGACCTGGGCCCGGCTCAGCGTATTCACGATGCCCGACAGCGTCGAATCGATGACCGTCAGCCGCGCGGAGGTCGTCACGGCGGCCTGCGAATACCGTTCGAGCACCGCCTGCTCGCCGCGCGCGGAGACCGCGCGCATGGCCGCGTCCGGGTCGTCGCTCGGGGACGACACGCGCTTGCCGCTCGCGACCTGCTTCTGGAAGTACGCCAGGCGCTTGCCCGCCGTTTCGATGGCGTTCTCGGTTTCACGGGCGACGCTGGCAAAGGTGGTGCGCATCAGCGGCCCACCGTCTGCAGCAGCACGTCCAGCGTCTGGCTCACGGCACTGAAGTAGCGCGCGCTGGCCTCGTAGGCCCGCTGGAACTTCAGCATCTGCATCGCCTCTTCGTCGAGGGAGATCCCCGACACCTGATCGCGCAGCACGTCGATCTGCGTCACGATGGCCTCCTGCGTCTCGGCTTCCTGCGTTGCCGCAGCCGAATCGCGACCGACGGCAAAGACGAGCTGCCCCCACGCTTCCGTCAGCGTCGTCGTGCCTCCGTTCAGCACGCGGACGTCACGCAGCGCCGCCAGCGCTTTGGCCTGCTCGTTGTCGCCGGCGTCCGCCGTGGCTCCGGCGGCGACGAGCCGTGCGTCGGCGTCGATCGCAGCCGACAGCGCAAACGTCCGGGCCGCACCGGCCACCGACGGAGGCGTCGTCGACACCGTGAAGAGCGGGCCACCGGCCGCGCCCGTCTGGTCGAAGCCGGCCTCGTGAAGCGCGTTGAACTCGTCGGCCACGGTCTGCGCCAGCGTGTCGAGCTGGTTCTGGTAGTCGGGGAGCAACGTGTCGCGCACGCGCAGCAGCCCGCCGATCCGTCCGGCCGAGATCTCGCCTTCCACCGCCGATCCGGCCGTGATGAGCGAGGCCATTCCATCCGGCGGCGTGGACGTCACCGACACGGGGTACGACGTCACGCCGATGACAAGCGGACGGCCGTCCGCGAACGAGAGGTCCAGCCCGCCGTCTGATCGCAGGCTGACGCCGACGTTGGCGAGCTCACTGATCTTGCGGACGAGTTCCGTCTGCCGGTCCTGCAGGTTGGCCGTCGTCGCGGCCGACGCGCCGCTGAGGCTGCGGTTGGCGTCGGCCACCTGCTCGGCCAGGCGATTCAGCTCGCTCACGGCCGCCCGGACGCTGACATCCGCGTCGAGCCGTACGGACTGCATGCGCCGGTTCACCGCCTGGAACTCACTCGCCAGGGCCCGCGCCTGCTGGCGCACCTGGTCCCGCGCCGTAGCGGACTGGGTGTTCTCGGCCAGCAAAGAAAAGGCATCGTGAAGCGCCGACAGGCGTCCGTCGACGGACTTCCCTGCCGCGCCGAACACGTTCTCGACCACGGAGAGCTGCTCGGCCACCGCGGTTTCCCGCATCTGCCCGGGCACCTCCTGAAACAGCCGGCGGTCGAGCTGCTGGTCGCGCATCGCGCGGACGCCCGCGACCATCACGCCGTTGCCCGCGCTCGTCGGCTCCGTCGGCGCGATGGCGACCAGGTCGGCGATGCGGCGCGTGTAGCCCGGCGTGTTCACGTTGGCGATGTTCTGCCCGGTCACCTCCAGGCCGCGCTGCTGCGCCTGGAGAGCCTGGGACGCCAGCGTGAGGTTGCCGAGTAGCCCTGCCATGGTCCCGCCGCTATCCCCGCGCGTTCAGCACGCGACCGGTGGGCGCAGGCTGCAGACCTGAGCCGTACACGACATCCGCGTGACCGAGGGACCGACGCACCTCGGCCGCGAGCGAGGCGCCCAGCCGCCGGCTCCGCAACAGCGCCAGGCGTGCCTCGGCCACCGCGCGGCGAACCGCCGTCGCGTCGGTGACGCTGGCTCCGGCGGGATCCCCGCCGTCGGCCGGAAGTGACCGGATTGCCGACTCCAGTGCCGCCTCACCGGCCAGCAGCCGGTCGGCGTCCGGGGTCCGGAGGGCCGCGACGAGGTCCTGGAGCGCGTCGCGCACCAGGATGGCGGTCTGCAGGGCGCTGTGGTGTTCTCTCACCGCGTCAGCCTTTGGAGGTTTCGTCCAGCATCGCGTCGATCAGACGGTCCGCCAGCGCGGCCGGGTCGCTGCCCAGCTTTCCGCTCTCGAGCAGCGCCTTCCCGCGCGCGACGGCGTCCGGTCGGATGGCCGGGGCTTCCTCAGCAGCTTTGAGCGCTTCGGCCCGCAGGCGCGCCTCGTCCGATACGTGCACCGCGTCGGTCCCGCCAACCGGCGGCGCACCCGTCCGGTCGCCCGATCTTCCGGCGGATCCGGCTTTTCCGGCCTGATTCGCCTGCGTGGTGGCGCTGGCGTTGTCCAGAGCGGGGGTTCTGTAGGCGTCGTCGATCTTCATGTCTCGTTCCTCGTCGGGTGGGCCGTGGCCGTCAATCCGCGGAGCCATGCCTGCGGGTCCACCGTCTCATTGCCCACCGTGACCTCAAAATGCACATGCGGACCGGTCGACCGGCCACTCGAACCGGCGCGGCCGATCGTCTGCCCCGCGGTGACCACCGCGCCCTGCACCACGTCAGCGCTGGCCAGGTGAGCATACCGAGCGCGTGCACCGCCGGCGTGCTCGACTACCACGGTGTTCCCGTACCCGTTCTGCCGGCCGCTGAATACGACCCGCCCCGGCGCTGCCGACCGCACGTCATCGCCATAGGCAGCAGCAAGGTCTATGCCTTTATGGAATCGGGTGTGCCCCTCGAATGGATCCGACCGCCAACCGTAGCCGGACGTCACGTGCCGGGCCACCGCGTCGGGGTCGACGGACATGGCCCCGCCGAACATGCCGCTTGCCGGATCGGCCGCTTCGGGGACCCGCCCCAGAGGCGCCGCCGAGGGCGGCACTCCCGCTGCACCGGCGCCACCTGACGCGAAGGCCCGTTCCAGGCTTCGCTGCAGCTCCTTGCCCAGGCCCATCCCGCCACCGCGTGCCAGTTGCGCCACCAGTTCGACGTCGATCACCTCGAAGAGCGCCTGGCCGCCGAGGCCGTCCCCCTCCTCGCCATCCCCGCCCCACTTCGCCGACTGCCGCATCGAGCTGAGCATCTGGCCCATCAGCATCGACTCGAACTCGGCCGCGATCGACGCCAGCTGCGCCTTGCGGTCTTCCGGCGTGGCCTCGGCCAGGCCATCAGCCGCGGCCCGGGCCCGCGAGACGAGGTCGTCGATGCGGTTGACGCTCACAGGATCACGATCTCCGCGCGCAAGGCGCCCGCGGCCTTCAGCGCCTGCACAATCGAGATGACGTCGCGGGGCGACACGCCCAGCGTATTCAGCGCCTGCACCACCTCGCCGAGCGTCGTGCCGCTCTGGAGCGTGACCAGTTGCGCACGGCCCTCCTCCACGCTGATGTCGACCTTCGGCGTCACCGCCGTCTGGCCGCCCTTCGACATGGGGCTTGGCTGCGAGACGTCGTACTCCGTGGCGATCTTCACGGACAGGTTGCCGTGGGCCACGGCGGCCGGGCCGAGGCGGACGTCACCGCCGAGCACCACGGTGCCCGTGCGCTCGTTGATGACGATCCGCGCCACGGCATCCATCAGCACGGGGACGGGCTCGAGGCGCGCGATGAAGTCCGGCACGGACGTCCGATAGGAGCTCGGCACCTGTACCTGCACGGTGCCAGGATCGACGACCCGCGCGACGCCGGTCCGCAGTTCCTGGTTGATCGCGGAGGCGATGTGGCTCGCCGACGTGAAGTCCGGCTCGTGGAGCGTCAGCCGCAGCATGTCGGTCGGCTCGATCGCCGTCTGCCGCGCGACCTGCACCGTGGCGCCACGCGGCACCCGGCCGACGGTCAGGTGGTTGACGGACACACTGTTCTCGCCCCCGGCCGCACCGAAGCCGCCGATCGACAACGGCCCCTGTCCGAGCGCGATGACCGTCCCGTCCGGCGCGTGCAGCGGCGTCGGCAGCAGCGTCCCGCCCTGGAGGCTGCGCGCGTCGCCGATCGACGACACGGTGATATCCACGCGGCTGCCCTGCTGCGAATACGCGCCGATTTCGCCGCTCACCATGACCGCCGCGACGTTCTCCACGCGGACTTCGAGCGGCGGCACGACCACGCCGAACCGCTGCAGCATGTTCACGAGCGACTGCGTCGAGAACATCGCCTGCCGGCGGTCGCCGGTCTTGTTCAGGCCGACGACGAGACCGTAGCCGATGACCGATGTCGACGCCGGGCCCTGGAGCACGGCGACATCCTTCAGCCGGACGGGCGCGACGGACTCCTGCGCGGCGGCTGGGCCCGCATGCAGGGACAGCGACAACGCGGCACACGCCAGAAACGCCGGGAACAGGTGATATGTGCGCATCTCAGAAAATCCGGTTCAGCACGCGGGCAATCCAGCCCGGGCGGAGGTGGTCGCGCATCAGGCCCTGACCGAAGTACCGGATGCGCATCTGGCCCACGGCAGTCGACTCGACGACGTTCCCGGGGCCGACATCGGCCGTGCGGATGACGCCCGTCAGCACGAGGATCTGCCGGTCGCCGTTGATGTCCAGCTCACGGATGCCTTCGATAGCCATGTCGCCGTTCGGCATGACCTCGGCCACGCGCGCCGTGATCGTCGCGGTCAGCAGGCCCTGCCGCGTCGTCGCCCCCGCGCCCTTGAACGTGGACTGCGCGGTCAACGCCGCCAGGCTCGATGGATCCAGGAACCCTGAGTACTTCGTCTCCAGGCCGAACAGCTTCGACAGCGACGCGCCCGACTGCGAGTCCTTGTCGAGATTCGACTCGGCAGAGCCGGACGCCGAGATGGTTTCCGAGACGCGGACCGTCACCAGGTCATTGAGGCGCCGTGCGCGAAAGTCCGCGTAGAGGTTGCTGACCCAGAGGTTGCCCGGCGTCGGCGGCGTGGCCGGGATCGTCCTGGCCAGCGCCAGATAGTGCTGGTACAGCTCGTCGTAGTTGGAAGAGGGACGCGGCGGCGGAGCCGGCTTCTTCTCCTTCGCCACCACCTCCGCCGCGAACAGCAGCAGCACCGCCGCCACCGCACAGCCCACACGCACGCGGAGCCCGGATCCCCTTCTCATCCCTCTCATGGCAGCACCTCGACCTCGCCCGGCGCGGTGATGCGCCCGGCCACGACCCGGGCCGCGCCCAGGCTCCTGATCCGGATCACGTCCCCGACCCGCCCCGTACCCGAGGCGACCGCACGGGCCACAATCTGCATCGAGCCACGTGTCAGCCGCGCCTGCACTGTGTCGCCGGAGCGCACGGCCGGAATCTCCACGACGAGGCCGTTCAGGATCGGCTCACCCGCGGTCAGCGCCCGGCGCGCACTCGCGCCGATGACCTCGTCCTTCCCGGGCAGCCGCAGGAACGGCACGCGCGGCAGCGGGCCGCGCTCCGCCACGACGGCCGACGCGTCGACGACCTCGTCCCGGGCGATCGCGCGCACGGGCTTCATGTAATCCGCGGTGACCTCGACCGTGGCGACGGCGTAGCCCACCTGCCGCCCATCGCGCCAGAGCACGAAGCGTGACGGCTGCCCCACTCGCCCGCCGGGCGCCACGGTAGCGGTCACGGCGCCGGGCACGGCCGGCGCAACCATGCCGAGCGTGACCTCGACGTCGCTGGACGCACCGAAAGCCTCCCGGCTGGCCACCGCCACAGCCGTGGCGACCGGCGAGAGCGTCTCGGCCGGCGCGGAGGTCGACAGCACTGACAGCGCGATGACAGACAGGAACCGCATCGTCATCACCGAGAGAGGTTGTTGACCTGCTGCAGCATCTCGTCCGCCGCCTTGATGACGCGCGAATTGGCTTCGTACGCCCGCTGTCCCAGGATCATGTTGACCATTTCCTCGACGACGCTGACGTTCGAGTCCTCGAGAAACCCCTGCACCAGCGTGCCCGTGCCGTCCGCGCCGGGAATGCCCGTGGTGGCGTTGCCGGACGCCGTGGTGGCGACGAACACGTTGCCGCCGCGCGCCTCGAGCCCGGCCGGATTCTGGAAGTTCGCCAGCTCGATCGTGCCGGCCTGCTGCGGCGCCTGTCCGGCGACGACGGCCGACACGATGCCGTCCTTCGAGATGCTGACCGACGTGGCCCCGGGCGGGATCGTCACGGGCGGCCGGATCTGCAGGCCCTCGGCCGTGACGAGCTGCCCCTGGCCGTTGAGGTGCAGGTTGCCGGCGCGCGTGTAGCCCGTCTCGCCCCCCGGCAGCGTGACCTGCAGGAATCCCTGGCCTTCGATCGCGATGTCGAGCGGCGCCCCGGTGCTGCGGAGATTCCCGACGGAGAAGTTCCGCGCGGTCGCAATCGGGCGTGACCCGAGCCCGGCCTCGAGGCCGATGGGCGCCTCGGCTTCCTGCGAGTTCGGCGTGCCCGCGACCTTCATCTGCTGATAGACGAGGTCCTCGAACTCGATCCGGCTCTTCTTGAAGCCCGACGTGTTCACGTTCGCGAGGTTGTGCGCGACGGTGTCGATGTTGGCCTGCTGGGCGTTCATGCCGCTGGCGGCCGTGTATAGCGCTCGAATCACTGAAGTCCGTCCCTTCTCTGCCGATGTCCGTTGTGCCTAGTCCCCCGGGAGCCGTGATGTCTCACACAACGCTCGGGCGGGGCATCCCACCTGGCGGCGTTGCTCATCGCTCTCGTATGCCCAATACGCTCGCTCTTCGCGCCTTGCCATCTGGGCGCCGCGCTCCGAGCCTTGTGCAAGTCATCACGGCTCCCGGGGGACTACCGGCGTCCCAGCTCGCTGATCGCGCGGTCGTCCATCTCGTTGAAGACGGCGGACATGCCGCGCTGCATCGAGTCGAAGCCGCGCGAGACCTCCGTCAGGTGCGCAAGGGCGTCGACCAGCGACACGTTGGCGCTCTCGAGGGACCCGCCCGCAACGCGCGCGTCCGGGATCGGGTCGGGCGTCACGCCGGGCTTCGCCATGAACCGTGCGCCGGACTCGCGGATTGCGTCCGCCTCGGGCAGGTCCACGATCGAGAGCTTGCCGGCGGGCACGTTGTTCACCTTGACGGTGCCGTCACCGGTGATCACGACCGGACCCTTGCCGAGCCGGATCGGACCACTCTCGCCGTGCACCGGCAGGCCATCGGCCGTGACCAGCGTGCCGTCGACGCTGCGCGAGAACGCGCCGTTGCGCGTGTAGCGCGGACCGGACGGGCCGTCGATGACGAAGAAGCCCGGGCCGTCGATCGCCGCGTCCAGGTCGCGGCCGGTCGCGGCGATCGTGCCCTGGCGGAAGTCGATCTTGACGGGACCGCTCGTGACATCGACCGCGGACTCGAGCGCGCTCTCGAAGGAACTCCGTGACGACGACGCGTTGCCGCGCCGCTCGGTCTTGTATCCGGGCGTGCTCAGGTTGGCGAGGTCGACGGCGATGCGGTCCAGCTCTTCGAGCCGGTTCCGCATCCCGCTCAGTGCGCTGTAGGCTGCACCGGCCACGGGGCACCTCCGGTTGGCGTGACGATGACGTCACGGGTGTCACGGCCGGCCTCGAGCCGCACCCACGTGCGGCTGTCGTGCGCGGCGTGGCGCATGGTCACGGGCCGGCCGTCGACCGCCAGCGCCGCGACGTGGTCCGCCAGTTCCCGCGCGTTCGCGGCCGTGACGGCCCACGCGTGGCCGTCCTCCGCTTCACGGGGGCGATAGGACTCCAGGGCGACGGCCCACACCGAGTCGTCCACCAGGAACGGCTCGACGCTCCACTGCGTCAGCGTCGTCATGGCCCGTACGGCGGCACGCGAGAGCGGCGCAGCCATGGCCACGAGCACCCGGCGCTCGAACGGATCGAAATCGAAGGGCACCAGCCCGAGCGCACGCACGGTCGCAGCGGGCAGCGGGCAGGCGCCGCGGACGCGGCTCATGTCGAGCGACGAGAGATAGCTGACGCCGTTCTGCACGGCGAGGGCTTTCAGCACGGACTCACCCGACGCCATGCCGAGCGACCGCAGCTGGGTGCCGAGCCTGAGCCCGCTGAACCGCTGCTCGTCGAGCGCCGCCTGGAGCTGCTCGGCGCTGATCACACGGTGATGGCGCAGCAGCACGCCGAGGCGGAGCGGCGGCAGCCCCGACGCGCTCGGCGCGCTAGCGGCGGCACTGCCCAGCGTCAGCCGCGCGGCGGCGTCGAGACACTCCCGCGAGCAGTACCAGGAGCCGTTCAGCCGGAAGCCGCGGCCGAGGCCCAGTGCCGGACTCTCGGGCCGCCAGCGCCCGCACTGCGGGTCACTGCAGCGAGGCACGGCGGTTGGCCTTTCTTGCAGCCGGCGCATCGGCCAGCGACATGCGAAGGCGGACTTCGCCTTCGGACATCTTCTCGGCGGCCGCGATGTCGCGGACGGACCGGCCGCGGCGCGTGGCGGTCGTGATCCGGCGGGCTACCTGGGCACGGGCCACGGGCGCCGGCGGCACGGCCGCGCTGCGGCCCACCTCCATCGCGATGTCGCGGAAACCCGTTTCGGTGGTGTCGGTCAACAGCGCCATCGCCGCGCGCAGCTGCTCGACACGCTCAGTCAGCCGCGCCACCGACTGCTGCTGGTAGAGCAGCCCCCGGATGTGCACCACCTCAAGCCCGGCCAGCACCACGATTCCCACAAGCAGCACGCCCATCGTCACCACGTCACGCCTCCAATCCCACGTCCGGCCGATCTCCGCCGACCAGTTCCAGAATGCGGACCCCGTAATGGCCCGACACCACGACCACTTCTCCACGCGCCACCAGCCGCCCGCTCACGAGCAGGTCGACGGGCTCATGCGGCGAGCGCCCCAGGTCGATCACCGACCCTTCGCCGATGCGCGTCAGCGCCTCGACCGTCATCTCGGTATGTCCGAACCGCACGACCATCGGCAGGTCGATGTCCAGAATCACGTCGAGCTGACGGCCCATGCCGCCCATCCGGCCCGGGCGCGCGCCCTTCACGGGCGCCACCGAGAATCCCGTCTCTTCCATCTGGTCCGCCATTGACTACGCCGCCTCCGCGAGGGTCAGCGAGACCTTGTCCGCGCGATACGCGACCTGCTCGACGACGACGCCGGCCATGCTGTTGGACTGAATCGTCAGCCGACCCTGGAACCGCGTCCTGCCGCCGACGTGGACGTCCACATGCCGGCCTGCGACATGCGGCAGCTCGAGGATCTGTCCGGGCGCCAGCAGCACGAGGTCGCGCGCCGGCAGCGTGGTTTCGAGCTGCGCCGATACCTCGAGCGGCACGCGCGAGAGGTTCTTCTGCAGCCACTGGTCCGCCTGCGTATTCAGCTCGCGCGCGCGCTGGTTGCCCGAGGCCATCGCCTGCACGATCGGCTCGAGCGCCGCCGCCGGGAAGCAGATATGCATCGCCCCGCGGTTCTCGCCGACGCGCACGTCGAACACGAGCAGGATCATCACTTCGTTGGCGTCGGCCACCTGGAGCATCTGCGGCCGGGTCTCGCGCCCCGTCACGCGCAACTGCATCTTCGACAGCGGGCGCCAGGTGTCGGTCAGGTTCTTCAGCAGCACCTTCGTGATCGCGTCGATGACGTTCAGCTCGATCTCGGTCAGCGCGCGGTTCGGCGCCACGCCGGCGCCGCTGCCGCCCAGCATCCGGTCGATGACGGTGAATGCAACGACCGGGCTGATCTCGAGCGCGCCTGTGGCCCGTGCCGGGTCCACGTCCACGGCATAGAACGCCGTGGCGTCCGGCAGCGACATCAGGAACTCGGAGTACAGGAACTGCTCCACCGACACCACGGTGACCTCGGTGACGGCCCGGAGATAGGCGGAGAGCGTCGTCGAGACGTTCAGCGCGAACCGGTCGTGCAGCAGGTGCAGTGACCGCAGTTCGTCCTTCGTGATGCGGTCCGGCCGGCTGAAGTCATACGGCACCGCCCCGCCGGAGACGGGCTTGCCCGACGGCTCCCGTGAGCTCGGCAGCAGCGCATCGATTTCCGCCTGGGTGAGCACGCGTCCGTTCATGCGGCCCTCGCCTTCGATCCGGCCGCCTGCGGCGGCCGGCCGTTCGCGCCGGCCGGCGTCGTGGTGAGCGCGGAGTGCAGCGACGTCCGCAGCCGCGAGATCGCCAGCGTCCGCAGCTGCGAGACGCGCGACTCACAGACGCCGAGCACCTCACCGATTTCGGCGAGCGTCATCTCTTCTTCATAGGACAGCGCCAGAATCTGGCGTTCCCGCTCCGGCAGCTCGGAGATCGCCGCGGCCAGCAGGCGCCGCATCTCGGCGCGCTCGATCTGGCTGACCACGCCTTCCGACGGGTCCACGCACAGCTCGATCAGCGGCGCGCCGTCCGGTCCGGCCGAATCGAGCTGACGCATGACGCCCATGTCGAGCGTCTTCATCTGGTCGAACGCCTTCTGCAGTTCCGTTTCCGGCAGGTCCATCGCCTTCGCGATCTCCGCCTCGCTGGGCTCACGCTGGAGCGAGTGGCGGAGGTTCGCGACCGTGGAGTCCACGGTGCGGCGCATCCGGCGGGCCGAGCGCGGCGCCCAGTCCATCTCCCGGAGGGCGTCGAGCATGGCGCCGTGCACGCGGCGCCGGGCAAAGGCGTCGAACGGCACACCGGTCGACGCCTTGTAGCGGGACGCGGCGTCGATCAGGCCGAGCGTCCCGACGCTGATCAGGTCGCCGATATCGACCTGCGGCGGCAGGCGCTGCGCGAGGCGCAGGGCCAGCGTCTTGACGAGACCGACATGCTCGATGACGAGCGCGTCGCGATCCGCCGTGGGCGTTGCGGGCGTCACGCGCATTGCGGCATCTCCACGGCGCTGGCCCGGCGCGCCCCGATGTGGGTGCCGCGGCCGTGCCCGGGCGCCAGGCCCGCGATCCGCGACGCCAGGATCCGGAAGCACCGGCTCGCCGGCGCCTGCGGGTTGTGGTCCACGATGGGCCGCTGCGCGAGGACGGACTCCTGCACGAGCGGGTCCCGGTTGACGAAGCCCAGATACCGCAGGCTGCGCTTCAGGAAGCGGTCCGCGGCCGTGTCGAGTTGCCGGAACGCGAGCTGCGCCTCGCCGGCATCAGCGACGCCGTTGACGACGACGCCGATGGACACACCCGGCAGGCGGCTGTTCAGCACCTTGATGGTCGCGTAGGCATCGACGAGCCCCGCGGGCTCCATCGACGCGACGAGCAGGACCTGGTCGGCGATGCCGACGGCCTGCAGGACGCCCTCCGAGATACCCGGAGCGGTGTCCACCAGCAGGAAGTCGAAGGTGCCGCGCACGTCGCGCACCGCCTCGGTCAGCGTGCCGTGCTGGCCGGCGGACAGCGTGGCGAGGCTCTGCACGCCCGAGCTGGCGGGAAAGATCTGCAGCCCCTGCGGCCCGGTCAACGCGACCTCGCGGAGACTCCGCTGCCCGGTCATCACGTGTCCGAGGTGGTGTTCACCGCTCAGGCCGAGCAGCACGTCCACGTTGCCGAGCGAGAAGTCCGCGTCGATGACGCCGGTCCGATAGCCGAGCCGCGCCAGCGCGACGCCGACGTTGATGGCGACATTGGTCTTGCCGACGCCACCCTTGCCGCTCGTCACGGCGATGACCGTGGCCATCGTCAGTCCCGGCGCGCTCATGCCGCCAGCTCCGTGGCCGTTGCGGACTCGCCCGTCACCCAGCCGGCCAGCGCCCGGCCACTGGCCGCCGACAGGTGTTCGGGCACGCGCTGGCCGAAGCCGAGGAACGACACAGGCAGCCCGCGTTCCTTGATCAGCCCGAGCAGCGGCGCAATCGACCCCGCCTCATCGAGCTTGGTGATCACGACGCGCGAGGGCCGCGCCTCGGCGAACTGTTCGAACGCGAGCCGCAGTCCATCCCGGCCCGAAGACGCCGCGACGACCAGGTGCGTGCGGACGCCGCGGCGGCGCGACATCGTCTGGTAGAGCTCGCGGGACGCGTGGTCAGAGGGCGACCGGCCCGCGGTATCCAGAAGAATCGGCCGCGTCTGTCCGGACATCGCGTCGACGACTTCCGCCGGCGTCCGCGCGGCGCGGAACGGTGTGCCCAGAATGTCCGCATAGAGGCGGAGCTGCTCGACGGCGCCGACGCGGAAGCCGTCCGCGCTGACCAGCGCCGGCGACTGTCCGCCGCGCGCCCGCTCCTGGGCCGCAATCTTGGCGATCGTGGTCGTCTTCCCCGCTCCGGGCGGGCCGATGAACATCTCGACCGGCGCGTACTCGCGGTCGTCCGCGGCGAGCGGGCTCAGCGCATCCGCCAGCGAGGCGGTCAGCGCGTCGAGCGACCGGCCCCTGCCGGGCGCGGCGGCCAGATGGTGGCGCGCCAGTTCGACGGCCAGCGCCATGTCGACGCCGCCGGCTTCGAGCCGGGCAGCCAGTTCGGCAACCGCGCGGCTCTGGCGGGCGGCCGCGGAAACGACCGGCGCGGCGGCCACGTGCCGGCCTCCCGACACCGCCTGGCGCCCGGCGGCGGCCGTGACTTCGACCGCCTTGGCGCCGAACAGGCCCTTCACGCCGGCCGCGCGGACCGTGCGCACCGAGAGAATCATGGCCTCGCGGCCCAGCTCACTCCGGGCGTGCCGGAGGGCGTCCTGCACGGTTTCCGTGCGAAATCGCTTGAAATCCATGTCAGTCCAATGTGGCAACGGCTACGACGGGCACGTGCGCAGGAACCTCGGCATGCGACAGGACTCCCAGGTGCGGGAGGACCCTCGCAAACAGGCGGCGCAGGTGCGGGCGGAGCATCGGTGAACACAACAGCACGGGCTGTGCCACCGCGTGTTCGATGGCCTTGCCGATGCGCGTGGCGATCTGCTGGGCCTG
>CAYNUO010000017.1:0-4100 GCA_964400405.1 uncultured Bifidobacteriaceae bacterium | reverse complement strand
GTGCCACCGCGTGTTCGATGGCCTTGCCGATGCGCGTGGCGATCTGCTGGGCCTGTGCCGGCTCGAGCGCCAGCACGACGCCCTGGTCCGTCTTGACCACCGAACCCAGCAACTTCTCTTCGAGCGCGGGCGCGACGCCGATGACCGGCAGCTCGCCCTTGTCGTTCTGATACGGCCGGCAGATGGCCCGGCCGATGGAACTCCGGACGGCCTCGGCCATGGCGTCGTGGTCCTTCGTCACGCCGGCCACGTCGGCCAGCGCCTCGAGAATGCTCGTCAGGTCGCGGACCGCCACGCGCTCGCGCAGCAGGGCCCGGAGCACGCGGTGGACGTCGCCGACGCCCATCAGCTTCGGCACCAGCTCCTCGACCAGCTTCGGCGAGGTCTGCGACACCACGTCGAGCATCTCCTTGACCTGCTGCCGCGACAGCAGGTCGGGCAGGAAGCCGCGGATGACCTCGGACAGGTGCGTCGAGACGGTCGTCGTCGCGTCGACGACGGTGTAGCCGGCCGCCGCGGCGCTGTCGCGCTGCTCAGCCGGAATCCACGTGGCCGGAAGCCCGAACGCCGGCTCCTTCGTCTGGACGCCGTCGAGCGGCGTGCCGACCGTGCCCGGGTCGATCGCCAGCACGCGGTCCGGATACACCTCGCCGCGCGCCACCTCGACGCCCTTGATCAGCAGCGCGTACATCCGAGGCCCGAGCTGCAGGTTGTCGGCGATCCGGACGGCGGGCACGACGATGCCCGTCTCCTGTCCGACCTGCCGGCGGATGGCGCGCACGCGGCTCAGCAGCGTCCCGCCCTGCTTCTCGTCCACGAGGCCGACCAGCGCGTACCCGACTTCGATGCTCAGCGCGTCGACGCCGACCACCGGGCCGTCCACCTCCGGCACGCTGTCGCCCGGTGCTTTCTCCGGCTCGGGTCTGTCGGCATCCTTCACCGCCCAGGCAGCCGCAGCCAGCACGGCCGCGACGGCCAGGAACGCCGTCTTGGGCAGACCGGGAATCAACGCCAGCAGCGCCAGAACCCCCGCCGCCACGGCCAACGGACGGGGCCGCGCAAAGAGCTGCATCGCCACCTCGTCCCCGAGGTGCTCCTTGGAGGCCGCGCGCGTCGTGATCAGGGCGCCCGCCATCGACACGAGCAGCGACGGGATGGCCGTCACCAGACCCTCGCCGACGGTCAGGATCGTGTACGTCTCGGCGGCCGTGGCCATGTCCATGCCGTGCTGCATCACGCCGATGATGAGACCGGCGACGATGTTGACCGCCGTGATGAGCAGCGCCGCCATCGAGTCGCGCTGCGTGAACCGGATGGCGCCGTCCATCGAGCCGTAGAAGTCCGCTTCGCGCCGCACGCGGTCACGCCGGTCGCGTGCTTCCTTGTCGTCGATCACGCCGGCGTTCAGGTCCGCGTCGATCGCCATCTGACGGCCGGGCAGGGCGTCGAGCGTGAACCGCGCCGTGACCTCTGAGATGCGCACCGCGCCGTGGTTGATGACGATGAACTGGATCGCGATGAGGACGAGGAAGACCACCACGCCGACGACGAAGTTGCCGCCGACCACGAACTGGCCGAACGCCATGATCACGTCGCCCGCGGCGCCCACGCCTTCCCCGCCGTTCATCAGCACGAGCCGCGTCGAGGCCACGTTCAGCGACAGCCGGATGAGCGTCAGCAGGAGCAGCAGCGACGGGAAGACCGAGAACTCGACCGGCTGCTTCACGTACACCGCCGTCAGCAGCAGGACGACGGCCAGGCCGATGTCGACCGACAGCAGCAGGTCGAGCAGCAGCGGCGGCAGCGGCAGGATCATCAGCAGCACGACGCTGATGACGGCGACCGGAACGAGGAACTCGGCGCCGCGCGGAGGCCGGAGAGGAATCAGAGGCATATCAGGGCCACATCAGATCCAGAGTTGTTTCAGGCGGATGAGCTGCGCGAGCACTTCAGCCACCGCGGAGAACAGGTCGGCCGGAATCGTCTGCCCGACCTCGGCGCCATCGTGCAGCGCCCTGGCCAGCGGGCGGTTCTCGATCATCGGGATACCGTGCTTCTTCGCGCGCTCGCGGATGCGGAGCGCCATCTGGTCCACGCCCTTGGCGAGCACCTTCGGCGCCGGCATCACGCCGCGGCGGTATTCAAGGGCGACGGCGAAGTGGGTCGGATTCGTGATGACGACGGTGGCCCGGCTGACGTCGTTCAGCATCCGGCGTTTGGCCATCTCGCGCTGAATGCGGCGCACGCGGCCCTTCACTTCGGCGTTGCCGTCGCTGTCCTTCGCCTCGTCGCGGACTTCCTGCTTCGTCATCATCAACTGCGAGCGGGAGCGATAGCGCTGCAGGCCATAGTCGGCGGCGGCCATCACGAGCAGCGCCCAGCCGATACGCGTCAGCAGCGTCTGCATATAGCCGCCCGCCGTGATCGCGGACTGGCCTGGCGCCAAAAACGCCAGCGTGATGCTTTCGTCCATCACCTCGGTGACCGTGGTCCACGACAGATACGCGATGACGGTGGCCACGATCAGCGTCTTGATCGTGTCGAGCCCCGACTGCGTGAAGCCGAGCCGCTTCAGTCCTCTGGCCGGGCTCAGCTTCGAGATGTCGGGCTTGAGGTTCTCCGTCGTGAATGTGATGCCCCCCTGCAGCGCGAAGGCGCCCACGCCGGCTATTGCGGCGGCCAGCGCGACTGGGCCGGAGAGCAGCGCCATCGTCGACAGCTGCCGGAACGTCAGCGCCGCGAGGTCCCCTTCGGAGACGTTGCCGGTGGCCCGGTCGCCGAAGTGCTGCAGCGCCGTCGTCAGGATCTGGCCCATCTCGACCACCGCGGACGCGCCCCACTGCGCGAGGGCGAGCGTCGTCGCCAGGGACCCGGCGGCCACGGCGAGGTCGCGGCTGCGGGGAATCTGGCCCTTCTTCCTGGCGTCCCGCAGCTTCTTCTGTGTGGGCTTTTCTGTCTTCTCGCCAGCCATCGCCGGTTCCTAGCGGAACGCCCCGGCCAGCCGGGTGCCGACGCCGAGGGCCGCGTCCATGAGGCCCGGCATCACCCGCGGAACGGTGCCGATCATCGCCGCCAGCACCAGCAGCCCCACCAGCACGCGAGCGCCGTGGCCGATGACCATCTGGTTCAGCGCCGGCGCGGAGCGGGACACGATGGCCAGGGCGATCTCGACCAGCAGCAGCACGACCAGGATCGGCGCGGCGAGGCGCACGCCGGTCGTCAGCACCAGGGCGAGCGTTCCGCCCACGCCTTCGAGGATCGCCGCGTTGACGCCGCCCGACCCCAGCGGCAGGAATCTGTACGAGTCGGCCAGCGTGCGCAGCAGCTGATGATGGGCGTTCGCACCCAGCAGCGTCAGCGTGGCCAGCATGCCGTACAGCGACGCCACGACCGTGTTCCTGACGCCGCTGACCGGGTCGACGGTGGCGCCATAGGTGAAGCCGATCTGATGCCCGACGAGGTGCCCGGCGAACTCCGCGCCGGCCACCAGCGCGCTGACGACCAGCGCGAGGGCCAGGCCGATCGCGACTTCACGCGCGACCACGACGCTCAGGCTGGGCCCGGTAATGACCTCCCCCACCGTGACGACCGGTGCGAGCAAGAGCGCCAGCAACACGATGAGCGCGACCTTGACCCGCCCCGGCGTGGATGCGCCGCCCAGGATCGGCGCGACCATGACGAGCATGCCGGGCCGAACCAGCATCAGGCCGAAGCGCACGAGCGGGGCGACGTCCGCACTAGCCACGCGCTGTCACCGGATGAACTCGGGAAGCCGGCGGATGAGGTCCGCCGAGAAGCCCGTCAGCACGCGCAGGATCCACGGGAATGTCAGCGCGAACACGCCGAAGATCGCCGCGGCGCGCGGAATGAAGGCGAGCACGTTGTCCTGGATCGAGGTGATCGTCTGGAAGATGCTGACGAGCACGCCGGCCAGGAGACCGGCGAGCAGCATCGGCATGCTGACCATGATCGCGGTCTCGATCGCCTGCCGGACGACGCCGACGACCAGCGCATCGTTCATACGTTGAAGCTCCGCACGATCGAGCCGACGACGAGGTTCCAGCCGTCGACCATCACGAACAGCAGCACCTTGAACGGCA
>CAYNUO010000016.1:40143-49763 GCA_964400405.1 uncultured Bifidobacteriaceae bacterium | reverse complement strand
AAGACCGGAAGCGCGCGCGTGCTTCCTGGAAAGATCGACGCGACATGGCCGCCACGCCGCGTGAAGTCCGTCAGCCGCTCCAGCACCGCCGTCTCGGAGGCGGGATTGACGGCCATCAGCAGCGTCGACACCCCGGACCCGCCGAGCGACTCGGACGACGAGATCCGCAGGGCCGTGCCCGGCATCAGCAGATCCTGCTTTGCCGGACTGTCGTCGATCACGCCGCTCAGATGGTGCGCGATCCCCATCGCAACGAGAAAGGTCAGGCCGACGTGTCCGGCGCCGAAGAGCGCCATGGGGCCGCGCTCGCGCACCTGCCGCTCGCACCAGACCGCGACGCGGTCCCGGGTCGAGCCGTACGCCGCGGCGAAGCCGTCGCTGAGCGCGAGTTCCTCCGCCGGGGGATCACCGGCCGCGGTCGCGCCGCCCGGGGCGGCGACCACGACGAGCGCGTTGTGCAGCGGGTTGTCGTACGAGCGCGCCGAGAGCACGCGCCACCCGCGCGCCGCCAGCGCCCGCTGCAGCGCGCCGGGCGTGAAGTAGAAGACGTGCTCCTCCCACAGCGTCGTGTAGTCGTGTGTCGCGAAGGCCTTCGTACAGTCCGGCACTTCGAACAGCACGGCGCCACCGGGGTCGAGGAGCTCGGCCAGCGCGTCGAGAAACGCCCCCGCATCGGGTGCGTGCTCGAGCAGATAGCGCGCGAGGATCAACGTCGAGCCGCCGTGCCGCGCACGGACGGCGCGCGCGGCCGCCGGTGTGAGATGCGCATGGACGGCCGCCGGCCGTGGCGTGGCGGACGTCGCCCCCTCGGCCAGCCAGTCGAGCTGCCACGTCCGGGCGCCGCGTCCGGCGATCGCCGTCAGCAGCGGCACGTCGTCAGGGCCGAGGCCGAGGACGCGCGCCGGGCCGGAGGCGCCCGTGGCCGGCAGCGCGTCGACGACGGCCGCCAGATGCGCGCCCGGTTCCGAGAACCGAAGCCATGAGGGCACCGGCTCGAGCGCGGCCAGCGGGACGGGCTCGGTCAACTGGACCGACCCGCAGCGCGGGCAGCGGGACATCGCGAGCGGAAAGCACGGGGCCGGCGGATCCTCCGGCCGTCGAAACCGGCTCGAGATGGGATGGGAGCCGAACGCCGCCAGATGACGGGGCGCGCCGGTGCCGCACGCGCGGCAGACCGGCAGGGCGGGTTCGGACGTGCTCACCGGATGACCGGCCGCTCCAGGTCCTGCCAGACGGGCAGCAGCCGGTGGCTGGGCGGACACACGGAATAGAACTCACCCCCGCGATCGAGAAACGCCTGATGCTTGGCGATGACGGTGGTCTCGTTTTCGGCGTTGACGGCGAGCAGGCAGAGCGCCCGGCCGGCCGAGTCGAGCGCCGAGGACGGCTTGATGGCCAGGCGCGCGCCCGGAAAGAACTTGCCCTGCTTCTCCGGCTGGTCGTCAACGATGAAGTCCACGTAGGGCGCGAGGCGCGCGAAGTTCAGCATCGCGTGCGCGCGGACGCCGGCGCCGTAGACGACGACGGGCCGCCCCTCGGCGCGGCACCGCTCGAAGTGCGCGATGCACCCCGCGCGGAAGCGCTCGAAGTTCCGGCGGTACACCTCGACGAGCTCGGCTGGGTCGACGGCCGGGGCGGCCGGCACGGCGGCGCCGTCGCCGGCGCGCTCCCCGAACAGCGCGATCGCTTCGCCGCTGAAGATGAACTCGGCCCGGCGGAACACGCGGACGCCGTGCGCGGCCATGAAGTGGTTCAGCGTCGCCTCGGTGAAGTAGTTGGCGTGCTCCTCCCAGATCAGGCTGTAGTCGTTCGACTCGAGGTTGCGCTGGAAGAACGGCACCTCGATCAACACGAACCCGCCTGGCTCCAGCAGCAGCGACATCGCCTCGCCGAACGCCGGCAGGTCGGGGACGTGCTCGAGCACGTGCCGCGAGATGAAGAGCCGGCACTTGCCGTGCTCGGCGACCAGCTTCCGGGCCACGTCGGGCGTCAGATAGCCGGGCAGCGTCCGGATACCCTTGGCGAGCGCCGCCTCGCGGGCGTCGCGGGCGGGCTCGAGCCCGAGCAGGTTCGTGAAGCCCTGGTCGCGGAGCGAGCCGAGGAAGAGGCCGTCGTTGCTGCCCGCTTCGATGACGAGCGCGTTCCGGGGCAGACCGGACTGCGTGACGACCCACTGCACCAGCTCAGGGACGTGATGCTGCGGCTTCCACGTACTGAGCCAGTTGTAGTCCGAGTACAGCTCCGCCGGCGGAATCGGATCCTCGATCTGAATCAACCCGCAGGTCCGGCACCTCTGCAGTGCGAGCGGGTGGACGTACTCCGCCTCGTCCGGTGTGTTCAGCAGCCGGTGCGAGATGGGCTGCTCGCCGAAATCCAGTACGGGCGAGAACTGGTCTCCCCGGCATCCGTGGCAACGCCGCGTCATGATCTACGCATACTCCTCGATATATCGGCGGCCAATCCGCCCGTCGCCCAGGAATCCCCGATCCGACCCGTGCTTGCGAACATATCCCAACCGGTCCCGCAACTCGACTGAAGCCCGCGTGGCCGCGTCCCTGAACTCCGCCTGGGCTGCCGACTCCACGTGCGCACCGTCCAGCCACTCGAGCATCTCATCAACCACCGCGCAGATCTCGCCGGGCGTGTTCTCGACGTAGACGAAACGCTTCGTGTCCCGCAGGTGCCGGAGGTACCCCTCGGTGAGCAGTTCTCCCAGGCGCAGGCGCAGCCCGGTCCGGCGGTCCACCACGCCCTTGAGGATGTAGAACCCGTCGCGGCGCATCGGATAGCCCCCGATCGGGTCGGTCGAGTTGACCGTCACGATCGGCGTGTTCGTGAGGTAGGAGACGCTCAGCGGACCGGATTCTCCGCAGATGAGGAAGGCGCTGCGGTACAGGCAGTGCACTTCGGCCAGCGCCGAGCGCTTCGGATGGGTGGCGAGGTCGATGACGCCGGGCCTGACCACGGGCTCCATCGACGGATCGCCGACGCGCACGACGACGAACCCCTTCGCCACGAGGCGGTCGATGGCCTCGAAGTAGGTCTCAATCCGTGCGTTCCGCGTCGAGTCGTCGCGACCCGACGCCTTGTCGTTGACCTCGCGGCCACGCTTGTATCCGGCTTCACGCGCGTGGACGCACACCAGGCGCATGGAGTCGGTGATGCCGAGCTCGGCGGCCAGCGCCCGCGCGCGCTCGGAAGCGGCCGGATTCAGATGGCTCTCGACCGGGCGGCGGACCTTCGTCCGCTCCACATACGTGAATTCGGCGGTGAGGGCCTGCCCTTCCTCTTCTGCCCGCCACCGGTTGAGGACCTGCCGGATGTCCCGGAGCCTGACGCGGAGCGCATCCGGCACCCGTGGGTCGATGCAGTGCTCGGCGAGGGCGTTGCGCAGCGCCCGATAGAAGTCGAGCCGCCACACCCGCGCCCGGTCGGACCAGTGCCGCCACCAGCGCGGCAGCGCCATGCGCGCCGACAGCCACGCGTCCTGCCAGAGGGTCGGCTTCAGAACGGAGACAGCCGAGGACTCCACTTCATAGAGGGCGGGGTTGACCGCCCGGCGCTCACGCAGCAGGTACAGCGCGGCGCCGGCCTCGATTGCGTACACGAGGCTCAGGTGAATCTCGAGCGCCAGGTGGCCGTACTGCGTGGCTTTCGGCCGGCTGACGATGAGGGGACGGCCGCGGTGGGTCGACCGGACCATCTCCCAGGGCGGCAGGGACGCCCCTGCGCCGTCGCCAGGTCCGATCGCTTCCACTCAGCGCACCTGCACGTCGGGGAGGGGCACGATGAAGCGGCCTCCCTGCTCGGCAAACGCGTGCTGACGGCTGATGATCATGTCCGCGAACCGCCACGCCAGCACCAGCACGTGGGACGGCCGGTCCGCGGCATCGTACAGACGCGACGACGGGTACACGGGCAGGTGATGACCCGGACTGACGGTCCCCTGCTTCGCATGGTTGTCGTCGACGAGATAGTCCAGGTACTGGCCGAGCCCGAAGTGATACATCAGCGTCGTCACCGTCGCCGATGCGCCGAACCCCGCGATGCGGCCACCCTCCCGCCGGACGGCGTCAAGCACGGCCCGGACGCGCGCACCGACGTCCGCGATGTGCTGCGCGAAGCGCGCGAAGCGCTCCGGCGTGTGCAGGCCCGACTCCCGTTCCGCGTCCTTGAACCGCTGCACGCTGGCGTCGATCGGCCGCGGCCCGGCGAGCGGCTGCGCCCACGCGCGCAGCGACCCGCCCTTGCTCGCGTTTCGTTCGATGTTGAACAGCATCAGCCCGTGGCTGCGGAGGAAGCGGTCCAGCGGCTCGACGGAGTGATAGCAGAGGTGCTCGTGATAGACCCAGTCGAACACCATGTTGTCGACCAGGTCGCCGAGATAGCCGACCTCGAAGACGAACACGCCGTCCTGCGCGAGGACGCGCGCGATGCCGCCGGCGACGTCGCCGAGGTCGTCCGCATGCGCGAAGACATTGTTGGCGGCCACCAGCGCGGCCGGACCGAATTCGCTTCGGATGCGCCCGCCCAGCTCGGTCGTGAAGAAGTGCGGCAGCGTCTGAAGGCCGCGGCGCGTCGCGTCCTCGGCGGTCGACACGGCCGGGTCCACGCCGAGCACACGGAAGCCGCCGGCCTTCAGGAAGCCCAGCAGCGTGCCGTCATTGCTGCCGATCTCGACGGCCAGCCTGCCCGGGCCAGGCGTCACGCGGTCGACGACCTGCGCGGCGTACTGACGGTAGTGCTCGATCAGGCCCGGCGAGCTCGACGTGAGGTAGACGTAGTCCCGGTAGAGCAGCTGGGGATCGACGACCGTCAGGAGCTGCACGTGCCCGCACGCGCGGCACATGTGCAGGTCGAGCGGATACCGGTCCACCGATTCAGCCGCGCGCGCCGGAGGCAGGAAGGCATCGGCGAGCGGCGTCGGTTCAAGCGGAAGGACCAGCGCGAGGTCCGCGCCGCCACAGAGCCGGCACGTCGTGCGTCTCCGGACGTGCGCCGACTCGGTCACGACCGGCCCCAGCGGGGCGGTCACGCCTGCACCTTGTGCTGGTAGTCGAGCGGCAGCGTCTGCACCGCATCCCACTCGTCGTTGATCCACTGCACCGTTTCGTCGAGACCCTGGTCGAAGCTGATCTCCGGACGCCAGCCGAGCTCGCGCTCCGCGCGCGTGCAGTCGAGCCAGTACCGGCCGTCCTGCCCGAGACGCTCACCGACGACGCGGGTGTGGGCGGCGAAGTCGTACCCGGCGCGGCGGCAGGTCGCCTCGACGATCTCGGCCACGGACCGGCTGCTCTCGACGCTGAAGTTGAACGTGCCCCGCGCGTCGGCGGCCACGGCCAGCTGCAGCCCGCGGACGACGTCGCGGATGTGGACGAACGACTTGACGGAGGTCCCGCCGCCATGCAGCTCGATGGTCTTCCCCTGCCGCAGATAGATCAGCGTGCGCGGGATGATCTTGAAGAGCTGCTGGTGCCGGCCGTAGACGTTGGTCGAGCGGATGAGCACCGCCGGGAAGCCGAAGTTCTTCAGCACCGAGCCGAGGTACATGTCCGCCGCGGCCTTGGATACGGCGTACGGCGTGCTCGGCCGGAACGGCGCGTCTTCCTTCACCGCGCCCTCGCACGACCCGTAGACCTCGGCCGACGAGATGTGGACGTACTGCCGGAGATACGGCCGCGTCCGGAGGTGGTTGCACAGCCGGACGACGGCTGTCGTATTGACCTCGAAGTATTCGACCGGGCGCTCGTTGCTCAGGCCGACTTCGCTGAGCGCGGCCACGTTGATGACCACCTCGGGCTGTTCCGTGTCCAGCAGCTCCTGGATCCGGACCGCATCGCGGACCAGGTCGAGCTGCACGAACCGGAACCGGCTCGCGCCGTGCCGCAGGTACGGCAGGAAGATCCGGTGCGACTCGGGTGACCGGCTGATGCCGAGCACGGTCACGTCCGGATCCTCGAGCAGCGCGTCGACGATGTGGGCGCCCGTGAAACAGTTGCTGCCGATGACGGCGTAGCGGCGAACCTTCGCACCCGCCATCAACGGGCTCCGTAGAACGCGCGGACGGTCGCGATCGTGTAGTCGACCTCCGCGTCGGTCAGGTGCTGGTGCACGGGCAGCGTTACGACCTGATCGGCGTCCCGCTCGCTGATCGGGAAGTCGCCGCGCTTGTAGCCGAGGTGGCGCGATGCCTCCTGCAGATGCATCGGAATCGGATAGTGCACCTTGGCTTCGATGCCACGCTCGTTCAGGTGGCGCACCAGCTCGTCGCGGCGCTCGGTCCGCAGGATGTACAGGTGGTAGACGTGCTTGACGCCGGGCCGGCGCACCGGAACCCGCAGCTGCGGGGCCAGGTCGGCGAACGCGGCGTCGAAGCGGTCCGCGTACGCGATGCGCTGCCTGGTGATGAACGGTGTCTGCGAGATGAGGCGGTTGCCGATGACGGCATGCAGCGCGTCGAGCCGGCAGTTGCCGCCGAACACGACGACTTCATCGCGATTCTTGAGACCGTGGTTGCGCGCGAGGCGCAGGCGCTCGGCGAGCTCGGCCGACCGCGTGACGATCACGCCGCCGTCGCCCCAGACGTTCAGATTCTTCAGCGGGTGCAGGCTGAAGCCGGCCGTCGCGCCCCAGGATCCAACGGGCTTGCCGTCGATCTGCGCGCCGATCGACTGGCAGGCGTCCTCGACGACATGCAGGCCGTGCTTGTCGGCGACCTGCATGATGGCCGGCATGTCGGCCGCGTTGCCGGTGTAGTGGACCGGCAGGATCGCCTTCGTCTTCTTCGTGATCGCGGCCTCGATCTTCGACGGGTCGATGACGAAGCCGTCCTCGCTGTCGACGAAGACCGGCGTGGCGCCGGCCATGGCGATCGCGCCGACCGTGGCCACGAACGTCGTGGGCGTCGTGATCACTTCGTCGCCGGGCCCGACGCCGAGCGCCTTGAGCGACATGATCAGCGCGTCGGTGCCGGTGCCGACGCCGACGGCGTGCGGGATCCCGACCATCTCGGCGAAACGCCGCTCGAACTCCGCGACGTGCGAACCGAGCGTGAACTCCCCGGACAGCACGAGCGCCTTGATGTCCTGCAGGTACAGGTCGACGTCGGCGAACTGGCGATCCAGATAGGAGAAGGGCACGCGCACCGGCGTGGGCACTGAACTAGGCGGCATAGAACTCCCTTATCGCGGTCACAACCGCGTCAATCTCGCTCTCGGTCAATTCGGGAAACACGGGCAGGCTGACGATCCGGGCGGCCTGCGCCTCCGTGCGCGGAAACGCGCCCCGCGCGTGGCCCAGCCCCGCGGCGGCTTTCATCTCGTGAATGGGCGTCGGGTAGTGGACGGCGGTGCCGATCCCGCGCGTCGCCAGGAACTCGCGCAGCGCGTCGCGACGCTCCGCCTGGACGACCAGCGTGTGGTACACGGCGTACTCCTCCGGGCGGTCCTCCGGAACACGAATGCCGGCGACGTCGCGCAAGGCACTGCGATAGTACGCGGCGTTGGCGCGGCGCCGCTCGGTCCACGCCTTCAGATACCGGAGCTTGACGAGCAGGACGGCGGCCTGCACCGTGTCGAGCCGGGAGTTCCCGGACCAGACGACACAGTCCTCGCGCGAGCGGAGGCCGATGTTGCGCAGCACGCGGATCTGATCCGCCAGTCCGGCGTCGCCGGTGGTCAGGACGCCACCGTCGCCGATGGCGTTCAGCGTCTTGAGCGGGTGCAGGCTGAAGCAGCCGCAGACGCCCCATGAGCCGACCGGCCGCCCGGCGAATTCCGCCAGGATGGCCTGCGCACAGTCCTCGACGATCGCCAGGCCGTGCCGGTCCGCGATGGCCGACAGGCGGACCATGTCGCACGGACGGCCCGTCAGGTGCACCGGAAGAATCGCCCGCGTCCGCGGCGTCACGGCCGCCTCGACGGCGTCCGGGTCCAGCAGGTAGTCGTCACCGACGTCGGCGAACACCGGCATCGCCCCGGTCAGCGCGATCGCGCTGGCCGACGCCACGAACGAGTTCGGCGCGGTGATCACTTCGTCGCCCGGACCGATCCCGAGCGCGCGAAGCGCCAGCACCAGCGCGTCGGTGCCGGAGTTCAGGCCGACGGCGTGTGACGTGCCCGTGAGCCTCGCCAGTTCGCGCTCGAACTGCTCGACCTCCGGACCGAGCACGAACGTGCCGTGATCGATGACACGGCCGACCGCCTCCAGCAGCTCCGCCTTGAGCGGTGCGTGCTGCCGGGCGATGTCGACGTACGGAACGCCGGCCGACTGGGCTGCCTTCGTCATGCGATGGCTACTCGAAGTAGATGTGGCCGTGGTCGCCCGTCCAGCCGGTCTGCTTGAACCACCACTGCCACTCGTCCGGCGCGTAGAAGCTCTGGCAGGTCAGCTGCCAGTACAGCAGGTTCGCCTTCTCTTCCTCGGTGCGGAAGGACTCGACGACGATCCAGCCTTTGCCCTTGCTGACGCGCTGCGCTTCTTCGAGCGCGGCCTTCAGGTCGTACACCTTCAGGTTGTGCAGCGAGTTGACCGACACCACGAGGTCGAACGACTTGTCGGGATACGGCAGCGACGCGGCCGTACCCACCTGGAGCGAGCTCCTGATCTCTTCCTTGCCGTGCTCGATCGCGTAGGCCGAGATGTCGATGCCCGCCACCTCGATGCCCGGCACGACCTGCGTGAACTCGTAGAGGAAGAAGCCCTTGCCGCAGCCGATGTCGAGCACGCGGTCGCCGGCCTTCAGGCCGTAGTGCTTCGCCATCGCCTCGGCGACCGGACGCCAGCGCCCGTCGTAATGATGCCCACCGAAGCCGAACTTGCGATCGCCGTCCCAGTAGTCGTAGTCGAACCGCTTCGCGATCCGCGCCGCTTCGGCCTTGGGGAACTCGTTGACGCGCCCGAGGTAGTCCCGCGAGGTCGTCCGCTTACCGAGGTGCGCCAGAAAATCGATGTCTGCCATGTATCACCCGTTAATGAACCGTGTTCGTGAGGGCGGCCAGCGCCGCCCGGGCCTTCCGGAGTTGCGCGACTCCCCGCGTGCCGTCCGCGTCCCCGACGTCCGCGAACGAACGGCGGGCACTGACGGCCGGAAGGAAGTCGTTGAGGCTGATGCAGCACCACTTGAACCGGCACGCCGGCAGCACCAGATCCATCCGCGCGCGTACCCGCGCGGGCGTCTCGAAGAGGTCGGCGACTGCCCGGGCGAACGCGTCGAACGACGACGACGGCACGGGCACCTCGAAGTGGCCGAAGAAGTCGCAGACGAGCTTGGCCGGGTCGTCCCATCCCGCGTACTCGAAGTCGAGAAAGCGTACGCCGGCCGGGGTCGCGAGCGCATTGTGAAAGCCGAAGTCCGACGGCGACAGGCACCGGTCCCCGCCGGCCAGCGGGGCTTCGAGATCCCAGCCGGCCTCCGTGGCTCCGTCCAGCAGCGCCTGCCTGATGTACGCCCACGCGGGCCGCATCTCGGACGCCACGAACGCGGAGACGTCCTCGTGCACGTCCGACGTCACCGGCATCGCGGCAAGCCGATCCAGCCGGCGCTCCACGCTCCCCAGGTAGTCGAGCCCGCGAAGGCAGGCGTCCGACGCCACGGGCAGCCGCGCGGCGGCGGGCTCATG
>CAYNUO010000016.1:8835-40043 GCA_964400405.1 uncultured Bifidobacteriaceae bacterium | reverse complement strand
GCCCGCGAAGGCAGGCGTCCGACGCCACGGGCAGCCGCGCGGCGGCGGGCTCATGACGGCGGCGGTTCAGCACCAGCACGAGGTCGAGCGCCGCATCGACGTCCGCCTGGGAGACGTCGCCGGGCGCGTAGGGCCGGCCTTCGATGAACTCGTACACGCCGAGCCGGCGATCGGCGTCGCACGCCAGCGGCCTCGGCACGCGGCGCGCCCCCGCGTCCCACGCGAACTGAAGGAAGTCGAACTCGGCCTTCGCCCGGTTCCGCGACGGGTCATCGAAATAGAGCTTGAGCACCGCGCGGCCAGCCGGCCCGTCGACGCGGAAGACGCGGTTGTTCGTGCCGCCCGGCAGCCTGACCAGCTCGGACGGACCATCGACGCCCGCGGCAACCAGCACGTCGCGTGCTCCGTCGAGCGTTGCCAGCTCCATCAGTGGCCTGTCGCGCGTCCGGCCAGGAACCGGTCGGACGCCTCCGCCCAGGACTCGATCCGGGTGAACGGTGAACCGACGTGCAGGCGGCTCGGGTCGAACAGCAGCCGCTCCACACCGGACGGGAAGCCCGCCTCACCGAGCAGTTCCGGCAGGTCGTCGATGAAGTGCGTGCACCCTTCGGCACGCACGCGTTCCAGCTTCTCCGCCTTGGTCAGTTCGAAGAACGCGGTCTCCGGCGCGAGGCGGATCGGGTCGTCGTAGAAGCGATGCTCGCGCAGCCAGCGCTGCGCCGCCTCGTGCAGGTCGCAGTCGGGGCCGGCAAACGGCTTCCGCGTCTTGTGGCTGACGATCCGGACGGGAATCCCCGCCGCGCGGCAGCCTTCGAAGAAGGCCGCCACGCCGGGAAAGGGGTCGGCCTCGTGCATGCGCACGCCGTAGACGATGCCCTGCAGCTCGATCCAGTCCTGCTCGCCGCCGATGCTCCGCAGGTAGTCGCGCACGTCACCCTTCGACGCCGGCACGCTGGCCGGGATGAGTCCCTTCTCCAGCGCCACGTGATGGAACAGCCGGTCGTAGCGGACGATCGTGTTGTCGAAGTCGATGCCGATGAGCATCTCGTGCTAGATCCGGCTGAGGTCGAGCACGGGACGGACCGCCGCGCCGGATTCGAGCTCGTCCAGCGCGTCGTTGACCGCGCCGAGCGCGTAGTCCTTCGAGAGGATCGTGTCGACCGGAAGACGGCCCGCGAGCAGCAGGCGCGCGTACCGCGGATAGTCGCGGTCGGGCACGCTGTCGCCGCCCCACGTGCCGAGCAGACGCTTGCCGAGGTTGAGCTGGAACGGGTCGAGCGGCATCCGCTCACCCGCGTGCGCGTTGCCGACGACGACCGCCGTGCCGCCCTGGTTCCGGACGGCCGACAGCGCCTGCACCATCACATCCGGCTTGCCCGAACACTCGACGGCGAAGTCGAGGCCGCCGGGCGCGATGGCCTTCAGCGCGTCCGCGACGTTCTCCTTCGCGGCGTTCACCACGTGGGTCGCACCGACCGTCTTTGCCGCCGCGAGCTTGCTGTCCAGTACGTCGATGGCCACCACCGGCGTGCAGCCGGCGATGGATGCCGCGGCCACCGCGCACAGGCCCACGCCACCGGCGCCGAACACCGCGAAGCTCTGGCCCGGAGACGGCGAGGCCGTGTTGAAGACCACGCCGAAGCCGGTCGGCACCGCGCAGCCCAGCATCGAGGCGTCGCGCATGGCGACACCCTTCTGCAGCAACGTGAGTCGGTTCTCGCTCACCACGGCGTACTGGCCGAACGTCGTGATCGCGCCGGAGTTCACGGTGCGGCCGTTCCAGTCATAGGTGGTCCCGGGGATGTCCGCGCCGGAACCCTTGATCCACGACATGACGACGGCGTCGTCCGCCTTGACCTTCGTGACACCGGGACCGACCTCGCGCACGATGCCGCTGCCCTCGTGCCCGAGGACGTGCGGCAGGAACTTGTCCGGGCCGCGGTGACCGCGGGCCTCGAGCAGCTGCGTGTGACACACCGCGCTGTACTTGACCTCCACCAGCACCTGGCCGGGCTTGAGCACCGGCAGTCCCAGTTCGACGACTTCCAGTGGCTTGCCGGTCTCCACGAGCACTGCGCTGATCGACTTCATGACACTCCCACGCGGGCCTTGCCGGCCAGCTCACGGACACGGCCGGCGATCGCCGCCGGCGTCAGTCCAAAGATTTCCCTGGCGTGCTCCTGCTCGCCAGCTTCGTACATGAAACGGTCGGCCGTGCCGAACCGGTGGAACGCGGGCCGCACCTCGGGGTGGTCGCCGAGCCACTCGGCCACCGCGCCTCCGAAGCCGCCGGCCGCGGCATGCTCCTCGATCGTCACGACGACCTTGTGCCGTGCGCACGCGTCGGCGAGGACGCGCTCATCGAGCGGCTTCACCGTGTGGCAGCTGTAGACGCTCGAGCTCAGCCCCGCTTCCGCGAGGATGTCGGCCGCTTCCTGCGCCACGTGCGCCATCGTGCCGACGCCGAGCAGGCACACATCGCGCCCTTCGCGCAGCGGAATCCACTTGCCGATCTCGAAGTGCGGCGGCTGCGCATGCACGGTCGGCTCGCCCTTCTTGCCGAGCCGGATGTACACCGGACCGTCGTGCGCGAGGGCCGCCTTCAGCGCGCCATGGACCTCGGCTTGATCCGCCGGGCACAGCACGACGATGTTCGGCAGCACGCGCAGCACGGCCAGGTCTTCGAGCGCGTGGTGCGTGGCGTTCAGCGCCGAATACGAGAGGCCCGCGCCGACACCGACGACGATCACCGGAAGGTTGTGGTAGCAGATGTCCAGCCGGATCTGCTCCAGGCACCGCAGCGTGGTGAACGTCGTGATCGTGTAGGTGATCGGACGCAGCCCTGACAGCGCGAGGCCGGACGCCGTGCCGATCATGTTGGCTTCGGCGACGCCGCAGTTCAGGAAGCGGTCCGGGCACGCGGCCTTGAAGTCGTTGAACAGCCGGTTGCCGATGTCGCCCGACAGCAGCACGACACGCTCGTCGGCCTGCGCCAGCGCGGTGACTTCGGACGCGAATGCGTTCCTCACAGTCCCAACTCCTTCTTCGCGGCCAGCAGCTGGGCTTCCTTCAGGATGGCGTAGTGCCAGTTGTTGTCGTCTTCCATGAACGACACACCCTTGCCCTTGACCGTATGCGCGATGAGCGCGAGGGGGCGCCCGCTGCCGTCCGGCACGGCACGCATCGCCGCGGCGAGCGCCTCGACATCGTGGCCGTCCACCTCGCGGGTCGTCCAGCCGAACGCCCGCCACTTGTCCGCCAGCGGAGCGAGCGCCATGACGTCCTGGCTCCGATCCGTCGCCTGCCACTTGTTGAAGTCCACGACGGCGATCAGGCGATCCAGTTTCAGCGAGGGCGCCAGCATGGCCGCCTCCCACACGGAGCCTTCGTTGCACTCGCCGTCGCTCATCACGACGCAGACGCGGTAGTCCCGCTTCTGGATCCGGCCGGCCAGCGCCATGCCCAGGCCCACCGGCAGGCCGTGCCCGAGCGAGCCGGTCGAGACTTCGATGCCCGGCGCCGACCCGTACACGGGGTGTTCGGCCAGCGGCGCGCCAGGCTCGGCATAGGTATCGAGCAGCTCGCGTCCGAAGTAGCCGCGGTGGAAGAGCGCCGCGTACTGCGCCGTTCCGGCGTGCCCCTTGCTGAGGATCAGGCGATCGCGGCCGGGGTCGTCGGGCTTCGACGGGTCGACGCGGAGCGCGCCCCAGTAGGCCGCCGTGAGGATGTCGGTGCACGACAGCGCCGAGCCGATGTGCGGCGTCTTCGCCGTGAACGACAGGTCGAGGATCGTGCCGCGGACGGCCCGGGCCGCCGCCTGCATCTCCGACGTGGTTGCGAATGTCGTCATCGCCTATACCACCTGCGCCTGCTGCATGGTCTTGATGTTGTAGTAGCGGGCGTCGGTCTCGCTGTTCGGCAGCAGGCCGTCACGGAACGCGACGATGAGGTCGCGCATCGCATCCTCGAGCGTCCGGCTCGGATAGAAGCCGAGGTCCCGGCCGATGCGCTCCGACGAAATGTGGTACGACCGGTTGTCGTCGGTCGGCGTCGTGACGATCTCGACCGGCACGCCGGGGACCTCCGCTTCGACGACCGCCTTGGTCTTCGCGGCAATCTCCGAGACGCGGAAGTTGTCGTAGCCGGCGTTGTAGATGCGGCCCGCGATCTTCGCGTCGGGCAGAGTCAGCAGCAGCTTGTACAGGTCGACCATGTCCTCGATGTGCAGGTTCGGCCGCATCTGGTCCCCGCCGAACACCGTGATCCGCCGCTTGCGGAACGCGAGGTGCGTCAGGATGTTCACGGTCAGGTCCAGGCGCTGGCGCCGCGAGTAGCCGCAGAGCGTCGCCGGGCGCACGACCATCGGCACGAACGAGGCGTCCTGCGCGCCGAGCAGGATCGGCTCGCACATCTCCTTGAACTTGCTGTAGTCGGTCAACGGACGCAGCGGGTGGTCCTCGTTGACGTTCGGCTGGTCGCTCACGCCGTATACGCTCGAGCTCGACGCGTAGATGAACCGGCGGACGCCCGCCTCCTTGCTCATCCGGACGAGCGGCTCGAAGCAGTCGAAGTTGATCGAGCGGCCCAGCCCCGGGTTCAGCTCGAAGCTCGGGTCGTTCGAGATGCACGCGAGATGGATGACGGCGTCGACACCCGCCACCGCGTCCCGCACGACCCGCGCGTCCCGGAGATCGCCCTTGATCTGCGTCAGACCCGGGGAATCCTTGACGGGATCCAGCACGTCCTCGCCGAACCAGTAGAGGTCCAGCACGCGGACGTCATGCCCGGCGGCCAGCAGCGCGGGCACCAGACGGGCGCCGACGTAGCCGGCGCCGCCGGTGACCAGGACAGTCTTCAGTTGAGGGGCGGACATGCGGTGACAGTGACCTCCGTACTACTTGAGCAGCGACTCGATGCTGCGGATGAGAGCGATGCGGTCGATGTAGCGGCTGTTGCCGACGATACCCACCGCCTGTGCGCCGACGAGGTTGCCGAGGAAGGCCAGCGTCTCGGGCTCGACGCCGCTGGCCGCGCTGAGCGCCGTGACGGCCAGCACGGCGTCACCCGCGCCGATGCGATCGACCACCTTGGTGGCGAGCGCCGGCGCGTCGACGAACGTGCCGTCGCGATAGACCAGGGCGCCGTTGCGGCCGCGCGTGATCATGATCGTGCCGCTGCCCAGCCGCCGGGCCACGTCGGCGACCAGCGCCCGGAGGTCACCCGTGCGGTTGCGCGTATCGAGCCGGATCTCGCCTTCGTGGATGCAGACGTAGTCGGCGTGCCGGTACTTCGAGATCGTGTGGAAGCCCACGTTGGCGGCGTTGATCTGGGCGTTCATGACGAGGAACGGCGCCCGCGCGCTGAGCAGATCGGCAATCTTGGGCGTGATGAGCCCGTGCCCGAAGTCGGACGCGAGCACGAGGTCCACGTCCGGCAGGCTGCGCTCGATGGCCTCGATGACCCGGGCCTCTTCGTCCGGCGCGAGCAGCTGGTCGTTGAACTCGTAGACCGCCGCCATCTTCGCCGTGGAGTAGCTGTCGACGAACCGCCGCTTGACGATCGTCGGCGACGCCGCCTTGGACACGGCCGACAGCTTCACGGACGGGTGCAGGTTCCCGCGCACGAAGTCTTCGTGGCTGTTCTCCGCGCCCAGATAGGTCACCAGATGCACCGAGTCGCAGAACGACGCGATGTGGTTGGCCACCGCGAGGCTGCCACCGGCGTGACGCGCCTGCGACTGGTACTTCATCACCAGCACCGGCTCCTTGGACGACTTGCCGAGGGCGTCGCAGTACACGTACTCGTCGATGATCGCCTCGCCGATCACGAGCACGCGCAGCTTGCGCAGCGAGTCGAGATGCGCCACCAGCTCGCCCGCCGCATGCTTGTGGCGGAACGCGTCCAGATAGGCGGACACTTCGGGCCCGAAGAGCGGCACGTGCCGGTTGATGATCGCGGAGCTGCTGAACGTCTCGCTCTCGGTGAACGCGATGACGCCGCCGCCGGCCTTGACGGCCTCTTCCTCCTGCGTGATGCCGCCGGTGATGTCCTGGGCGGCCTCCTTGTAGTCCGGCCCCTTCACGTACACCGACGGCCGGATCACCCGGAGAGCCTCGACGGCCGTCGGCCACTTGTTGATGGCGACGTAGTCGACGGCGTGCAGGCCGGCGATCGCCTCGGCGCGAAGCTCTTCCGGAAACGCCGGACGGTGCGGCCCCTTGTTGACGAACCGGTCGGGCGTCAGCGTGACGACCAGCAGGTCGCCCATCGCCCGGGCCTCCTCGAGGTGCTTGATGTGGCCGACGTGCAGCAGGTCGAACACGCCGTGGCAGTGCACCACGCGGAGTCCGCGGGCGCGGGCCTTGTCGAGCAGCGCGGGCAGCGCCTCGAGGTCGTGAATCTTGGCGGTCGTCGGTGCGTGCGGCGCGCTCATGCCCGCGCCTCGCGTCCCAGGTGCTCGAACCATTCCTTCGTCGCGACCGCGATCGAGGCCGGGTCCCAGACGGGCGCTTCGCGCCAGTAGTCGATATGGGCGAGCATCGCCTTCACGCCGTCCTCGAACGACACCTTCGGGTGCCAGTCGAGCTCGCGCGCGATCCGGCCGGCGTCGGCGAACGTGCACTTCGGCTCGCCGGGGCGTTCCGGAATGTGCACGACGTCGCCGCCGAGCAGCTCGACCAGGCGGTTGACGCTGTACGTCGAGCCGGAGCCGATGTTGTAGACCCCCGACGCCCGCTCGTTCCGCGCCGCCGTCACGAACGCGTCCACGACGTCGGTGACATAGGTGAAGTCACGCGTCTGGGTGCCGTCGCCGACGACGGTGTACGGCTTGCCGGCCAGCTTCTGGGCCAGGAAGACACCGAACACGGCGCCGTAGGTGCCCGACGTCCTCGACCGCGGTCCGTAGACGTTGAACAGGCGGAGCGAGGTCACGGGCAATCCGTAGACCTGCTGCCAGTGCAGCGCGATCTGCTCGCCGAGCCACTTGGTGAGGGCGTACGGATACTGCGGGCGGATCTCGGCGGTCTCCGGAGTCGGATAGGCGTCGGGGATGCCGTAGCAGGACGACGACGCGGTGTAGAGGAACCGCTGGACGCCGGCTTCCTTTGCCGCCTGCACCACGTTGGCCGTGCCCGTGACGTTCGACCGGTAGTAGTCGAGCGGCCGCTGGATCGACGGCACGATGTCGGCGAGCGCCGCCATGTGGAAGACCCACGACACGCCGTCGAAGAGCGGCCGGATGGCGTCGTAATCCTCGATCGTCAGCTGATGGACGGCGAGCGCCGGATTCCCTGCGCGATGCTGGAGGTTCTGCGGGCGGCCGGTCGAATAGTTGTCGATGACGGTGACGTGGCAGCCGTCGTCCAGCAAACGGTCGACGAGATGGCTGCCGATGAAACCTGCGCCGCCCGTGACCAGCGCCCTCTGTGGTGTGTGCATATCGTTATTGAGTCCGCCTGCCTACGTCCTGTCGACGGGATCCCGGCGAGGTTGGGCCAGGAGACGCCGCTTCGCACCGCCGAGGACCGCACGGAGGGCGCCGACCGCCCGTCGCGTGGTCTTTCGCCCCCGCCTCCACCCTTCCGCCACACGCCGCGTCGCCGTGCGGCCCGTTCTCATCGCCGCGCGCGCAGATCTCCGGCTGGCCTTCTCCACCGTGTCCCAGCGTGGGGGTTTCAGCCAGCGCGGCCGCTTCCTTCGGGCGGCGAGCCGCTTGCCGGCCCACACCTGGACGGACGACACACGCTCACGGAAGGCCCGCCGCGCCCGTCCAGACGCCTCCGCCACCCGATCGTAGCGGAGCTTGGCCCATTCACGCACCCTCAGGAACAGGACATACAGCGAGAAGACACCCTGCAGAGGCCAGGTCCACAGTGAGCGGCCGGTGTTCAGCCGCCGCGCGAGGACCGCGAGCGGAGTGAGCGCGATCCTGGCGGCCCGTTTCGGGAGCGAGACGGGGATCGGCGCGGGCTTCAGCCGGCCCAGCACCTCGACGGCGTCCGCGAATACCGTCCCCGCAGCCGTCTCGAGCCCGTTGGGCCGCACGAACGACCTGACAAAGGCTTCGGTCCGGGCCTTTACCTCGGCCGGGTTCCGCAACAGCCGGGCAAGATGCTCGAGGTGCTCCTCCTCCGACTCGGCGACAAAGAGCATCCCGTGTTCGGAGGACGCCAGGTGCTGGAAGTGGGGCGTGCCGCCCTGGGAGTGCGCGAACTCGTCGGTCTTCCACGTACACACCGCGCGGCCGACGATGGCCGCTTCGATCTGGGCGCTGGTGTTGATACCGACCACCACGTCGCTGTGGAAGAGGGAATCGAAGAAATCCGAGTCGAAATCCGGGTTGAACGTCCGCACCTGGGCGGGCCAGACCACCGTGTTCCCAATCCCCGACAGGTCGAGCGCGGCGATCTGCGCGAAGTTCTTCGGATGCGGCCGAATCAGGACACCCGCCGTCGACAGCAGCGGATCCGACGCCGCGCGAACGAGACCAATCCACTCGCGGACGAACCGCCCCTCGCGAGGCGCGATGAAATCCGACGAGCCCAGATAGAGCACGATCGGCCGCGTCGGGTCGAGGCCCACGACACGGCAGAACTCCTCCCGTGTCCGGCTGGGTTGGCGGCCAAACCACCGGTCGAACGACTGCGCGCCGGTGACCACGACGCGCTCGGACGGCACGTCGTGCAGTTCCACGGCCTCAGTCCGCTGTGCGTCGTTCCAGACGAACACGCGGTCCGGCATCGTGCTGATGACACCCTTGTTCGTCAGGTTGTCCCAACTGGCGATGCATGCGGCCGACGGCACCCCGAGGAGCTTCGCGGCCTTCACCAGGTCACGTTGCCCGAAGCCGACGTAGACGTACGGAGAGACCAGCACGAGGTCAGGGCGCCAGTCGCGGACGAAGTCCAGCCAGCTCTGGGCCGGAGGCACGACCGCGTCGGTCGCCTTGAGCGCCGCGAGGGCACCGCGTCCATCCTCGTCGAAGCGTCGGAACGCCTCGATGAGCCGGCGGCTCCATTGGGGCACCTGACCCTCGACGCGCGTGCGCAGCGCGGTCGCGTCCCGGAACGCCGGGCTGAGGTAGCGCAGCCAGTCCATGACGAGTTGGGACCAGTCCGCGAACTCGGTCCACAGCGTTGGCGGTCGCTCGGGAAGTGCGTCGAAGGTCACGCCTTCGACACCGCCGGTGACCAGCCGGAGGTCAGACGCCTCGAACAGCCCCCGCGCGGCGTCCTGGCACACGACGTGAAGGGTGTGGCCCCGGGCAATCAGCTCGCGCAGCACCGGCTGGTAGTGGCGCAGCAGCCCCAGGTGGGTCACGGCAAAAAGCACCCTCACGCCGCCACCCCTGACCGTGGGTTCGGGGTCGTGCGCCGCGACGGAACCGGGAGCGTCATCATCGATCGGCCAGAGTACAAAGCTTCGCCCTCTCGCCTACAGAAACCCGCACACGAGTGCCATGCCGACTCACACTGAAACAGGAAACATGGCAGATCCAGTGCCTGGATGAGGGTCGAAATGGCGTGTGCGGCACGCCCGGCACCAGACGGCGTCAGAGCGACCCTTCCGCATCGCGAGGAGAGCTTGTAGTGTAGCAAAAATACACGGTGAAGGGCCGGCACGACGGGCGCTACGCGTCGGCCGGGAATTGCGACTCCGCGACGAAGCGGAAGAGACGCCCGTCCCCGAGAAAACCCCGATCCGGGCCGTGCTTGGCCACGTACCGGACCTGGTCGCGCAGCGAGACCGCCACACGCGTCGCGTACTCGCGAAAGGCGACCTGCCGTTCGACCTCCTGGTAGGTACCGTCGCACCACTCCAGCATCTCCCTGGTGGCGCGGAGAATCTCGTCCGGTGAGTTGTCCAGATAGATGAACTTCGTCGGGTCCCTGACGCTGTTCAGGTATTCGAGGGTCAACATGTCACGAAGGGACAGGGGCTGGCGCGTGACCCGGTCCACCACCCGCTTGAGCAGGTAGAAGCCGTCCCGCCGGATCGGATATCCCCCGACGGGGCACGTCGAATTGACGATCGCCACCGGTGTATTCGTCAGGTACGACACGTTCAGCGGGCCGGACTCTCCGCAGATGAGGAACCGGCTGCGGAACATGCACACCAGCTCAGCCAGGCCGGTACGCTTCGGATGCGTGGCGAGGTCGAGCACGCCCGGCCGGCTCACCGGCGTCATCGACGGGTCGCCGACGCGCACGACGGTATAGCCGAGTCCCACCAGGTAGTCGATCGCGGGGAAGTGCGTCTCGATGCGCGCGTTGCGCATCGCGTCCGCCCGCCGTGACCCCTTCGTGGCCGTGTCCCGTCCGACCTTGTAGCCGTCCTCACGGCAGTGCACGGCCACCAGCTTCATGTCGTCCGTCAGGCCGATCGCCGCTGCCTCGGCCCTCGCCCGCTCGGCGACCTCCGGCGCGAAGCGCATCTCCAGCGGCTCCGCGATGCGGCGACGAGCCACGTACGTGTCGGCGGCGAACATCTGGTCCAGCTCGCTCACCACCTCTGGACGCGGCACCTGCCAGGTCTTCTCAAGGTCCTTGAGGTGGCGCCTGAGATCCTGCGACAGAGAGACAAACCTGCGCCGATGCCGCCAGGCCGCGGCTGCCAGCTCGGCCCTGACCTCGTCCACCCGTGCATGCAGGAAGGACCGGCAGGCTTCCAGCGCCGAGGGGGCCGCCGTATGCGCGAGGATCCGGAGGCGGTTTCCCATCGTCGGCCTCAACATCCGCACGGCGGCGGTATCGAGTTCGTAGAGTGCCGGACCGACGGCGTCCGCGTCACGAAGCAGGAACAGATCCCACCCTCTCTGCCGCGCACGCGAAATCGCCACCTGAATCTCAAGTGCCAGGTGACCGTAGTGATTGGACTGTGGTCTGGCGAGCAGGAGCGGGCGGCCGCCCAGGGAGATCAGCTTGGTCTGAAGCATTGAAGTAGACGGTCCGGCGCACGGCCAGTGTACATGTCGCGTGCGCGGGGCGACAACGCGTCAACACGTGGTACGCTACCGGCCACACGCCGTCACCACCGTGATCAATCCGCCCTTCCCGCCGCCGGCCGGAAATCCCTACGGCAAGCTCTTCGACTACTACGCCGCGCAGGACATCTTCCCGACCTACAGCGGTTTCGAGTCGGCGGACGGGCTCCGGGCGCACGAGCAGATGCGCCGGCGCGCGTTCACCGACAAGCTCAAGCTCCCGCCCCGCTCGTTCCGCGGGGCGCGGCTGATCGAGTTCGGTCCGGACACCGGCGAAAACGCGCTGGTCTTCGCCCAGTGGGGCGCTTCGTGCACGCTGGTCGAGCCCAACGCCAGAGCCCACTCGACGGTACGCGAGTACTTCGCCCGGTTCGGACTCTCGGCCGGCCTCGAGGCGATCCTCGACACGGACATCTCCCGGTTCGCGGGACGCCCGGAAGCCGCACGGCAGTACGACCTGGTCATCGCCGAAGGGTTCATCTACACGGTGAAGCCCGAGTCGGTCTGGATCGACCTGTTCCGCGATCTTCTGGTGGACGAAGGTCACGCGGTGTTCAGCTTCTACGACCCGGCGAGCTGCGTGACGGAGCTGATGCTGAAGGCCGTCCACGCGGCAGGCTGCCGGAAGTCGAATCAGCCGCGTCGCGAGGTGGCGCATCGCCTCTTTGCGACGAAGTGGGCCAGCATCCCGCACCGGCGGTCACTCGACTCGTGGATCATGGACGTCCTGGAGAATCCGTTCGTCCGGCTCGCCTACTTCATCGACGCGCGCGAACTGTGCCGGTCGATGCATGAGGCCGGGTTCAGCCTGTACTCGGCGTGGCCGGGCTACGACGACAGCCTCGAGGTCCACTGGTTCAAGAAGCTGGAGGCACCCGACGCGCGCGTCCGCAGCCAGCAGCGTTTCATCGAACGGAGCCGCCTCGGCCATCTGTTCGGCAAGAGCATCTTCATCGTGGACGACACGCTCGATGTCGAAGCGCTCTGGCAGCAGCTGGTCGGGATCACGGACGGGCTGGTCGACGGCGTCGACACGTCGGCGGCCGCACGCGCTGATGCGCTGCTCGCGGAGCTGGACGCCCTGGTGCAGTCACCGAGCGTGATGGCCACGGCCGCCGCCCGCGCCGAGGCACACGCCCTGGCCGAGTCCTACCGGCGCCTGATCCGGCTGATCGTCTCCGGCACGTTCGACGAACTGGCCGAGTTCTGTGACACGGACGCGGCCTTCATCCGCGAGTGGGGTGTGCCGAACCACTATGCGGTCTTCACGCGGGTCGCCCAGCCTGCCGGATAGTCTTCCGCGCACACCCGGCGTGCAGCGAACCTCCTCCGTGGAACCCGCCCTGACGGGACTCCGCGCGTTCCTTCCGGAGCGGATCGAACTCCTCGCGCTCGACATGGGCGTGCCCGTGCTGCAGCACGTGGGGGCGCTCCCCGACCCCGACGGCCTCCGGGCCGCCGTCACCGCTCAACGCCAGCGGCTGGCGGAGCCGGGCCGGTTCAATGAGGAACAGGCGATCCTCAGCGGCTCGGCCTCCGAACGCGACGGGCGCATCGTCCTGCCCTACCGCCACGCGGAGTACGCCGTGATCTCGGCGCTGCGCGAAGCCGGGCAGGCCCCCTTCGTATTGAGCGCCAGCGTGCTGCTCGTCTGCCACGAGCGGCGCGAGGTGTTCGTCCAGCGCCGGTCGGCATTCTGTGACGCTGCCGCGGGCCTGCTGCACACGGTGAGCGGCGCCCAGAAGCACCCGATTGGAGACGACCCCGGCCTGGCCCTGCTGGAGACGGCGCGGCGGGAAGTGCGGGAGGAAACCGGCCTCGAGATCCGCGGGGACGACGTCCCGTACGCGCTGGTTGCCGAGCGGCTGGCGACGTCCTACCAGTTCGTGCTGCTCGGCGCGCCCATCTCACCGGCGCAGGTGGCCTCGATGCGGACGTCGGTCGAGGGCGCGATTGTGGCGATCCCCTTCGACGACCTCCCGCTGATGCTGGCCCGGCCTGATGACTGGGCCGCTACCGGGTTCTTCCATGTGCTGCTGTGGCTCGCGACGCGGGGACGCGACGCGCAGTTTGCCGGCCGGTCTGCGTCCGACGTGCTCACCGCCGGACTCCGTGCGGGCCGCACGACCGACTGGCGAACGTATTACTGAGCAGGCCGTGCCGGCTCAGACCGCTTCATGTGCCGCGTCCGCGGCCGGTTCCACGGGAATGCCGGCGAGGGCGTCCACCATCGCCACGAGCCACGCCTGGTGCGTGGCCTCGACCATGTTGTAACGCCGGTCGTCGCACCACAGGTTCACGGCGCCGGACGCGCGAAGGGGATTGTCGGGCGCGAAACCGGTCAGCGTCACGACCGGGATGCCCATCCGGGTGGCTTCGGCGGCGGCGTTCAGCACGCTCGGTGACCGGCCGCTGCTGCTGATCAGCACGAGCGTGTCTCCGGACGCGCCATACGCGCCGACGGCGCGCGCCATCCAGTGCTCGTACCCGTAGTCGTTGGCGAAACAGGTAATGAGATCCGCGTCGTTGAAGGCGACACCCCGGATGCCGGCGACCTTCGTGAGGTCCACCGCGATGTGGCTCGCCATGGCGGCGCTGGCGCCGTTGCCCGCGAGCATGACCTTCCCGCCGGAAACACCCGTCCGGCGCAGCAGCGCGAGGGCGGCGTCGAACTGGACCTCATCCAGCGAGGCGAGCAACTGCGCGAGACGGCGCATGTAGTCGTGTGCGTAGGACATTCAGACCTCAATCATGACACGCCATGACCGTCACGCCGCGGGAGGAACGGCGCCGCTGAGGGCGCCCATCTCACGCTCGATGGTGTCGGCCAGAATCGGCGTGACCGGTTTGCGCACGCGCCGGGGCCGGACGAACAGGCGGGCCTTCCGCTGAATCTCCCGGCGTTGCTCGTCGGACGCGTTCAGGGCTTCCTGCAACTGCGTGACATGTTCCGCCATGTCCGCGGCCATTCGGACCCAGCCACCCTCCTCCTCCAGCAGGTACCGGAAGTGCAGCGTGCTGGTCTGTCCGTCCGCCGCCCCTCCGGCATGCACGGACAGCACAGGCCGTCCGAGCAGACCCGCCTCGATCTCGGCGGTGGTGTTCAGGCCGACAACGACGGAACTATGGGCGATGCACTCGAAGAGACTCTGCGGATGCCGCGACGGCGTGCCCAGCACCACGGCGCGCGGGTCGTCGAACGGCCGCCACACGGTCGCCCGTTGCTCGTCGCCAAGGTCGACCTTCTCCGCGCGTTCGTCTGGCGCGGTGAGAGCAATGTCCGGATGAGGACGCACGATCACGTTGACGCCGGCCAGCGCGGGCACTCCGGACGTCCGCAGCGCCGTCAGCCACTGCCGGACGAACGGGAGCTCCTGCCCGCTGACGAACGCCGAGGAGCACACGTAGAGCACGATCGGCAACTTCCCGGAGAATCCGAGTGCTCCGGCAAACTGGCCCCGCGGACGCTGACGCTCACAGGCCAGGAACGCGTCAAACCGTGGCGCACCGACGATCTTGATGCTCTCCCGGGGCACGCCGTGCAGACGCCTGGCCTCGAGTGCCTGTCGCTGATTCCACACGAACACCCGGTCCGGCATGACGTGGAGACCACCTTTGGTGCTGAGGTTGTCCCAGCTGTACACCAGCATCCCGATGGGGATCCCCCGTCGCCTGGCGGCCTGCGCGAAGTCCGCCTGGGACGACGCATTCAGGTCCACCAGGGGCGTGAGCAGCACCGCGTCCGGCCGCTCCTCCTCGAGGATCGCGTCGCACACCGGGTCGACCGGCAGCACGCGCTCGACCAGGTCCACGACCCGGCGCAGCCGATTCCGTTCGCGATCCGACAGCGACAGCGCCAGGTCCGCCCACGCATCGTCGACGGGGGTCGCCGCATCGAACAGCACGCGCGCCGCCTTCATGAACGCCCGCTGGCGCAGCTTGCCCGCTGACCGATAGGGCTCCTCGAGGTAGCGCAGGTAGTTCCAGCTCCGACGGAGCAGCGCCACTTCCTCCCAGTGCTCGGACCGGCGGCCCGGCACGAGGCGGCACGTCACGCCGGGCGTCGCGCCGAGTTCATCCAGACGCGACTCGCCGCCCCGGGACTCCGCGGTCCACGCCACCGTCAGCAGATGACCCCGCCGTGCCAGTTCCTGAATCGCCGGAACGAACGGCCGCAGAAACTGCGGCGACATGCCCAGCACCAGCAACTTCATGCCCCGGGCCTCCGGGCGTCACTCACGGTTTTGCAGGATCCAGGCAACCGCCTCCTCCACGTTCTCAACAATGGCCGCGACTTCCACGTCACCCGGCGGATGCGCCGCAGCCTCACGACCTTGACCGCTCATCACGAGCAGCGACCGGACTCCGGCACGGCGCCCGGCGTCCACGTCGCGCCACGTATCTCCCACCATCCAGGACCGCTCCAGGTCCACGCCGAGTTCCCGGGCCGCGCGGATCAGCAGCCCCGGCTCGGGCTTCCGGCACTCGCACGCCGCGCGATACCGGACCACGCTGGCGTCAGGATGATGCGGACAGTAGTAGAACGCGTCGATGTGGGCCGCGCTGCCGGCAAGCTGCCCGTTCAGCACGCGATGGGCCTCATCAAGAAAGGCTTCATCGAAGAACCCCCGCGCCACGCCGGACTGATTCGTGACGACGATGGCAAGCAGTCCGGCGTCGTTGATCCGTCTCACCGCGCTCGCCGACCACGGATAAAGCGCCAGGTCCGCCGTGGTCCTGAGGAAGCCGTCACCAACCTCATCGATCAGCGTGCCGTCGCGATCGAGAAAGATGGCGGGCCGGGTCACGACCGACTAGGTTAGCACCGCACCGTCGGCCTCTGCGCGCGGCACGAACATCGCCGGAAGCCCCATCGCGCCCGCCGCACGGACCGCCCGTTCGACGACGGGTGCGCCGGCGGATTCGCGGAACGACACCACCCGCGCCGGCCTGAACTTGCGGAGCAGCAGCCGTATCTGGACCGGGTCATCCGGCAGGCCGACGACGACACACCGTTCGAGCCTCTTCCCCGCGCGCTTGGCCGCGGCCCCCGCCGCGCTGCCGTCGGGTACGCACAGCAGGATGCGGCCCCCGGCCGCGGCGACAGCCGCGGACAGCGGGACGAAGCGCTCGACGTCCTCGGGCACAGCCGCCACCCACAGCATGCGCTTCGGCGGCCCGCCGGCCGGGCCCGGCGCGGGTGGCAGCGGCAGGAACGACGTCTGGAAGCGCGGCGAGGCGCTGGTCGCGCGGAGCTGGCTGGCGTGCAGCGCGGCCGGTGCGAACGGCGCGAGCAGCCGCTGGACGAGGGTCACGCGCCAGTCAGAGGACACGGGGCGAATCCTGACTGTCGCTGTCTCGACGGCCTCCGCGAACACGCGTCCAGCGGGGATGTCGCGGCCGCACGGACGAACGAACGCGTCCACGAAACGGGCGGCCTGCTCGTCGTGCGAGGTCGACCCGATCGACGCCCGCAGCTGCGCCACATGCTCACCGAGCGACGCCGCCGCGTGCAGCAGCCCGCCTCCGGCCTTCTGCAGATGGCGGAAGTGCAGCGTGCCGGACTGCGTCCCGGCGTAGCGGTCCGACAGGATGGAGAAGACCGGCCGCCCCACGATGGCCGACTCGATCTGCGCGCTGGTGTTCACGCCGACGACCGCGCTGCTGAACCACAGCGAGTGGAAGAAGTCCGCGCGGGCGGCCTCTCCGACCGGGTTGGCCCCTTCACGGGGCCACACGACCGTCAACCCGTCGTCGAAGGTTTCGTCGCGCCACTGCGACGCATTCTGCGGGTGCGGCCTGATGAGCACCGCGGCCGATCGCAGCGGCTCCTCGGCGCCGCGGATGGCCGCCAGCCAGGCGCGGACGGACGGGCGCTCGTCACCGGCGATGAACACCGACGAGCAGAGATACAGCAGCAGCGGGCGGTCGGCCGGCACGCCGGCCGTGGCGCAGAACGTAGCGCGGTCCACCTGCGGCCGCTGCTCGAACCAGTGGTCGAAGGCCTGCGCACCGGTGGCGCGGCAGTGGCCTCGCTCGAGTCCGTGCTGGCTGACGCACTCCTCGATCTGCGCGTCGTTCCAGACCAGCGCGAGGTCGGGCTGCTCGTGCAGCAGCCCTTTTGTCGTCAGGTGATCCCAGCTGCCCGAGGCGTAGACCACGGGCAACCGGCGGGCGCGGGCGGCTCGCAGCACGTTGACCTGGTCCGAGCGGAAGTACAGCAGCGGCGTCACGACGACGACGTCCGGCTCGAAGGCGTCGAGCGCCGCCCCCGGTCCATCCGGAATGGGAAGCCGGCGTTCCGCGGCGTGGACGAGGGCGTCCGCGATGCGGCGGACGGGCGCGTGCCGCACCCACGACTCCACGCCCACGGCGAATGCGGGTGTCTCGATGCGGGCCCGGCTGCGCAGCAGCGGAGCGTCGTCGTACTCGGGTCGGAGGTACCGCCAGTAGTCGCGGGCGGCACGCAGGTCCGTCGCGAGCGCGGTCCAGGCGTTGCCGCCTCCGGGCAGCACGCTGGAGGTCAGGCGCCCATCGCCGGGGTCAACGCGGTCGAGCACCTGAAGCGCCGCGCCCGTCACGCTGTCGGGGTCCGCGTCCTTGCCGAGCAGGACGTGCACCGCGTGGCCGCGCAGCAGCAGGTGCCGCAGGCCGGATTCGAAGTTCCTGAGGAAACCTGGATGGCTGATGGAAAAGAGGACCTTCATCCCCGATGGGCGGCACCTGCACTCGCGGCCGTCACCAGTCCGCCGTCCAGCAGGCCGGCGGCGAACGTCGGAATCACGGTCAGCGGCGCGGCGTGCAACCGGGAGAACGCGAGATCGGCGAGATACCGGTGGTGCAGGTAGTACTCGGCGACCGAGTGGAACACGGTTGCCTCGACGCCGCACATGGGCGCCAGGTAGGAGAAGCCGCCATAGGTGCCGACGAAGGCCCGCGCGTGCCCGACCACGGCGGTCTGCACCTCGAGGTTGTTCGCCGGCGTCAAGGTGACGCCCAGCGACGCCAGCGACAGATGCCGCGCGTCCGAGTACTGGCCGTGGTCATCGACGGCTGTGCCCTGATCCAGCAGCACGACGGGAAGACCCGCAGTACCGCGGGACAGCACATCCTTGACGAACCGGCGGTTTGCCGTCGTGTCCGGGAACGCAGCGCTGAAGTAGAACTTGGCCGCCACATACTCGGCTGGCAACCCTGGCACCAGCGTTCGCGGCGGCGGTGTGATCGTGCGGTAGCGCAGCGTCTGCAGCAGCGGTCGCACGCCGGTCTGGCCGTCCAGATACGTCGCCGCCATGCCGTAGAGATACGCGGGATGCAGGACGGACGGCATCGCGCCGATGCGGCGGCTGACCAGACGAATGAGCCGGCGATCCCGCGGCCCGATGTGCCGCTGCTTGAGCGTCACGCCGCTGGGCGCCGCACCGCGAGGGCCCGCCAGGTCCAGCACGTCGAGGTAGCCGGCAGCCAGCTCCCCGTACCACGACACCGGACCTCCGCGGGACACCACGACGAGACGGGCCGGGTCCACGGCGAAGTGCTCGACGAACCAGCGGACGAACGGAATCCAGTAGATGAGCTCGAAGCCGACTTCACCGGCCCACGGGCCGACCAGAATCGGCCGCGTGCCGGCGGCGATGCGTGCCAGCCGCTGCATGACCTGCTGCTGCGTCACGGCCTGCTGCGAAATGGCCTGCGTCGAACCCAGCACGCCCTTCAGGAACGCGCTCTGCCGGGAAATCGTGCTCCTGATGCGCTGCGAGTGATCGCCCTGCAGCTCGCGCAGGTCGTCCTTGAGCACGTCGGCGGCCTTCCGCTGTCCGGCGAATCCGGACTCGACGACCTTCCTCGTGCCGGCCAGACGCTCCGTCAGCCCGTGCACGTCCTTCTTCAGCGCGTCGACTTCCTTCTTCAGCGCTTCGACCCTGGTGCGTTCAGCCGCGTGCGCGGCCTTCTGGGACCGCAGCAGTTCGAGAATCTGTTTGCGTCCGCGGCGCTCGTCCTCCGCCGCTGGATTGAAGAGCGGCGCAAGACGGAGGCCGAACCGTCGAAGCAGGGACTCACGCATCGCGCAGTAGTGTCGCACACCGCCCGGCCGGCAGCCGCGGCGCCGAACGACCACAGGCAACCGCCCTGGTGGATTAAGATGGCTCCTTCCTGCCCGTCGACATGAAGCTGCTCCTGCTGCTGAATTCCCCGCCGTACCTGCGCCCGTTCGCCGACACGATGCAGACGCTCGCGGATCGGGGCCACACGATCGCGATCGGCTGGCACTCGCCGTCGGCCAAGGGCCCCGTGGCGGCCGTCGACCAACTGGCCGCGCATCCGAACATCACCTTCATCCCGGTACCGGTCAAGCGAAGCGAGCAGCGGTATGCGGTCAACCTGTTGCGCCGCACGCGGAACTACGTTCGCTATCTCGAGACACCGTTCCGGGGCGCCGGCAAGCTGAGGCGCCGGGCCTTCGACCGCCTGCTCCGCGGGGCGCTGGCCGACGACACCGTCGTCGATTCCGCGCTGAGTGACAGCGGCCTGGCCCTGCCGGTGTCGGACGTGGCCCGGATCAAGGAAGCACTGGCGTGGATGGAAACGCTGATTCCTCCGGACCCTGCCTGCACGGCGCTCGTGGCCGACGGCGGCTACGACGCGGTCCTCGTGTCATCCCTCGTCGCCCTCAATTCGTCCACGCAGGTGGAGGTCGTCAAGGCGGCCCGGAACCTCGGCGTGCCCGTCGGGCTGCTCGTCTACAGCTGGGACAACCTCAGCACGAAGGGCGAGATCCACGCGATGCCGGACAAGGTGTTCACGTGGAATCAGCGGCAGCGCGACGAAGCGACCACGCTGCACAACGTCCCCGCCGCGCGCGTCGTGGTGGCCGGCGCGCCGCGGTTCGACGAGTTCCTCGCCTGCGCACCGCAGGTCTCCAGGGAGCGGTTCTTCGGAACGATGGGCCTCGACCCGACCCGCCCCGCGTTGATCTACCTCTGCTCGTCCGCCTTCGTCAGCGGCGACGAGATTCCGTTCATCACGCGGTGGCTGCAGGCGCTGCGCACGGCGCCCTCCGAGGACGTCCGTCACTGCAACGTGATCGTCCGCCCCCATCCGGATGTCGCGTTGATCGGGAAGGATCTCCCCGGCACGAAGCTGGACCTGGGCGTCGACGATCTCGCGGCGACGGCGTTCCGGCCGTTCGACGACCCTGGAGCCGTGGTCGTGAGGACGGCGTCACGGACACCGCAGGGTCTCTACGAGTGCCTCTGGCACAGCGACGCCGTGGTCGGCCTGAACACCAGCGCCGAGATCGAAGCCGGGCTCCTGGGCCGGCCGGTCTTCTCCGTGCTGGCCGGCAGCGCCGCGGACGGGCAGCAGAGCACGCTGCACTTCCACTACCTGCTCAGGGAGCAGGGCGGGTTCGTCGACGTGGCGGAGTCCTTCGAACAGCACGTCCAGCAGGTGCACGCGCTGCTCGCGTTGCCCCCGGACGAGCGCGAGGCCCGGCGGCGCACCGTCGCCGAGCGCGCAATCGAGTTCGTCCGGCCGCTCGGTGCCGACGTGCCGGTGGCCACTGCGCTCGCGGACGCCATCGAGCGGGAAATGCGGAAGCCGGCACCGCCAACGCCGGCGTAACGGATCCGGCGGCCGGCCTTAGATGTTGAAGAGCAGCAGGTCGGTCTCCTCACGAGACGATTCGGTCAGGTAGCTCAGCGCCTGCTCCAGTTCGTCCGTGGATCGGCCGCGCGGCGACGGGTGCTCCTTGTTGAGGTCCGTGAAGCGGTTGAAGTGCGTCCGCAGCGTCGCGTAGAACGCGGGCAGCGCGGTCCCCGCCCGCCCCAGCAGCAACGGACTCACCTCGACCTGCCACGCAACGTGGCGCCGCGCCAGCAGGCCCGTCGCGCCGGCGAAGACGTGCGCCTCCCACCCCTGCACGTCCATCTTGACGAAAGTCACCAGATCCGGGTCCACGCCGAGTCCGGCGATCCACGCGTCAAGCGTCCGCATCGGCACCGTCACGACTTCGGACGGCGCCTGCCCCGGGTCGTCCACCAGACGGTGGCCGCCGGAGAACCGCGACCGCTGCAGCGTGGCCTCGCCGTCGTACGACCCGACGGCCAGATGGTCCGGCATCACCAGACCCCGCAGGCCGTTGTCGACGACGTTGCGGACCAGGCACGCGTAGTTCACCGGGTCCGGCTCGGCGCAGTACACGGCGGTGGCGTCGCCGAGGATCGCGCGCGGGATCGACATGCGGCCGGTGTTCGCACCGAGATCGAGCATCACGCCGCCGAGGGACAGCTCCCGCGTCAGCACGATGGCGCGGTAGGGAAACTTCTGCTTGCGCATCCAGGCCGAGTCGGGTTGCTCGTCACCTTCGCGCATGACCGGCACGCTCCACGACAGTCCCTGCACGGTCGTCCGCGCGATGGGCGGCCCGTCGGCCGGCGAAGGCTCCCCCGCCTGCGCCCGGGCGTAGGCCGGCGAGGCCGCAAGGAATCGCTGCTCGCGCCCGCGCGCTTCGGGCTGCGCGGCGCGGGCATGAGCGGACACGAGCCGGAGCGGCAGCGACTGGCGCACCACCTCCCACGACAGCACGTTCGCGCGGAGCCGCGCGCTCTGTCCGCGCGCGAACGCCAGCGAGCGTTCACGGCTGGCGAATCGGTCCTCGAGGCGACGGAGGCGCTCCGCCGTTTCCTTGCGTGCGGTCCGCTCGCGCTTCCAGCGCACGCGGAGCCGGTTCACGTCGTGCCGCGCGGACGCGGCATCGGCGGCCCGAGGCGGCTCCGGGTCCGTTGCAGGTGCCGGGTCCACGGGGCCGGGACCGCGATCGCGTGACGTGGTTTCCTGTCTCTGCTGTGTGTCAGTGCCGGAACGGCGGCGGAAGAACTTCACCGCGCGGAATTATATGCTTCCGGCCGTGCTAGTCTCCTTGGGCATACGTCCGTGTTGAAACGATTCACGGCGCGGGCCACGTCGGCCGCGCGTCTCCTCCTCCGGACGCTCGGTGGAGATCCTCCCGTTCGCGTCCCCGCAGCGAAGACACGCCGCGCAACCACCACTCACCACGACGCGGCTCCAGGCCCCGGCGCTCCGGCAGAGCCTGTCCGCCCCGATGCCGTGCCGTTGCTGCGGGAGAAGGTCGCCCAGCTGGTGGCCGAGCGACGGGATCTCAAGGACAGGGCGGAGCGCGAGCACATGAAGGTGCTGGCTCTCGCCGCGGACGTGCGACGGCTGGAGGACACGAACGCGGCGAAGGCCGAGCAGCTCCGGCGTCTGAAGGCGCAGCATGCGCGCCTGCACCGGAGCGTGCCGTCCACGGACATCATCCGGGGCCTGATGGCGTCGAAGCTCGCGATTGCGCGGCACCGGGCGGCCGAGACCGACGCCCGAGACCGCCTGGCGCGCTTCCTCGTCTCGTCGCCGGGCTACGCGCGGCACAGGGTGTTGCAGGCGCCGTCAGCGCAACTGGTGCGCAGCACGTCGGATGCGGTGCCGTACTGGATTCCGGCGCTGAAGCCGAAGGACGCCGCGCCGGATTCGCCGTGGCTGCAGAAGCAGTCCGTGCCGTACCGCAGCATCCTGCAGACGCGCGAGGTGGCGGTCGGCGGCATCATGCTCGATCTGGGCGCCAATATCGGACATACGTCGGTTGCGCGCGTCGTGCTTGGCGACATCACCGCGGCGTACTGCGCGGAGCCGGACGCCCTGAACTACGAAGCCCTGGTGCGCACCGTCGTCGAGAACGGCCTCGAAGGCCTCGTGCTGCCGGATCAGGTCGCAATCGGCGCGCGCACGGGAACGGCGCGGCTGCGCCGGAGCCGCTTTCCCGGCGGACATCAGATCGTCGCCGGCGCCGCCGGTGCCGGCGTCAACCCGGACGAGGTCGAGGTGGAGATGCTGACGGTCGACGACTGGGTCCGGCGCCACGGGATTCCGCTGCCGCTCGTCACGTTCGTCAAGGTCGACGTCCAGGGTCTCGAGTCCCAGGTGCTCGACGGAGCCCGGGACGTCCTCGCCGCACGGCACATCGCCTGGCAGCTGGAGGTGGGCCTCGGCACGCTGCGGCAGGCCGGCGTCGACGTGGTGCAGCACCTCGAGCGCCTGCGCGCGCACTTCACGCACTTCACCGACCTGAACAAGGATGCCGCGGGCGAACGCGGCCGGCCGACGGCCGAACTCCGGGACGCGCTGGCCTATCTCGAGGCCAGGCCGGACGGCCACACCGACGTCCTGCTCTTCAATCTCTAGCGACCACCCGCAACTGGCCGCGGCCGTCGAACTCCGCGGCTCCGGTCACGACCGCGTGTTCGACGATGGCCGGCCATTCCGCTGCCACCCGCGCACGCAGCGGCGGGTCCAGCGTCAGCACGGCCCGGTCGAACGCGTTCCGATACGCGGCGATGCGCGCGTCACGCTGGGCGTCGGTCATCAGCATCGGCGACGGCTCGGACAACCGCGCCAGGCAGAACAGCTTCCGGTTCCTCTGGTGTTTCAGGAAGACGGTCTCGAAACCCTGGGCCGACAACGCGCGCACGAGCGACGGCGGGTCGAACGTCTGCAGGTGCAGCGGGTTCAGCGTGGCCAGCATCGACTGGTTGCCGGCGAGGAACTCGTTGTCCTCCGGCTCGTTGTGCACGTAGATGTGCCCGCCCGGCCGCAGCTTCCGGCGCACCTCCGCGAAGAACTCATCGAGCCGGATCGCGTGCGTCACGAGGTGGTTGCAGATGATGAGGTCGAACGTCCCGTCGAACGGGATCGTGAAGTGGTCGAAGTCGATGAGCGGCGACGTCTCGATTCCGTAGACCTCGCGCAGCAGGAACTGCTGACTCTCCCAGATCGGCATCGCGTAGACCTCGGCGTCCCAGGCGCGACGCAGGCCGTCCAGAATGGTCCCCGTTCTCGATCGGACTTCGACGACACGGGCGCCGCGTGGGGACAGCAGCGAGCCGATGACATCGGTGTGGATGCTGTTCTCGAAGCGGTCCTTCAGGAGCTGCGGCAGGAAGTCGCTCCTGGGAACGCCGAGGTGATCGGAGACGAACGCACCCGGCGCGGCGAGCCGTCGCAGGGTCGCGCGATCGTCATCGCTCAACGGGTACGGGTTGAGGACCGGGCTCTTGATTTCCTTCTCGATCACGTCACCGAAGTGCGCGGTCAGGAAACGGTATCGCTCGCCGAAGGGCCGGCGCGTGGCGAAGCACAGGCCGCACCCGTGACACACCGCATAGTCGTAGCGGATGGCGCCCGCGTCAGGAGCCGCGTCGAGGAGCAGCAGCTTGTTCCACGGGTTGACGACGGTGTGGGCGTGCGTCCCGCATGCGGGACACCGGTCGACCGTCATCCATTCACGCCCCTCGGGGTCCGGTGCCCGTGGATCGGCGGCGACGCGGCGCCACTCGACCACATCGGACTCGCCGGACTCGACGCGGAGCGGCACGGTCCGGCTGGACAGTCGAACCGCATCGGCGTCGCCGGTGCGTGACTCGAGCGCCCGGGATGCCCGCGTCACGACCAGCGTGTTCTGCACGAGCCGATCGTCGACGTCCTGCTGCAGCCTGGTCAGGTCGGCCCGCATCTGCCGCAGCTCGGCGGACGCCTTCTCCGACGCCCGCGTCGCCACCTTGATGTCGCGGAACACCTCGGCCAGCGGGTCCTTCGCGTCGGCGGCCGAGGCCTTCGACGCCCGCGCGGAGGACCTGGCCGCGTCCTGCACCTCGCGACGAAGGGCGGAGAGCTGCTCGCGCACGGCGCGCAGCTCGGCCGGCAGGCTGCCCAGACCCCGCATGGCCGCAACGAGCTGGCGGACGACTCCCATGTGATCCCCTCTCAGAACAGCGTGTAGATGAACGGCGCAGCCGCCGTGCTCGCGAGCGCCATCAAACCGGCGACGGCCAGCAGCACGACGATCAGCGGGATCAGCCACCACTTCTTCTCGCGGCGCAGCAGGTCCCAGACGTCGCCGAGGAACCCGCCTCCACCCGCTGCCGCCTTCTCGAACTCCGACATCGATCTCCCTCTCAGGACTGCCGCAGATAGTCCCGCGCCGCGCGCGGACCGCGCGTGGCCCGCCAGTATGTGTCGCTGCCGCGCGGCCGTCCGAGCACCAGTTCGTCCCGCCCGATGAGCCTGAAGAGCAGGCCCAGCGGCGTGAAGATCAGATAGTAGATCGCCGCCAGCACCAGCCTCGACACCACGGCCCCGATGGGCGCCGTCACGGTCAGCGCCAGCCGATAGACCGGCCGGACGAGGCTGGGCCGGAGCCCGCCGAGCACGGCGACGACGAGGGCGGCAACGGCCGTGCGGATCACGGCCGGTGTCACACCCGCCGTCCACCCCGTCCACGCGGCAATGCCGGCGAGCAGCGCCGCACCGATGAGCGCGAACTGACGCACCGAGCGATCGGAGTCGTCAGGACCACGGCGGTGCGCCAGCGCCGGGTCGATCGCCGACCCCTCCCCGCTTACGAGCCGCCGCCACCACGAGCCCCGCGATGGCGCGGATGCGGGCCTGGCCGGTGGCGGCACGGTGACAGCCGCGGGCTGCGCGGTCTTCAGCAGCAGCACGTCCTCGAGCACGAGCGCGTCCATTTCGGAATGCATGAACGTCGCGTACGCCTCGGTGGGCGTCAGCACGATGGGCTCCCACGAGAGATTGAAGCTCGTGTTGACGACGATCGGGCAGCCGGTCCGTTCGAAGAACCGCCGCATCAGCCGCTGCAGCCGTCCGTGGCGCGCATCCACCGTCTGAATCCGCGCGCTGTAGTCCACGTGCGTGATGGCCGGCACGACGCTGCGCGGCACGTTCACGCGCCGGATCAGGTCCGGGTCGTCGCGCAGCGTGCGGGCCTCGTCCGGCGATAGCGGGACGCGCTTCCCCGCCGCCACGGGAGCCACCAGCAGCATGTAGGGCGACTCCTCGTCCGGGCGCGTCTCGAACCACTCGGACACGTGTTCCTGCAGCACGCACGGCGCGAACGGCCGGAAGCCCTCGCGGAACTTGATCTTCAGGTTGAGCGAGGCCTGTGTGTCGGTCCGGCGCGGGTCCGCGAGGATGCTCCGCGCGCCGAGCGCCCGGGGCCCGAACTCCGCGCGGCCCTGGAACCAGCCGACGATCCGGCCGTCTTCGAGCAGGCCGGCCGTCCGGGCGAGCAGCTCCGCTTCGTCCGTGACGTGGTCGTATACGGCGTGATGCGCGTCGAGCGCGGCCCGAATCTCGCTCGTCGAGTAGGCGGGGCCGAGATAGCTCGCCTGCTGACGATCCTGTCCGTCGATCCGCCGGGGCCGCTCCAGCAGCTGGTGCCAGACGTGCAGCGCCGCGCCGAGCGCGCCGCCCGCATCGCCGGCCGCGGGCTGGATCCAGATCCGCTCGAACGGTCCCTCGCGCAGCAGCCGCCCGTTCGCGACGCAGTTGAGGGCCACGCCACCGGCCATCACGAGGTTCCGCTGGCCCGTCACCGCATGCGCGTGACGGCCCATCCGCAGCAGGCACTCCTCGGTGACCTTCTGGATGCTCGCCGCGAGGTCCATGTGCCGCTGTTCCAGCCGGCCGTCCGGCGCGCGCGGCGGTCCGCCGAAGAGCGCGTCGAACCGCTCGTTGGTCATGCGGAGCCCGGCCGCGTAGTTGAAGTACGACTGGTCCATCCAGAAGCTGCCGTCCGGCTTCAGGTCGATCAGGTGCTCGAGAATCGTGTCCACGTAGCGCGGCTGCCCGTACGGCGCCAGACCCATCAGCTTGTACTCGCCGCTGTTGACGGCGAATCCGCAGTAGTACGTGAACGCGGAGTAGAGCAATCCGAGCGAGTGCGGGAAGCGGATCTCCTCGGTCAGCGCCAGCGTGCGCCCACGGCCGACGCCGACGGTCGCCGTGCTCCACTCCCCGACGCCGTCCACCGTCAGGATGGCCGCATCGTCGAAGGGCGATGGAAAGAACGCGCTCGCGGCGTGGCTCTCGTGATGGTCCAGGAAGACGACCGGCGCGCGGAGGGGCTTTCCCAGCTCGCGCCGGATGACGCGGCGGAGAAACAGCTTCGTCGTCAGCCACGGTGGCATGGCCGCCGAGAAGCTCGCGAACCCGCGCGGGGCATGCGCGAGATACGTCTCGAGCAGGCGCTCGAACTTGACCAGCGGCTTGTCGTAGAACGCGACGTAGTCGAGGTCGGCCGCCCGCAGGCCCGCCGTGCGGAGGCAGTAGTCGATCGCCTGCCGCGGAAACGCCGGGTCGTTCTTGATGCGGCTGAAGCGCTCCTCCTGCGCGGCGGCGACGATCTCGCCGTCGACGACGAGGCAGGCCGCGCTGTCGTGGAAGAAGGCCGAGAGGCCGAGGATGGCCGTCACGCCGGCGACAGGGACCGGCTGGCCGCGGCGTCGCTCGTCAGGAACCAGTCGTAGGTGGACCGGATACCGTCGGCGAGACCGATCCGGTGGCGCCAGCCCAGGGCGTGCAGGCGCGACACGTCGAGGAGCTTGCGCGGCATCCCGTCGGGCTTCGCGGGGTCGAACGTCAGCGCCGCACCAGGGTGCACGACGTCGCGGACCAGGGAAGCAACGTCGACAATCGAGATGTCCTCGCCCGTACCGACGTTGATGTGTCCGGCCTGGCTGTAGTGCCGCATCAGGAACACGCAGGCATCGGCGAGGTCGTCGACGTGCAGGAACTCCCGCCTCGGCCGTCCCGTGCCCCACACAGGCACCGCCTGTCCGCCCGCGCGTTTCGCCTCATGGCACTTGCGGATCAGCGCGGGGACGACGTGGGAACTGTCCAGGTCGAAGTTGTCGTGCGGTCCGTAGAGATTGGTCGGCACGGCCGAGATGAAGTCGCAGCCGTACTGCCGGCGATAGGCCTCGCACAGCTTGATCCCGGCGATCTTGGCCACCGCGTACGGTTCGTTCGTCGGCTCGAGAGGCGCGGTCAGCAGCGCCTCCTCCGCCATCGGCTGCGACGCCTCCCGCGGATAGATGCACGAACTGCCGAGGTACAGCAGTTTCGTCACGCCATGCCGATACGCCGCGTCAACGACGGTGGCGTGAATCATCAGGTTGTCGTAGATGAACTCGGCCGGCCGCGTGGCGTTCGCGAGGATGCCGCCCACCGTTCCCGCGACGAGGAACACATACTCCGGCCGGTGCGACCGGAACCATTCGTTGACCGCGGCCTGATTCCGGAGGTCGAGCTGGTCCCGCGTGGCCGTCAGCAGCGCGGTGTGTCCATCCGCCCGGAGGCGCCGCATCACGGCGGAGCCGACCAACCCCCGGTGCCCGCTGACAAAGATCCGGCTCGACGCCTCCACGCGTCATCAGTCTACGCCGACCGCGACGGCCGCGAGTATGCCCCGGCTATTGCCGGAAGCACGGCCAGCCCGTCTGCCGCCACGTGCCGACCTGCCGGCCCTTTCCGGCGAACAGCTTCACGCGATCGCCGTTCCCGAGGTCGACGTCGCCGAACTCATCGAACCCCGTCTGCAGCCACGCGTGGATGCGGGGCATCTCCCGCTGCACGTTCTCGTAGGCGGCCGGCAGGATGGCGAGCGGGATGCGCTGCCGTTCGAGACGCGCCAGCGCGAGCGCCTGATCGGCAGCCGTGTTGTAGAACCCGGGCCGCAGATCGCTGTGCCCCGCGGGAAACGGCCGCTGGGCCAGCGCGTGGACCAGCGAGAGGTACGGCGAGATGAACGTCCGCTCGTCCTCGGCGGTGCAGTCGCGGATGTAGAAGGCAAGCCGTGTGGGGCCCGGGGCATCGGGTGACGTCCACGCTTCGAGCGGCCACGTCACCAGCCGGGCCTTCATCGCCCAGGCCTTGTCGGTGGCGCCGAGCGGACGGTCCAGCATCGCCGCCAGGTCCAGCTGCCGTCGCATCGACGGCGTCAGCACGAGCACCGTGCCTGCCACAACGGCGGCGGTCACGACAGCTGTCGCGACGCGCAGGGCGACGGCGCGCGGCTCGCGTACGAACCGCGCCCCGGCGCCGAGCAGCCAGGCACCGAGGACCGCCGTCGTCACCGACACATCTCCGAAGCGAACGGAGAGATTGCCGCGCACGAAACCCCAGATCAGCACCAGGCCCAGCAGGCTCGCGACCAGCACCTTCTGCCGGGCATGCGGCCAGTCGCTCCTGGGCCGGTCGGCACCGGCCTGGGCAGCCATCGCCGCCACCGGCGCGAACACGATCACCCAGAAGAGCCACGGCTCATAATTGCGCGTCGCGTGCGCGAACACGCCACGCTGCCACCACGCGCCGTCGTCCGTCACGGGATCGTCCCCGTCCCGCGGCGACAACGTGAATTCCGGCAGCGTCAGCGGCGCGCGCTCCCGGTCACGCTGCGAGTACGAGTTCGCCGTACGTACGTGCGTCACGACGCCGCCGTTCAGCTGCAGCCAGCCCAGATACGGGAGCGCGAACGCGACCGTCAGCAGGCCGTACGCCATCAGGTGCCGCAGGCGGGCGCGCCACTCCACATGGGCCTGCAGCAGGATGGTCGCCGCACAGGCGAGGCCCACGAACAGTCCATGGTCGTGCCGGAACAAGAGGGCGACCACGCTCCACGCGGCGAGCGCGGCGCGCGTCCGGCCGGACGGCCGGTCGACATAGGACCACAGCAGCGGGAATGCCACCGCGTAGATCAGGACCTTCGGGTAGTTGTAGAAGCGCGGCAGCAGCGCCGCCTGGAACAGCGCGGCCAGGACTCCGATGACGATCGACCCGGACGCACGCCTCGCGGACCAGAACGTCAGCGCCGTCGAGAGCGACAGCGCCGTCACGCAGAAGACGATCTCCGACCACGTGCCGCGGCCGCCGGCGATCTGGACGAGGGCCTGGATCACGAAGGTCAGCGGCGCGCCGGGATCCACGAAGTCACGGTCCGGCCATTCGCCGAACAGCATCTGCCAGCCGCGGACGAGATAGAAGTAGTGGTCGTCGGTGAGCCCCGCAACCGGGCCGTCGAGCACGTTGTAGCGAAGGAGCCAGGACCAGGCGAAGAGCAGCACCGCCACCGCAACCGCCCCGGCACCGCCGCGACGCCACTGCCCGGCGCACATCAGCCGCGATTCCGGGTCTTCACCGCCGCACGCGTCTCGCGATCGACCTCGCGGCGGCGAATCGTCTCGCGCTTGTCGTGGAGCTGCTTGCCCTTCGCGAGCGCGAGGGCCACCTTCACACGGCCGTCCTTGAAGTACATCCGGAGCGGAACCAGCGTCAGTCCCTTCTCGGCGACCTTGCCCACGAGCTTCCGGATCTCGGCCTTGTGCAGCAGGAGCTTGCGCTGGCGCCGTTCTTCATGCGACGCGTACCCGGAATGGCTGTACGGACCGATGTGCAGGTTGAGCAGCCAGACCTCGCCCTTGTCGAGCCGGGCGTAGCTGTCACGCAGGCTGGTGCTGCCTTCGCGGATCGACTTCACCTCGGTGCCGAGCAGGACCACGCCGGCTTCGAACGTCTCGAGGATGTGGTAGTCGTGCAGCGCCTTCCGGTTGTCGGCGATGAGGCGGCCGGTGTCGTCTTTCTCGGGCACGGCAGGTTGTTCAGAATAGCACGCAGCTTCGCGGCTATTTGAAGCAGGGCCACCCCGTGTCGCGCCAGGTGCCGCGCACTGCGCGGTCACGCCGGACGAAGAGCGTCACGAGGCCGTCGCCGAGCTCGACGTCACCGTGCTCGCGGAACTCGGTCCTGAGCCAGGCGTCGATCCGCGGCATCTCCTTCCGCACGTTGTCGTAGTCGTCTCCCGCGGGCATGATGGCGAGCGGCACGCGCTGACGCATCAGCCGGGCGAGTGCGAGCCGCTGGTCGGCCATCGTGCTGTAGAAGCCCGGCCGGAGGTCGGCGTGTCCGGCAGGAAACGCCCGTTGCGCCAGCGCGTGGACCTCCGCCATGTACGGCGAGATGAAGACGCGGTCGTCTCCGTCCGTGCAATCGCGCACATAGAACGCGAGGCGCCTCGGACCACGTTCGTCGGGCGAGGTCCAGGCTTCGAGCGGCCAGGTGACCAGCCGCGCCGTCATGGCCTTCGCCTTGTCGACGGCGCCCAGCGGACGGTCCGTCATCCCGACGTGATCGAGCCGCTCGCGGACGGGCGGCAGCAGCACGAAGACCGTCCCTCCGAGCGCGACGAGCATGACCAGCGCGACGGCCACGCGCGCGACGAATCCGCGCCCCATGCCCAGCGACCGTATCGCGGTGCGCAGCAGCCAGGCCCCGAGGATCGCCGACGGCACGCCGATGTCGCCGAACCGCACGGTGA
>CAYNUO010000016.1:3502-8735 GCA_964400405.1 uncultured Bifidobacteriaceae bacterium | reverse complement strand
AGCCAGGCCCCGAGGATCGCCGACGGCACGCCGATGTCGCCGAACCGCACGGTGAGGTTGCCGCGGATGAACCCCCAGAAGAGGATCAGTGCGAGCAGCGCCGCCACGATGAGCTTCTGACGGGCGTGCGGCCAGTCGTTCCGCGCCTCGACGCCCCCGACCTGGGCCGCCAGCGTCGCGAACGGAATCGCGAGCAGGAGCCAGAACAGCCACGGCTCGTAGTTGCGGTTCGCCTGCTCGAAGACCCCGCGCTGCCACCAGTCGGCGTCCTCGGGCACCGGGTCTTCCTCGGGCTGCGGCGTCAGCGCGAAGACGGGCAGGATGAGCGGAGCCCTGGCGCGGTCGCGCTGCGCCCACGCGCTGGCGGCCGTGATGTGCGTCATCACACCGCCCTGCAGCTGCAGCCAGCCGAGGTACGGCAGCGCGCAGGCGACCGTCAGCACGACGTAGGCCGCCAGATGCTTCAGACGCGCGAGCCACCCCACGTGCGCCTGCAGCGCGATGGTCGCCACCGATGCCAGGCCGATGAACAGGCCGTGGTCGTGGCGAAAGAGCAGCGCGGTCACGCTCAGGACCGCCATCGCGACGCGCTTCTTCGTCGTCGGCTGATCCACATAGGACCACAGCAGCGGAAACGCCACCGCGTAGAGCAGCACCTTCGGATAGTTGTAGTAGCGCGGCAGCAGGACCGCCTGGAACAGCGCGGCCAGCGTGCCGATGACGATCGACCCGGAGGCCCGTTTCGCCGACCAGAACGTGAGTGCCGTCGAGACGGAGAGCGCCGTCACGCAGAAGACGATCTCGGACCACGTGCCGCGTCCGCCCACGAGCTGCGTCAACGCGGCAAGGACGAACGTCAGCGGCGCGCCCGGGTCCACGAAGTCGCGGTCCGGCCACTCGCCGAACAGCAGCTGCCAGCCGCGGACCAGGTAGAAGTAGTGATCGTCGGACAGGCCGGCGACCGCGCCGTCCAGATCGTTGTAGCGGTAGAGCCACGACCAGACGAACAGCACAGCCGCGACCACCACCGTCAGGATCGCGCCGACATTCAGCGAGCGCCGCGTCATCGGCCCAGCTCCGGAATGCGCACGCCGGCACAGGTCGCGGGAAACGGGCCCGCGGCCCGGCTCCGCAGCCACGCCTGCGCGTCGGCATTCTGCTGGGAGGCGGCGAGGCACCACAGAACCGGAAGCTCCGCAGCCGTGATCCGGGCGCCGGCGTCTGCCAGAAGTGTCATCACGCTGACGTGTCTCGACGTCATGGCCGCCTCCATCGGCGTCATTGCGGCGTGCACCGAACGAATCCGCGTCCGCCGTACCCAGGCCGGCTGATTCACGTCCGCGCCCGCCCTGAGCAGGCGCACCACGTCCGCATCGCTCTCAAGCGCGGCGGCTTCAGGCAGCGTCATGCGCTCCGCGGGCGCAAACGGAGCCACTCCCCCCGCATGCAGCAGCAGGGCCATCACGACCAGTGCTGCAACAAGCGCGCCCGGCAGGCCGACCGCCTGTGCGTCGAGTGACGGCGCCTTCACCGGAACACCCGCGTGCCCTGGAGGGCGAGACCGTAGGGATTGCCGGCCACGCGGGCCAGCGCGTCATCGCGCAGCGCACCGACCAGGCGGCGTCCAGCGTCAGTGGAAGGGGTCGCGTGCTGCTGCGCGAGCCACGCATCGACCGTCACCCATTCGTTCCGGACGTCATGCGCCATCTGGTGCAGCTGGAAGTGCAGCCCGACGGCACGGACGGCCCATCCGCCCGAGACCGCCAGCAGCAGCGCGAGGAGCGCCAGCCGCGACGGGCGTGCTGTCCCCGGCACGCCGTGCTCACGCCCGGCGCGCTCCGCCAGCCACATACGGACGGCCTCGGTGACCGCCAGCGCGTAGAACGCTCCGGCCACGCTCATGATCTCGTCCTTCGTGTAGCCGTACGACAGCACCGCGTTCGACACCGTCAGCGCGGCCGCGATGATGACGGCGCGGTCGCCGCGCTCGAGTCCGCGCACGCGCCACGCGGTCCACTGCCACGCCGTCGAGCGGCGCAGCGCCCACACGGCAAGGCCGGCCGTCGTCAGCAGTGACACGACCACGTTCATCAGCGTGCCCGGGGTCAGACCGCCCTCCCGCGCCTCGGCGACGAGCGTCCAGACACCGGCGCGCGGCTGCGAGGCCAGCACCGAGCCGATGGACGACACGACGTTGTAGGCGTACAGCACGAGCGGACGATCACCGAAGCGGCGCGTCAGCTCGACGGGGTCCAGGCGTTCGGTGCCGAATCCGGTGCTCCGCTCCACGAGCGTGGGGAGCCCGGTCGAGAGTCCGAACCGGATCGCGGCGTATCCAGCAAGCAGCACCGTCAGCAGCACCAGCCCCCGGCGCGAGACGCCGGGCGCACCGCACCACCAGGCCACGGCCACGACGACCCAGACGAGCAACCCGGACTCCAGCGTCAGCGCTGCTGTCAGGAACGTGAGCGCCACCAGCGCGTCCACCCACCAGCCCCCCCGCGACTCGGCGAGCACGGAGACGAACAGGCAGGCCACGACGACCTCGAGGAAGTGGTTGATCGGATACGCCTCCCAGACGGTGCCCAGGAACGTGTGCAGGCCGGTCAGCACCGTAAGCCCGAAGGCCAGCGCCCAGAGGTCCGTGGCCTTCCGCACGCGCACGGCCGCGGTGAAGAGCGCCAGGCACGCGATCGCGAGACACAGGTGAAAGCCGCGGAAGACCACGAAGTAGCGGCCATCGGCCAGGTCGAACAGCCACTGGATCTGGCCGATGCGCAGCGGACGCAGATAGCCGGCCGAGTCGGCGCTGCTCATCACGGCGGCACGCCACGACGGCGCCGCCTGCGCCTGCAGCAGCGGGATCAGGCTGTCCGTCACCTGGACGGGAATCGAGAGGAGGCCGGCACCGAGCCCCGCGGCATAGACCGCGACGAGGCCCCACGCCGCTACGCGTACGCGGGCGTCCGTCACACGGTCCGGCGCCGGGACATCACCGGATAGCGGCCCAGGACCTGATTCCAGCGCACCCGCAGCAGATCGACGAATCCGGCGCCACCGGCCAGCGCGGTCACTTTGGTGCTGGCGCGGTAGGTCCACGTGACCGGCACTTCACGCACGGTGAACCCCGCGCGGCCGGCGAGAAACAGGATTTCGCAGTCGAAGCCGAAGCCGTCGAGCCGCTGCAGCGGAAAGAGCGTGGTGGCGGCGTCGGCGCTGAACAGCTTGTAGCCGCACTGCGTGTCGGAGAGCCCGCCGACGACGAGCAGCTTCGCGGCGACGTTGAACACGCGGCCCAGCACGTGGCGGTGCCACGGTTCCTCGATCCGCGCCGACCCGGCCGCCTCGCGCGACCCGATCAGGATGTCGGCTACCGGTACGCCGGGGCCCGGCAGAAAGCGGGAGAGCTCGTGAATGGGCATCGACAGGTCGGCGTCCGCGAGAAAGCGCCACGTGCCGGCCGCCTCGATCATGCCGCGGCGCACGGCGCCACCCTTGCCGAGGTGGGGCGCGGCGATGAGCCGGACGCGCGGGTCGACGGCCTGCCGGCGGCTCACGATCTCCCGCGTGCGGTCCGCGCTGCCATCATCGACGACGAGCACTTCCCACGTGTGCCCGATGCGGTCCAGCTCAGCCACGACCTCCGCCAGCGTCTGCTCGATGCAGGCCTCCTCGTTGTACGCGGGGATCACGATCGAGATGAATGGCGCGGCCACCTCGGGAATTGTAGTCTTGCGGGGCGCCGCGGCCCCTTTTTGCATATCCTGAGTCCATGCTCCGTCGACTGCGCCAGGCCGCAGCCACCATCCGCCCGAAGGCCGTCGCGCAGCTCGCCTCGCGCCTGACACGCCTCACCACCGATCACGACGCCCTCGCGACGCTGACCCGTCAGCACGCCCGCACCGCGGAGAAGGCACTGCTCGGCCTGACCCGCGACGCCGAACGGGATCGTCGGAAGCTGGTGAAGCAGGCCGAAACCCAGGCCGCTCAGACGGCGCAGATCGCGGACCTCACCGCACAGCTCGCCGCACTGCAGGACGCGGTGCAGCGGCTCTCGACCCGGGCGGACCACCTGACCGTGGCCACCGAACGGCTGACGTCCGACGACGACGTGTCCTCGATCCTCGACGGCGTGCTCGACGTGGGATCGGTGCGCGCGCACGTGCAGGCCGTGCTCGACCGGACACCGCTCGAGCCGGACCCGTATCCGCACATGGTGCTGGACGACCTGCTGCCGCCGGCGTTCTACAAGGCGCTCATCGACACGATGCCGCCGCGGAACCTCTTCGACGAGGCCGTGAACAAGGAACAGCTCCGGGTGCCGCCGCGCGGTGCGGGGCTCACGACCTTCCGGATCTGGCGCTTCCTCGTGGCCGAGATTCTCGAAAGCCAGCTGCAGGACGCCCTGCTCGCGCGGTTCCGCGAGCCGCTCACCGAGTATGCGCGGCGCTTCTGGCCGGCGGCGAACCTGGACGAGCTGCGTCTGGGCGGGTCGGACGGCCGCATCATCCTGCGCCAGCGCGGCTACGTGATCCCGCCGCATCGGGACCCGAAGTGGGCGTGGCTGACCTTCATCCTCTACCTCGCGAAGCCGGGCGACCCGGACACGTGGGGCACGCAGCTCTACCGTGTCAACGACGACGTCGAAGCACCGGGCGCGCAGCCGTTCTGGATGGAATCGCACGACCACGTGCTCGCGCGGGACGTCCGCTTCCTCCCCAACCGTGCGTTGGTCTTCCTGAATGCCGACGGGTCACACGGTGCGTCGATTCCCGACGATGCCCCGGCCGACTTCGAGCGCTACATCTACCAGTTCCGCATCGGCCCCGACCGGAAGGCCGTCGAGCGCCTGAAGGCGGAGCTCACGCCTGAGGCGCGCGCGAAGTGGGAGGGTAAGAAGGGCTACTGACGCGGCCCCGGTGACCGGCGCGGTAGCGGGTCCTGTCGTCGAACAGCCCACACGTGCTCGACGCGATACGCGTCTCCGCGCGTGCGGGCACCCAGTTCGACGCCACCCGCGAGACGCGCGTTAACGGGACCGATCCGTCGCGAGGCGGGCGGCGAGCAGGACGGCGGCGACCATGCTGCCGGCGTCGGCCCTGCCCTGACCGGCGATGTCGAACGCGGTGCCGTGGTCGACCGACGTGCGGATGATCGGCAGGCCGAGCGTCACGTTCACCGACTGGCCGAAGGCCAGCAGCTTCACCGGAATCAGACCCTGATCGTGATAGCA
>CAYNUO010000016.1:0-3402 GCA_964400405.1 uncultured Bifidobacteriaceae bacterium | reverse complement strand
CGTGATGATGCCGTCGAGGACCTCGCGCGTCAGCGCGGCGGGTACTTCCGCCAGCGGAATGTGGATCGTCGCCAGGACGACCCTGAGCGGCTCCGACCAGAACATCATCGCCACCTGCGCCGCGCCGGTCAGGTGGCCCAGCAAGTCCGTGTGGCCTTTCCACGGCAGACCCGCCTGCGAGAACGCGAGCTTGCTGACCGGCGCCGTGGCGATGGCGTCCACGCGCCCGGCCTGCGCGTCAGCCACGGCCCGGATGAGCGTCTCGTACGCGGCCCTGCCCGACGCGGCTGACGCCTGCCCGAGCGGGCCGTTGAATGCGTCGGCGCCGTAGATGACGGGATCGCAGACCGCCAGCACGCGAGCGTCGGCGGCCGCCGCGGCCACGATCTCCGGGCCGATGCCGGCCGGGTCGCCTGCCGTCAGCGCGATGCGGGGTTTTGCCAACGCGAGCTCAGATCTGCAGCACGAGCCAGTCCGCGACGATCTTCGGGCTGGCATTGCGGTCGAGCGCGGCGAGGGCGCGATCGACGGCCGCGAACGCACGGCTCGACCGGTCGGCGTCCCACGACGCCGACAGGCGCTCGAGGTCCGCTTCGATGTCCGTGTTGGCGATCAGGCGGGCGTCGGCGCGCGACGCGATGACACCGAGATCCCTGAGCAGCGACGATAGAATCCGCAGGCACGCGGCAAGCTGGTCGCGCTCGCTGCCGGCCGCCCCCTTCACGCTTCCGAGCAGCTTCGCGGCCTCGATGCGCCGCTGCGGGTCCGCCCGGCGGGCCGTCTCGGCAAGCAGCGCCTGCGCCGCGTCGCGCGCGGCGGTGACATCCGCCGCCTGGGCCGACAGCGCACGGCCCACGCTGCCATCGGCATCCGCGGCCGCGGCCACGGCGTCGGTCTGCGCGTAGCCGTGGTCGCGCACCAGCACACCCGCGACATCGGCCGGCAGCAGCGGCGCGAACCGCAGACGCGGGCAGCGCGACCGCACCGTCTGCAGCAGCGTGTCCGGCACGGACGACACGAGGATGAAGGCGGAAGCTGACGGCGGCTCCTCGAGCGTCTTCAGCAGCGCGTTCTGCGCCTGCGCCACCATCGCGTCGGCGTCGTCGATGATCACGACGCGGCGGCGCCCTTCAAACGGCCGGTACTGCGCGCGGTCGATCACCTCGCGCACCTGTTCGATCTTGATCGTGCCGGTCTCTCCGGGTTCGATCACGAGCACGTCCGGATGCATGCCGCGGGCGATCTTCCGGCACGCCCCGCACACGCCGCACGCGTCGCGGCCCGCGTCATCGCCGGTCGTGACCGGCTCCAGGCAGTTCAGCGCTTCGGCCAGCGCCTGCGCCACGCGCCGTTTGCCCACCCCCTGCGGCCCGGCCAGCAGCAACGCGGGCGGCACGCGGTCGCGGGCCACCGCCCTGGCGAGCAGCGAGACGATCCGGCGGTGCCCGGTGACGGCCTGAAACGACATCAGCGTTGATTCTATGGCGGGGGCTTGCGGGGCATGCGGGCACGGGTATATAGTTCATGTGTCAACCATGTCGGACTCGTTCAACACGGCGTTCGCGAGCCTGCTTCACACCTCGGGTGCCGCCCAGGCGCACCTGGAAACGAAGCTGGCCGCATGCGGGTTGTCGGGGCCGAAGATGATGGCGCTCCAGCGGCTGGTCGAGGCAGGCGATTCCCTGCCGCTCGGGCAGCTGGCCGATCGATTGTCCTGTGTGAAGTCGAACGTCACGCAGCTCGTCGACCGGCTCGAAGCTGACGGGCTCGTGAGCCGCGAGTCCGACCCGAACGACCGGCGTTCGAAGCTGGCTGTCATCACGGCAACGGGCCGGAAGGCGTACACGGAAGGCGCGAAGATCCAGGAAGCGGTGATCCAGGAACTCTTCGCGAAGTTCTCGAAGGAAGAGGCGCTCCAGCTGGCGTCGCTGATGGCGAGGCTGGAAGCCTCGGCAGGGTAGGAACTTTTTTTTGGCTCTATTCGTTCATGTATGTGCAATGCAGGCATGCGTAATTACTCAAGTGAACCAAGGAGACGGGCAATGAACATCGTGGGGTGGGTGCTGCAGATCGCGGCGGCGGGCATGTTCCTGCTGGCCGGCGGAAACAAGCTCGCGGGCAATGAGCAGATGGTCCAGCTGTTTGACGCGATCGGCGTGGGTCAGTGGTTCCGCTACGTGACCGGCGGGATTGAGGTCGCCGGCGCGATCGGGTTGCTCATTCCGGCCGCGGCCCGCTTTGCGGCTCCCGTGCTGGGTGTCACGATGGTCGGTGCGGCCATCACCCACGTGGTGGTGCTGCACAACAGTCCGGCGATTCCGCTGGTGCTGCTTGTCGTGCTCGGCGCGATTACGTGGATTCGGAGGAACGGCTGATGGCGCTCTCGCAGGACAGTCTGGATGTGCTCTTCTTCGACGCCCGCACGCACAACGCGTGGCGCGACGAACCGGTCGACGACGCGCTGCTGCAGCGGCTCTACGAGGCCGCGCGCTGGCCGCCGACGATGGCCAACATCCAGCCACTGCGGCTCGTGTTCGTGAAGTCGGCCGAAGCGAAGGCGCGCCTGAAGCCGCTGCTCCAGCCGGGCAACGTCGACAAGACGATGGCCGCGCCGGTCACGGCGATCGTCGCGGGCGACGTGGAGTTTGCCGATCAGCTGCCGATCCTCTCGCCCCACAAGAGCGGCATGAAGGAATACTTCGGCAGCCTCCCGGTGGAGGCGCGCGCGACGCTGGCGCTCACGGGGTCGTCGATGCAGGGGGCATATCTCATCCTCGCGGCCCGAGCCCTGGGTCTCGACTGCGGGCCGATGGGCGGTTTCAACCGGGACGGCGTGGACGAGGAGTTCCTGAAGGGGACGGGCTGGAAGTCGAACTTCCTGATCAACCTCGGCTACGGCGATCCGGCCGGGCTCTATCCGCGCGCACCACGCCTCGATTTCTCGTTCGCGGCGCGTATTCTCTGATCTCTGAACTGGAACAGGAGGTTCCCATGTCGCTCAGACCCGTCAAGCGTGTCGCAGAATCCGTTCCGACGATGGAAGGCGCCGGCGTGCGCCTGCGTCGCGGGTTCGGCTTCGGACAGACGCGCGACTACGACCCATTCCTGCTCTTTGACGACTTCCGCGGCGACCAGCCGGACGACTACCTGGCCGGCTTTCCGTGGCACCCGCACCGCGGCATCGAGACGATCACGTACGTGCTGGCCGGCAGCGTCGACCACGGCGACAGCCTCGGCAACCGGGGCTCACTTGGCGCCGGCGACGTGCAGTGGATGACAGCCGGGAGCGGCATCATGCACCAGGAGATGCCGAAGGGCGACGCGGCCGGGCGCATGCACGGCTTCCAGCTGTGGGCGAACCTGCCGCGGTCGCTGAAGATGACCGCGCCGCGCTACCAGGAC
>CAYNUO010000015.1:12992-52882 GCA_964400405.1 uncultured Bifidobacteriaceae bacterium | reverse complement strand
CACCACGTGCAATCCGGGTTGTAGAATCGGGCGCAGACGCCCGAATCGAGGAGCCCTATGCCCACGATTGAGGAACGCGTCGCCTATCTGGAAGGCCGCATGCAGGATCACACGCGCCTTTGGACTGACCTCCGGGACGGTGCCACTGACCTTCGGGCCGATGTGAACCGCCGCTTCGATGAGGTCCGCGCCGAATTCAGTGACTTCCGGACCGATGTGAACCGCCGGTTCGAAGAGGTGCGGCTGGAGCTCGCCGACGTCCGCGGCGACATGAATCGACGGTTTGACGAAGTGCGGGTGGAGATCGCGGACGTCCGCACGGACATGAATCGACAGTTCGGCGGAGTCCGCACAGAGTTTTCCGGTCTCAGGGCTGACCTGGATCGCAGATTCGACGAGGCGAGAGCCGAGGCTCGAAGCGACAACCACCGGCTCGAGGACAAGGTTGACCGCCACTTCGTCTGGTTGACCGGGATGCTGCTCACAAGCATGCTCGGCACCATGGGCGCGGTCGTAGGTCTGTATTTCAGATAGCGGCCATCATCGGCCTCTATTTCAAGTAGCCCCTGTTAACCGACCGGCGGGCCGTGCGTATTGGTGAGAGAGGTCACACTGATGCGCTTTCTGAGATTTGCCCTTCCCGGCGTCGTGCTGCTCGCCGTTTCGTCCGCCGCGGCCACGCAAACCACGCCGCAGCCCGCTCCGCCCGCCGCGTCCGGCCCGTCGGTTCCGGGCAGGAACGCCAACGCCGCGCAGTCCGCGCCATCGGCTCAGCCGACGGCCGGGGAATCGAATGGAGAGCGCGCCAATCGCGCGTTGAACGAACTGCGGCAGACACTGTGGCGGGATGTGCTGAGCCAGTACCCACCGTCGGTGGGACGCAGCGTTCAGCAGAAGCCGCTGCTGCTCTCCTCGGACGACTTCCTTGCGCGCTATCCCGCCCTGGACGCGTTCCTGAAGGAGCATCCGGAAGTGCGCCTGAACCAGGGGTTCTTCTTTCCGGCACTCCCGCGTGGGACGGACAACAGCGGTGGGCCTGGGTTCGGCGGCACACTCATCGCGATCCTCATTCCGCTGGGCTTCTTCTCGTTTCTCCTTGGCGCGGCCTTCCTCGCACACCGGCAGTCCGCTCAGCGAGCCAAGGCACGGCAGGAAACCCAGAACAGGGTCCTGGACCAACTACTCGCGCGCGAGGACCTCACTAGCTATCTGGCGACGCCCGCGGGGAGGCGTCTCCTCGAGTCAGTGATGGAGCCGGGGGACTCCAGGAGACTAGCCGCGACGAGCCGCGTCATCCGGGCGGTGCAAGGAGGCGTAGTCATGGTGACGATCGGACTCGGCTTCTTCATCCTGAGCCCGATCGTCGGCCTTGAAGGACGCGCGTTGTGGTTCTTCAAAGTCGTGCCGACCATCTTCGGAACCGGCTTCCTTCTCTCCGCCGGCGCAACCTACCTCTTGTCCCGACGGTTCGGTTTGATTCAGACTCCGGACACTCGTGACTGACGTGCGACTGACCCGTGCGGATGCCCTGGCTATCGCCGCCGGTGAGCAGGACGCGACCTCGATGACCGAGGACGCGTTCCGCGCGTTCTACGAACGCCACGCGCCCGGCGTGTGGGCGTATCTCGCGCGCACGACGGGCGACCGCGCGCAGGCGGACGACCTTCTCCAGGAAGCGTGCTACCGGATGCTGCGCACCGGGCGCGACTACGCCGACGACGACCATCGCCGGCACGCCCTCTACGCGATCGCCACGAACCTCGTGCGGGACACGTGGCGGCGCCGGAAGCACGCGCCGGACACCAGCGCGCTGCTTCCGGAGGACATCGCGGACAGCACGGTGAACATCGCGGATCACGCGATCGCGCGGGCGGACCTGCATCGTGCGATGGCGCACCTGTCGATCCGGGACCGGCAGTTGCTCGTGCTCGCGCACGTCCACGGTTGGTCGCACCGCGAGATCGCAGGCGCGATGGACCTCGCCGCCGCGAGCGTGAAGCTGCTGCTGTGGCGGGCGCGCCGGCGGATCCTCGGGCATCTCACGACGGTTGACGCAAAGGGAGCGGCGGTATGAACGCACGCGACATCGACGCCGGCATGGACACGGTAGCCCGCGCACTCCGGCAGGACATCGAGACGCTGACGGCGAGCGCGCCCGTTCCTCCGGCTTCCGCCGTGTGGTTCCGTGCCGAACGACGCGCGCGGCAGGACGCGCTCCGGCGCGCCGAGCAGCCGATCTGGCTGGCCGAGCGGCTGGCACTCGTGGGAGCGGGCGTCGTGCTCGGTTGGCTGAGCAACCTCGCGCTCCCGTGGTTGCAATCCGAGGATCTGCCCGGCCGCATGACGACGCTGCTGGAGTCGGTGGCGTCAGCGGCGAACGCGGTGCCCGCGGCCGGGCTTGCGTTGCTCGCGCTGTGCGCGGTGGCTGCCTCGCTCGGCCTGCTCACGACACTCCGCCAGGACTGATTCGCGGCCGTCAGCGGCGCCGGTGGAGTGCGTATCGCCCGTCGCGACGCACTTCGACAAGCCGGTTGTCGGCCAGCGACACATTCGCGAGCAGGAGGTCGCCGGCGTGGGACTGTTCCAGGAAGTCCGCCAGGCCTCCCTGAACGGCGTGGCCGGCGCGCATGTGTTCCAGCACGAATCGGTCGGCATGCTCCCAGACCGGACGGTACACGCGTGAGCCGGGGGTGATGGCGCTCGACAGGAGGAGCCCTTGCGGCGTGCCTCCCACGCTGCGCTTGTTGTGGGAGTACCACAACAACTTGCTTTCGGCCACTCCGGCGGCGAGCACCACAATGGCCACCGCGGCACGCCACCGCCACCGGCGCGGGTCCCGATGCAGCACGCCGAGTCCCCAGGCCAGCACGCCGCCGACAGCGATGGCGAACGCCGGATAGAACGGATTCAGGTACCACCCGAGCTTGGTCGACATCGCCGTCGGCACCAGTAGTGTCAGGCTCCCCCAGATCACGACGACCCGAAGGAACGGGCGGTCAACAGCCCCTGCAGCGTGGCGCAGTTGCGCCCAGCCGGCCCGACTGGCTGCGAGGCCCAGCACCACGACCCCGGCCGCGATCCAGTCGTAGTGGTCGCGCTGGAGCGTATCCAGGTAGTAGAACAGGCCGCCGCCATGCCCGTCGAGCGGCTCGGCCACCCGCTCTACGAAGTCCGTGCCGAAGAGCACTCGCAGAAAGAGCCCGCCATCTGCGGCATAGCGCGCCAGCAGCCACGCTCCCGCCACCGTTGTGCCGAGTACCAGGCCTGCGCCGAGCGGGAGCCCCTCTCGACGCGCGACGCGCCCGCGAGCGGCCAACGCGCACAACGCGAGCGCCAGCGGCAGCAGCACCGCCATCCCCTTCAACAGAAACGACAGCGCGAGCAGGGGACCGATCCACACCAGGACCCGCGGGCGCTCGTCGCCCCGCCAGACGACGAACGCCGTGAGCGCGATCAGCAGCGTGAACAACGCGTCCGCGTTGCCGCTGCGGGCCGAGTGCAGGAAGAAGAATGCAAACAGGGTGCTGAGCACCAGGCTGGCCGCCAGCGCGACGCGCGGTCCCACCGCGCGCCAGCACCACCACTGCACGAGCGCGATAGTGAGCCACGCTGACAACGCGGAAACCAGCCGCAACGACGCGAACCTGATACCGAACAGCGTGAACGACATCGCGATCAGCCAGACGTTGAGCGGCGGCTTCGCGTTGTAGTAGTCGGTCTCGCCGTGAAATGTGGTGACGATCCAGTCGCCGCTGGCCAGCATTTCCGCGGCGGCAGTGGCGTAGAGCGACTCGTCCCACGTCCGCAGGATGTCCTGGTCAAGCCGATAGAAGAGGTTCCACGCGGCCAGCAGCAGAATCCCTGCCGCTGCAATCCGCCATCGTGGTGTGAGATTCGGTGTCACCGTCGACCGGTGCGCATCTTTAACGATCGACCCGAGCAGCGCCACACAATTCCGGGAACTTCCGCAACGTGACGCTGCGGCTCATCCATAGTCGCGAACGTTACGGTTGAGTTCACGTCCATCTGCACTGACGCAGGGACGGCGTTCTCCCGGAGGGCGTGGATCGCTAGCTGAGCACGCGAAGGGCGAGACGGTCCAGCTTTCCTGTCGACGTGCGCGGCAGGGCGTCGATGTACGTGACCCGGCGCGGGTGGGCGTGCGGCGCGAGGCGTTCGCGGACGAAGGCCTGCAGTTCGGCCGTCAGCGAACCGGTGAGCTGGTCCGCCACCACGATCGCATGGGGCCGGACGAGCCCGTCCTCATCGGGCTCGCCGACGACGGCGCATTCGCGGACCGCTGGATGCGCGAGCAGACACTCCTCAACGGCCGCGGGCACGACCCACTGGCCGTTGACCTTGAACAGGTCGTCGCTGCGTCCGCAGAACTCGTAGCGGCCGTCCGGGAGTTGCCGCAGCATGTCACCCGGCACGCACCACTCGTCGCGGAAGACGCGGGCTTCCGCCTCGGGCCGCTGCCAGTAGCCGAGCGCGCGCGACGGCCCGCGCACCCACAGCTCACCCGGTTCACCGTCAGCCACGTCCGCGCCGCTCCCGTCGCACAGACGGACTTCGTAGCCGGGCACGGGTCGGCCCAGGGAGCCCGGCACCGCGTCGCCGATCCGCTGGCCGATCACGATGTGGCCCATCTCGGTCATCCCGAGGCCGTCGATGAGCGGCACGCTGAATCGCCGCGCCCAGGCGGTGGCGAGGCTCGCCGGGAGCGCCTCACCGGCGGAGGTGGCCACTCTGAGCGACGCCAGGTGGGCCGGCAGCACTTCCACGGCCGTCGTCATCTGCCGGACGGAAGCCGGCGTGGTCACGAGCACGGTGGCGCGATGACGGACGATGCGCGAGGCGACGGCAAAGGCCGTGGCACGGTCGTCGAAGAGAACGACCGAGGCGCCGGCCAGGAACGGAAAGAGCAGATTCGCACCCATCGCGTAGCCGAAGAAGAGCCGCGGTACCGCAATGGTCACGTCGTGTTCGGTCAGTCCCAGCACGTCCCGCCCCCAGGCCTCAGCGGCGGCGAAGAACGCCCAGTGCGAATGGCGGACTGCCTTCGGCTCTCCGCTCGATCCGCTGGTGAACTGCCAGATCGCGTCGTCACCGGGTGAGCCACGGTGCGGCGGCGGCACCTCGCCGCCGGGACGCACGTCGCCGGGCGTGATGGCAGGCCTGGTCCGGTCTCCGGCGGTCGCGCACTCGCCGGCGCGGTCCGGGCTCACGATCGACGCCGTCGCATCGACATACGTGACGAGCCCGCCGAGCTGTCCGTTCGGCAGGCGCGGGTTGGCCGGCGCGGCGATGGCACCCAGACGCAGCACACCAAAGAGCGCCGCGACGAGGTCGACGCCGTCTGGCAGGGCGATGAGCACGCGCTCGCCGGGCCGGGCGCCGGCCGCGTGCAGGCACGCCGCCCAGGCGGCGGCCCGGGCGTCGAGGGCGCGGTAGCTGCAGCGATCGTCGTCGGTCAGGATGGCCGGGTGACCACCCCGCCCGGCGCGCACCCGCGCGTCGAGCAGATCCGCGTAGAGGTTCAGGATCGCGACGACCCCTTGCGCAGCGCGTCCAGGCTCCACGCGCCCGGACCGTTCACACACACGAACAGAAAGATGAAGCAGAGCAGCACGGCCGGGTCGCCGCCGTTCTGGATCGGGAGGAGACCGCGCGGGATATGCGCGATGAAGTAGGCGGCGGCCATCTGCCCGCTCGCGAGAAACGCGGCCTGGCGCGTGAAGAGACCGGTCAGGATCAGCGTGCCCGCAACGACCTCGATGATCGCGGCGGCTCCGAACAGCGACGTCAGCGGCTGCGCCGTGCCGCCGAACATCCCGAACTTCTGCAGCCCGTGCAGTATGTAAACGAACGCGGCCACGATACGCAGCAGCGAGTACACCGCGGGAACCAGTCTGGTCGTCATCAACGCTCCTTGACAGGACGGTCCGCGGGCTTCCGCGCCGTCGCCGGACACACGCATGGTAGTCCGCTCGCACGGGGACCGTCACGCGGCCGTCATGCCCGCGTTACACTCGGCAGCGTCTTCTGCTCAGGATCTTCCCCCATGCCGACACCCACCGCAGACGCCCGCACGCTCACGCCGCCGCGACCCGGCGCGTGGGAACTGGAACAGACGCATCTGACGGGCCCGCCGTCCGGGTTCATCGCGCCGATCTTCCCCGTCGCCATGCCGAAGGGCTTCGGCGTGGGACTGCGTGAGTACGGCACGCTGCTGGAGCCGTTCGACGTCGCGGTCATCGGGGGGTTCATCTACATGTGCCCGCGCGCCGTCGGCGCGCCGCTCGATGCCGAGGGCGTGCCGCCGCGGATCGTCTTCGAGGTCATGCGACGCCTGCATCCCGAGATGCGGCGGCGGATGGCGCGCGCCCGGACCGTCTTCACCGAGAAGCGCTGGCGGCAGGACGTCGCCCTGTGGGACGACGAGGTCAAACCCTCGCTGCTCCGGGAAGCCGCGGCGCTCAGGGCTGAGGACCTCGGGCGCGTGGACGACGCGCAACTGGCGGATCACGTGCAGCGCGCGGCGGCGTTCCTGGCCAGGGGCATCGAGTCTCACCACCGCTTCAACGTCTGCGCGCTGCTGCCGGTCGGCGACTTCCTCGTCCACGCGACCGCGTGGACCGGACTGACGCCGTCCGCGCTGCTCGAGGCCTGCCGCGGACTGTCCGCACCGTCCGCCGGGGCAACACCGGAGATGGCGCGCCTGATCGCGGCGCTCGCGCAGGATCCCGACGGCACGGCACTGCTCCTGTCGAACGCGCCGGGGGCCGAGATCATCGAGGGCCTCGCCGGCCGCGCGGGTGCCGTCGGGGACGCCATGCGTGCCTATCTGGACGTCGTCGGCTTCCGGTGCCTGGGCGGCTACGACGTGTCGGAGAAGCATGGGCGGGAGAACCCGGACCTGCTGGTCCGGATCATCCGCGCCGCGCGGCAACGGCCGGCGACAGGCGCGGGCGATGCCGGCACCAACAGAGCCCTGGCCGCGGCGCGGGAAAAGGTGCCGCCCGAACATCGGCAGGCGTTCGACGCGCTCTTCGAAGAAGTGCGCTTCACCTACCGCATCCGCGACGAGCGCAACTTCTTCGGCGATGCGCCCGCCATCGGCCTGGCGCGCCGCGCGATCCTCGAGGCGGGGCGACGCCTGGCTGCCCGGGGCCTGCTCCAGGACGCCGACCATGCCATCGACGCGACGGCCGGGGAACTGTCCGCGCTGCTGACCGGCGGCGCGGGGCCGTCCGCCAGCGATGTCGCCGAGCGGCACCGGTTCCGCGTCGGGGCCGACATCAACGCGATGCCGCCGCACCTCGGCCTGAAGCCGTCGCCGCCACCGCCGGCGTCGTGGTTCCCCGGCGACGCCGGACGGGTGGCGCGCGCCATCGGCATGGCGATGGATCTGATGTTCGGCGTCCACGCCTCGGCGCCTGCCGCGAAGGTGCTGAAGGGTTTCCCCGCAAGTCCGGGCGTCTTCGAAGGACCGGTGCGTGTCGTGCGTACGGCGGCGGAACTGCCGACGGTCCAGGCCGGCGACGTGCTGGTGACGCCGGCCACCTCCCCGACCTTCAACGCGGTGCTGCCGCTCATCGGCGCCATCGTCACCGAACGCGGCGGCGCGCTCTGCCACGCCGCCATCGTGGCGCGCGAATACGGACTCCCGGCCGTCGTCGGTTCGATGCACGCCCTCAAGACGCTCCAGACCGGCATGCGGGTCCGCGTCGACGGCGCCGCGGGCGAAGTCACGCTGCTCGACTGATGCCGCCCGCACTGGTCTGGCTCGGCGAGGCCGAGCACGAGGCGCACTTCGGCGGGAAGGCCGTCAGCCTCGGCGCCGCCATCCGGGCCGGCCTGCCCGTTCCCGGAGGACTGGCGATCGCCTCGTCGCACGTCGACCGGATCGCGGCGGGCGACGCGGCCGCGCTCGACCTGGTCCTCGCGCACGCGCATCTGCCGGGCGGACGCATGGCCGTACGGTCCTCCGCGGTGGGAGAAGACTCCTCGGGCGCCAGCTTCGCCGGCCAGCACCAGACCGTGCTCAACGTGCGGCGCGACGGGCTGGCGCCGGCCATCGTGTCGGTGTGGGCGTCGGGGCGCTCGGATGCGGCGCTCGCGTATCGCCGCAAGCAGGGTCTCTCGATGGAGCCCGCCGTCGGGGTGGTCGTCCAGGCGCTCGTCGAGCCGCTCGCGGCCGGCGTGCTCTTCACGCGTCACCCCGTCACGGGCGCGCGCGAACGCGTGATCGAGGCGGCCTGGGGTCTGGGTGAGGTCGTGGTGAGCGGCGCGGTCACGCCCGACTCGTACCGCATCAGCCCCGAGGGCGTCGTGCTCGAGTCGACCCCGGGCTACAAGGACGTGCGCGTGTGGTACGCCGCCGACGGGCACGGCACCGACATCCACGCCCTGCCCGAGGACCATCATGAACGGCTCTGCCTGACCGAGTCGCATCTGCTGGCGCTGCACGATCTGGCCGCGCGCTGCGAGCGGGTGTACGGACCGGATCTGGACCTCGAGTGGGCGGTCGACGGCGCGGGCACCGTGCACCTGCTGCAGGCGCGGCCGATCACGGCCGGCGCGCGATGACGGCATCCGCAGCCGCACCCGCCAGCGGCCGGGTCCTGACCGCGGTCGCCATCGCGGCGGCACTCACGCCGCTGAACTCCACGATGATCGCGGTCGCGCTGCCGGCCATCTCGCTCGACTTCGACGCGGCACCGGCGAGCGTGACGCTCTCGGTCATCACCGGCTACCTCGTCGCGACGATCGTCTGCCAGATGCCGGCCGGCAGCGTCGCCGACCGGCTCGGGTACGGCCGCGCGCTCGTGCTCGGCCGCTGGATCTTCGGCGCCGGCGCGGTGGCGGCCGTGGTGTCGCCGACGCTGCCGGTCGTCGTGCTCGGCCGTCTGCTCATGGCGGCCGGTGGCGCGCTCATGGTGCCGACGGCGATGGCGCTGCTGCGCGTTGCAGTGCCGGCGGAGCGGCGTGCCCGCGCGTTCGGCACGATGGGCGCGATCATGGCCGGGGCCGCGGCGATCGGCCCGGCGATCGGCGGCCTCATGCTCGCCCGCTTCGGCTGGCGCTCGCTGTTCGTGATCAACCTGCCGCTGCTGCTGGCGTCGTGGTTGCTGCAGGGTGCGGCTCCCGACGCCAACCGTGCGCGCGCGGCGCAACCGTTCGACTGGCTGGGCACGGCGCTCCTCGGAGGCGGGCTCGTGCTGCTGGTGGCGGCGTCACGCGCGTCGGGCGGCACGGCCGTGGCCTGCACAGCCGGGGGCGTGCTGCTCCTCGTGCTGCTGGTGCTCCAGGAACGGCGCGCGACGGCCCCGGTGGTCGATCTCTCGCTCTTCCGCAACCGCGGCTTCATTGCGGGCGCCGGCGTGATCGCCCTGCAGAACCTGGCGATGTACTCGCTGCTCGCGCTCGTGCCGTTCCTGTTCGGCGCCGGACGCGACGCCGCCGGGCGGGCCGCCGTCAGCCTCGCCATCGTCGCGATGACGGCGGCCATGGCCGCGTCGTCGCCTGTCGGCGGCTGGCTCGCCGAGCGCGCAGGCACGCGCCGCCTCGTCGTCGCGGGGTGCCTGCTGGGCGCCGCCGGCGTGCTGTGGCTCGCGCTGCTGCCGGCCTCGGCGACGCCGGTCGCGCTCGGCGCGCGGCTGCTCGTCATCGGTCTGGCCATCGGCCTCACCACCGGGCCTGCGCAGGCGGGCGCGCTCGGCGCCGTCGAGGCGTCGCATTCCGGCATGGCCTCCGCCGCGCTCTCGATGCTGCGCTACGTGGGCGGTATCGCCGGCACGCTGATCCTCGGCTACGCGATGGGCGGCGCGGGACGTGACGCCGTTGCGATGCACGTCTTCATGGCCGCGTTCGTGCTGGCCGCTGCGGCCGGTACGCTGCTGACCGCGCAGGACGCTGGCGCCCACCGCGCGGCGCCTGGAAGCCGGTAGGATCAGCCGATGACGACTCCCGACCCGAGCTTTCCCATCGGCCGCTTCGACCGGCAGGCGACGATCACCCCGGCGCTCAGGACATCCGCGATCTCGGACATCGCGGCCTTGCCGGGCCGTCTGCGCGTGGCGGTCGCCGGCCTGACGGACGCGCAGCTCGATACGCCGTACCGCGACGGCGGCTGGACGGTCCGCCAGCTCGTGCACCACGTGGCCGACAGCCACATGAACGGCTACATCCGGCTCAAGCTCGGCCTGACCGAGGAGAACCCGACGATCAAGCCCTACGAGCAGGATCCGTGGGCGCAGTTGCCGGACAGCCGCATACCGGTCGCCATCTCGCTCGGCATCATCGACGGCGTCCACGCGCGGTGGACCGTGCTCTGGCAGTCCCTGGACGAGGCGGCGCTGCAGCGGCCGTTCACGCACCCGGAGATGGGCCCGCTCACGCTGGACCGTCACCTGCAGCTCTATGCGTGGCACTCGCGCCACCACACGGCGCACGTGACGGCACTGCGCGCGGCCAAAGGCTGGTAGAATCCGACGCCATGACGGCAAAACGCGCAGACGATGCGGAACCGCGTGAAGTGGGCGACGCGCTCGGCATGGTCGAGACGCGCGGGCTGGTCGGCATGATCGAAGCCGCCGACGCCATGTTGAAGACCGCGAACGTGACGCTGGTGAGCTGGGAGAAGGTGGACGCCGGGCTGGTGACGGCCATCATCCGCGGCGACGTCGGCTCCGTGAAGGCCGCCACCGATGCCGGTGCCGCCGCCGCCCGCCGCGTCGGCGAGCTGGTCGGCGTGCACGTCATTCCGAGGCCGGCCGACGACCTCGAGACAGTCTTTCCGATCCGCTAGTCCGCTTCCGCCGCTCGCGCGCTTCGAGCGGCTTCAGCTTCGCATCGTCCGGCGGCACGAGCAGCGCCTGGGCCGGGTCGTCCATGTCGAAGAGCTGCCCGGCCGCATCCCTGAGATAGAGCTGATCGCCGGAGATCAGCAACGTCATCGGCCCTTCCTCGCCAATCACCTCGTACAGGCGCACGTCGAACACGTCGCGAAGCGCGCCCAGCAGGTGCCGGATCCGCGGCACCGAGAATCCGCGGCGCAGCAGGTCCGCCAGCAGTTGCAGTTCGATCACGTCGGTCGGCGTGTAGCGGCGCTCGGTGAAGCCGCCGGCCTCGGTGCGCCGCGTGCCCACGGCCGGCGCGAACAGCCGCCGGGAGTCCCACCACTGAAGCTGCCGCGCCGTCAGTCCGGTGAGCACGGCCACCTCGCGCGAGGAATACAGCTTCTTGAGCTTCACGGACCGGGTTCCCGCGCGCGCTCGGCCATCTCGGCCCCGGCGAGGTCCTTCGCGGTGAGGCCACCGGCGTCGTGCGTCGAGTAGGAGACCGTGACCTTCCGGTAGTTGATCGTCAGATCCGGGTGGTGGTCCGCAGCCTCGGCTCCCGGAACCAGACGCCCGACGAAGGCGACCGCCTCGGGAAACCCCGCGAACTCGAACTGACGCTCGATCACCTGACCCCGGCGGGTCCAGCCGGGGAGCTTCGCCAGTGCCGCATCGACCGCCGCGTCTGTGAGCAGGGCCATACGGCGCATCATACGTCCGCCGTGCCGGGCCCCGCTGTCTAGAGACCGAAGCGTGCGGGTGAGGTCAGGCGCAGCTCGGGCCCTTCGCGACCGTCCAGCAGCAGGTCCGCCACCAGCTCCGCGGTCACGGGCGCCAGCAGCACGCCGTTGCGGTAGTGCCCGGTGGCGAAGACCACGCGCGGCGACGCCGAGGCCCGTCCGATGATCGGAAGGTGGTCCGCGGTGCCGGGCCGCAGGCCGACGCGCACCTCGCGCAGCGTCGCCGTGGCGCTGGCGGGCAGAAGTGCCGCCGCGGCACGACGCAGACCCTCGACACCTGCCTCCGTAGACCGCTCGTCGAACCCGACGTGCTCGACCGTCGCGCCGACGAGGAGGCTCCCGTCCATCCACGGGACGAGATAGCAGTCCGCGCCCCAGAGCACGCGCGTCGAGAGCGGCGCCGGCGCCTCCAGATGCAGCAGCTGCCCGCGCACCGGTGTCACCGGCGTGGCCGCCACCGGGCGGAAGACGTCGTCGCCCGACCAGCTCCCGGCCGCGAGCACCGCTACGTCGGCGTGCAGCGCACCCGCAGGCGTCTCAGCCGTCACGCCGGTAGAGGTCGGCGTCAGGCTGGTGACGGGTGTCGAGGTGTGGCACACCACGCCGCGCGCGCCCGCGGCGCGCAGCAGCGCGTCGGTCAGCGCCCGGGCCTGCACGTAGCCCTGCTCGGGCAGCAGCACGGCCGCGCGCGCGCCGGGGCCGACGCCAGGCTCGGCTGCGCGCAGCGCGGAGGCGTCCAGCCAGGCGTGGGTCACGCCAGTCGAGGTGTAGCGCGCCGCGTCCTGGCGGAGGGCGTCCTCCTGCGGTCCCGTCAGCGCCACTTCGAGTGTGCCCCGCCGCTGATACTCCACCGGCACGCCGCCTTCGGCGGACGCGCGCGCGACGAACGCATCGTACCGGCGCAGGCTCGCCTCGCCGAGCGCCAGCAGGCCGCCCGAGTGCGCTTCGATCCACGGCGCCAGCACGCCGGCCGCAGCCTGCGTCGAGCCCGCCGCCGGCACGCGCATGTCAGCCACCACGACGTCGGCGCCGCGACGGGACAGCTCGTCCGCGACCGCCGCACCGACCACGCCCGCACCCACCACCAGGACCCGCACAATCCGAGTGTAGAACCGATCCCGCGAACGGCGCGCGCACCTTGCGTGTCGACGGTGCCGGCAGGAGAATCGGCCCGATGTCCACTCGACGCCTGTGCGTGTTCTGCGGATCGTCGACGGGCACGCGGCCCGCGTACACCGCTGCCGCGGTCACGCTCGCCGACGCGATGACGGCCGCGGGCGTGGGCCTGGTGTACGGCGGCGGCGCCGTCGGCCTGATGGGCGTCGTCGCTGACGCGATCCTCGAGCGGGGCGGCGAGGCCATCGGCGTCATCCCGCGCGCGCTGGCCGACCGCGAGATCGCGCACGCGGGCCTGACCGAGCTGCACATCGTCCGGTCGATGCACGAACGCAAGGCGCTGATGGCCGACCTCGCGGATGCGTTCATCGCGATGCCGGGCGGCTTCGGCACGTTCGAGGAGTTCTGCGAGGTGGTCACGTGGACGCAGCTCGGACTCCACCCGAAACGCTGCGGGCTGCTGAACGTGGAGGGCTACTACGACGCGCTTCTGGCGCAGTTCGATCGCGCCGCCGCTGACGGTTTTGTCAGGCCCGGAAACCGCAGGATCGTGATTGCCGGCGCGGATCCCGCTGCCCTGGTGGACGCGGTGCTGCGGCCGGGATCGATCGAGGAGTCTGCCGGGCTCGCGCCGGGAGAGCTGTGACCCCGACGCGGCAGGCGTGCACGATGAGCAGGCCAGGGCGGGAAGAATCGCCACGGCGCCACCGCGGTGATGGTCAAAGCCTCAACAAACCTGACGGCGGAGGCGGGCACGGGGCTTGCTCTTGTCTGAGCGACCGACATTTGCGAGGAGCGTAACCATGACGTTCACGAACTCCACCGCCGTTCTGACTGCCGCCGGACTCCTGGCCGTGGGCGCTGGCGCCACGTATCTGGCTACGCGGCCCGCGACGGAACCGGCCTCAGCGACCGAGGTGGCCATGACGGCGCCCCTCGCCGACGCGGCCGTCGCGCCGGCAATCACCGAGCCCGAGCCAGCGGCGCCGGTGGACGCGTCAGCGCCGGCAGCCGCGACCGCGCCGGCCCCGCGGCCCGCTTCCACCCGGCCGGCCGCGCAGCCGCCGCGGCAGCCGCCGGCGAGCCAGACGATTCCGCCGGCCGTCTCTACCGGTGCGGACGCACGTCCCGCGGCAGCGGCACCGGCGGCACCTGCCCCGCCGGCTGCGGCACCAGCCAGACCCGCCGAGCCGATGTTCGAGGAGCTGGTTGTGTCCGCCAATGCACCGATCGACCTGCAGTTCGACACCGAGGTGAGCAGCGAGGATGCGCAGGTCGAGGACCGCGTGGTCGCAACCGTCACGCGTGACATCACGGTCGGTGACCGCGTCGCGATCCCGACGGGTGCCAAGGCGAACGGCGAGGTCACACTGGTCGAGCGCGGCGGCAAGGTGAAGGACCGCGCCCGGCTGGCCGTGCGGTTCACGAGCGTCACGCTCGGCAACGGCACCCGCGTGCCGATCAACACCGAGGCCGTCCTGCGCGAGGGCGCGTCGGCGGCGAAGGAAAGCGCGGCGAAGATCGGCGGCGGCGCGATCGGCGGCGCGATCATCGGTGGCATCATCGGCGGCAAGAAGGGTGCGGCGATCGGCAGCACCGTCGGCGCCGGCGCCGGGACAACCGCCGTCATGGCCGGTGGACGCAACGCCGCGGTCTTCGAGCAGGGCGCGGTCCTCAGCGTAAAGCTGCTCAAGCCGGCGGCCGTCATGGTCAACCGCTAGAACCGCCTCGGACGGGCGCGGGTCAGCCTTCCACGGGAAGGACGATCCGCCACCGCTCCGTCCACCGCAGACCGTCGGCCTCGAGGGCGACGGCGCCATGCAGCGGGAACGTCCCTTCCGCGTCGCCCGGACGGCCCGTCAGCAGCGTGAGCAGGGCCGGCAGGTGCGGCATGTGACCCACCACGATGATCTCCCGCGGGTCGCCGGCCAGCGTGTCGGACATCCACTGCGGCGGGTCGCCGGGCAGGAGCCCCCGGACGGCGGAAAGCGCGGCGAACGGGTTGCAGGCCCGCCAGCACGCTTCGGCCGTCTGGCGGCCGCGCAGCTTGCCGCTGTGCCAGATCACGTCGGGGCGGATGCCGCGGCCGGCCGCCTCGCGTGCGACCAGTTCCGCCTGGGCGCGGCCCCTGGCCGTCAGCGGCCGCATGGCGTCAATGTGGGGGGCCTCGGCCTCGGCGTGGTGCACCAGCAGGAGCATCCCGGTTATACTGGCACGTTCGAGCGCGCGGCGATTTCAGTGACTTGATGGGCCGCGATCCGGGATTTCCCCCGGGCGCTCTTCACTATCTAAGTCGCACACATGGGCCCGCGACTGTCGCGGGTTTTTTTGTGAGCCGAAGGAGCTACATGTCACGTTTCACGTTCACGTCCGAGTCGGTGTCCGAAGGACACCCCGATAAGGTCTGCGACTACATCTCGGATTCCGTTCTTGACGCCTGCCTCGAGCAGGACCCGACGAGCCGCGTGGCCTGCGAGACGCTCTGCAAGAGCGACACCGTGGTCCTGGCCGGCGAGATCACGACGAACGCGAAGCTCGACTTCGACAAGATCGTGCGCCAGGCCGTGAAGGAGATTGGCTACACGGACACCACCGAGCCGTTCTGCGACACGACGCTGAAGCTCATCCCGATCATCACGCAGCAGTCCTCGCAGATCTCCCAGGGCGTGACGGCGACGACGAGCCAGAGCGGCGACCAGGGCGCCGGCGACCAGGGCATCATGTTCGGCTACGCCTCGGCGGAATCCGACGAGCTGATGCCGCTGCCGATCGTCCTCGCACACAAGCTGACCAAGGGTCTGGCCGACGACCGCAAGGCCGGCAAGGTCAACTTCCTGCGTCCCGACAGCAAGTCGCAGGTCTCGGTCGTCTACGAAAACAACCAGCCGCAGTTCGTCTCGGCCGTGGTCATCTCGACGCAGCACACGCCCGACGCCGACCAGAAGAAGATCACCGAGTACGTCCGCGAGGTTCTCGGCCCGCGGATGCTGGGCAAGTGGTGGAGCAAGGACGCCACGCTCTTCGTGAACCCCACGGGCGACTTCAGCCACGGCGGGCCGTCGGCTGACGCGGGCGTCACGGGCCGCAAGATCATCGTCGACAGCTACGGCGGCTGGGGCCGTCACGGCGGCGGCGCGTTCAGCGGCAAGGACCCGTCGAAGGTCGACCGCAGCAGCGCCTACTACTGCCGTTTCGTCGCGCGTCAGGTCGTCAAGAAGGGCTTCGCGAAGATGGCCGAGATTCAGGTCGGCTACGCGATCGGCATGGCCAAGCCCGTCTCGGTGAAGGTCGATACCTTCGGCACCGGCGACGAGAAGGCGGCTGAGGATTTCGTCATGAACAGCTTCGACTTCCGGCCGCGCGCGATCATCGAGCAGCTCAACCTGCTCCGCCCGATCTACCGGCAGACCACGAACTACGGCCACTTCGGCCGTCCCGGTCTGCCCTGGGAAGTCTAGAAGTCACGCCGCGCACGCGCGGGACCGTACGTAAGAAGGGCGCCGCGATGCTCACGCATCCGGCGCCCTTCGTGTTTTCAGGCGGCGGTCAGATCAGAAGAACTCGTACCACTTCGCCGGACGCTCGTTCACGAGGTCCTGGACGGTTTCCATCTGCGCGAGCACGCCGGAGGTGTCCGCAACACCGGCCGACGTCAGCAGCTGCTTCACTTCCTCCCGCAGCGCCTTGGCCTGCGACTGGCTGATCTCGCGACCGGCCACGGTCTGCCACAGCGCGGTGCCGAGCTTCACGGCATCCGGCATCGTCAGCTTGCCGCCCGACTGGACGGCGCCGGCGACACGCGTCGCGAGCTCACGCGTCGGCGCCTCGGCCGGCTTGTCCCCGCACAGCTTGGTCACGTCCTCGACGAAGTCCGCGGTCCCGCTGGGATCCTTCGCCTGCACAGCCATCAGGTCCTTGCCGATGTCGCTCATGTCGCCGATGCGATCCGGAGCGGATGCGTCCTGCAGCGGGCCGTCGGCCTGTTTGCATCCGGTGGCAGTGAACGCCACGGCCGCGGCAATCGCCAGGGCCGTCATGAATCTCTTAGCCATCACTCTGTCCTTGTGTCTTCAGCGGGGGCGATCCCCCGGAGCTTCCGAAGGTATCACACGCGGATGCGCGGGGCCCCCCGCCTGCGCGCCATTGCACAGGTCGATTCACACCGTTTCCAGACGACTTCCATCTCTATTTAAGCGGTATCATCCGTAGACCGTGCCGCCCATCACCGTCCGCGCCGCCGCCGTGAGACTCGGCGTGAACTACTCCACGCTCAAGCAGTGGATCTACAAGGGCAGCGTCCGCACGACGCGCACGGGCGGCGGCCATCACCGCATCCCTGAGTCCGAACTGGACCGGTTGCTGGCCGCGCAGGGTCCGGCCAGATCGACGGGGCGCCTCCCCAGGCGGGGCCCTGTGCTGGTGGCGATCAGCGGCCGCAACCAGCTCGAGTGCGTGGTCGACGAAGTGCGCGTCGACGGCCTGCTGGCCCAGGTGCGCCTCCGGATCGGGGACCAGCGGCTGACCGCGGTGATCACGCGCGATGCAGTCGAGGAGCTGAAGCTGAAGCGCGGACAGCCGGCCATCGCCATCGTCAAAGCCACCGAGGTGATGGTGGCCCGATCCGGCCGGCCGTGATGCGCGCCCTGCTCGCGTGCGCGCTGCTCGCCCTGCCGGCAGCCGGCTTCGGACGGGCGGACGCGGCCAGACCGCGGGTTGCCGCCGCTTCCGATCTGCAGTTTGCCCTGCAGGAGATCGCGGGTCAGTTCGCGCGCGACACAGGCGCGTCCGTCGACCTGGTGTTCGGGTCGTCCGGAACCCTGGCGCGGCAGCTGATCGCCGGTGCACCGTTCGACCTGTTCCTGTCCGCGGACCAGTCGCTGGTGTTCAAGGTGGCCGAGGCCGGCCTGGCACCTGACACGGGTGTGACGTACGCGCGCGGGCGGCTCGTGCTGTTCGCGCCCCCGGGCTCCCGTATCAGACCAGAGAGCGGCATGGCCGGCCTTCGCGCGAACCTCGCGCGTGGCGAGATTCGCCGTTTCGCGATCGCCAACCCGGAGCACGCGCCGTACGGCCGCGCCGCGGAGGCCGCATTGCGGACGCACCGGCTCTGGGATCTCGTACGGCCACGGCTCGTGCTCGGCGAGAACGTCTCGCAGGCGGCGCAGTTCGCAGTGTCGGGAAACGCGGACGGCGGCATCGTTGCGTACTCACTCACGCTGGCGCCGGCCCTTCGCGGCCGGGGATCCTCATGGCTGATCCCGGAGCGCGACCATCCACCGCTCGAGCAGCGCATGGTCCTGCTCAAGCGGGCCGGTCCCGTCGCCGCCCGCTTCTATCGGTATCTGCAGGAGGAGCCGGCTCGCGCCACGCTGGAGCGGTACGGCTTCGCGCGGCCGCGCTGACCATGGACTGGGAAGCCCTCTCGGTCACGCTCCGGCTCGGCGCCTGGACGTCCGTCCTGCTGCTCCCGTTCGGGATCTGGCTGGGCCGGCTCATGGCGTACCGCCCGTTCCCGGGCAGAAGCTTTGCCGAGACGCTCATCGCCGTGCCGCTCGTGCTCCCACCGACGGCCATCGGCTTCTACCTGCTCATGGCGCTGGGGGCCGGCTCGCCGCTCGGCCGGATGCTCGAAGCCGTCTTCGGCGCGCATCTGGCGTTCTCATTCGCCGGACTGCTCGTCGCGTCCATCTTCGTCAACATTCCGTTCGCGGTTCAACCCATCCAGCGGGCGTTCGAGGCGATCCCCACACAGGTGCGGGAGGCCGCCGCGTGCTGCGGCATGACGCCGTGGACACGGCTGCTCCGCGTGGAGCTGCCGCTGGCGTGGCCGGGCATCGTGACGGCGTTCGTACTGACCTTCGCTCACACGCTCGGCGAGTTCGGCGTGGTGCTGATGGTCGGCGGAAACCTGCCAGGAGAGACGCGCACCATCAGCATCGCCATCTACGACAGCCTGCAGTCGTTCAACGATCGGAACGCGGCGCTGATGGCGACGGTGCTGCTCGTGGTCGTGCTCGTCGCGCTGTCCGCGACGACGCTGCTCGGCCGGCTGGTGCGGCGCCGTGCGTAACGCGCTGCAGGTGAGCCTGACGCAGGAGCGGCCCGCGCCGCTCGACGTCTCGTTCTCGTGCGGAAGCGGCGAGGTGCTGGCGATCTTCGGCCCCTCCGGCAGCGGCAAGACCACCATCCTGCGCAGCATCGCCGGACTGCACACGCCGGATCGCTGCCGTGTGAGTGCCGGGGAGGACGTGTGGGCCGATACCACCGGCCAGCAGCATCTGCCTGTCCACCGCAGGCACGTCGGCATGATGTTCCAGGACTACGCGCTCTTCCCGCATCTGACAGTGGCCGGGAACGTGATGGCCGCGATGGGCCAGTGGCCCCGGCACACGCGCCGGCGCCGGGCCGAGACGCTGCTGGACCAGGTGCACCTGACCGGCTTCGGTGATCGGATGCCCGGCGCGCTCTCGGGTGGGGAGCGCCAGCGTGTCGCGCTGGCGAGGGCGCTGGCGCGTGAGCCGCGAGTTCTGCTGCTGGACGAACCGTTCGCGGCACTCGACCCCGCGGTACGCCGCAGCCTGCAGGACGAGGTCGACCGCGTGCGGCGCGACCTCGACGTGCCCATCGTGCTGGTCACGCACGACTTCGATGACGTGGTCCGGCTCGGCACGCATCTGCTGCTGCTCGAGCACGGGCGCGTGGAGGCCTGTGGGCCGGTGACGGCACTCACGAGCCGGCCGGACATGGCTGCGCTGCGCCGGGCGGTGGGACTGGGCAGCGTTTTCGATGCCCACGTCGCGGAGGTCGATGCCGCCCGGCGACTCGCGACCCTGAGCTTCGAGGGCGGTCACCTGCTTGCGCCCGCAGCCAACCTGGTCGCCGGGGCGAGGGTCCGTGTGCGGATACCGGCGCGCGACGTGATTCTCGCGACCGGTGTGCCCTTCGGGCTCAGCGTGCAGAACACGCTGGCCGCCGTCGTGGCCGCCATCGAGGACAGCCACGAGGACGACCACGTGCTGGTTCAGCTGGCGGTCGGGTCGCTGCGCCTGCTCGCCGAGATCACGCGGGACGCGCGGGCGCGACTCGGGATCGAGCCCGGTCGACACCTCTTCGCGCTCGTGAAGTCCGTCTCCATCGACGTCCGGCCCGGCGTCGAGATACCTCAGCCTTAGGCCCAGGGCCAGGGCCAAGGAGTCCTCTGAATTGACAAATATTGTCAGCCAGAGACAATTCTGGCCTTGCTCGGTAGCCGTTCATCAGAGGTCAGGGGCCCACGGCAGGCGTCCCGGAGGGTGGTCATGCGTCACGTCCTAGGGCTCGCCGTCCGCACCGTCGTCGCGTGCGTGCTCGCAGCCGCGATTCCGGCTGCGGCTTATGCCCAGCAGTTGCTCTCGTTCCAGAGCCTCGGCACGCTCGGCGGCTTCTCGGACGCCGCCGCCGTCAGTCCCGAAGGCGACGTGACCGGTTCCTCCGACACCGGCCCCGGTATACACGCGTTCTACTGGAGCGCGACCACCGGCATGCTCGACGTCGGCACGCTGGCAGCGACACCCGGCGCGTTCAGCACGGGGTGGGCCGTCCGCAAGGGCATCGTCGTCGGTGAGTCCGACGCGCCCGGTGGCCGGCGCGCGTTCGCCTGGAACAGGTTCACCGGTCAGCTGCAGGACCTCGGCGCGCTGGGCGGACAGCGGTCCGCTGCCTGGGCCATCAACGGGCAGGGTGTCATCGTCGGCGAGGCGGCGCTGGCCGACGGCACGATGGTCGCCACCCGCTGGACGCCGAACGGCGGCGGTGGCTACACGGCATCCGCCATCATCGCCACGCCGCACGCGGGCAGCGCGGCGTACGGCATCAACGACAGCGGCGCGATCGCCGGTTACTGGGTCGACCCGGCCGCCGCCGCCCCGCGGGCGTTCGTCCACTCCGCCGCGGGGTTCGCACCCCTCGGCACACTGGGCGGCTCGTGGAGCTATGCGTGGGGCATTTCGGCCAACGGCGTCGCGTTCGGGCAGGCCGGCAACAGCCAGGACGCCAGCGAGGGCTTCACGTGGGCGGCGGGCGAGCCCGCGCTCACGGGTATCGGCACGCTGGCCTCGCCCGACCCGTCCAGCGCGACGCTGAACATCAGCTCGAACGGCCTTGTCTCGGGCACCTCCAGCGGCGCGGCGTTCAACACGCTGCCGGTCTTTTATTCGCGCGCGACGGGCCTGACGGGGCTGGAAACGCTGCAGGCCGGCGACGACATCGGCTACGCGAGCGCCGTGAATGCCTGGGCGCTCACAGTCGGTTCAGCATCCAGGGCCGGCAACTGGCGGCCGACCGCGTGGATCCCCGGCATCGGCGTCATCGAACTCCCGACGGAGCGGACGCTCGACTCCTTTGGGTGGGTGCGGTCGATCAACGACTCCGGGGTGGCCGTCGGCTACGGCAGCGATGCCGGCGGCGGCCACCGGGCCTTCCTGTGGCGCTTCGCTCCGCCGGTGGTTGAGGGACCCGCGGGACCGCCGGGACCGCCCGGACAGCCGGGGCCCCCGGGACCCAAGGGCGATCAGGGAGCCCCGGGTCTGCCGGGCCCGAAGGGCGACAAAGGTGACCCAGGTCCGCCTGGCCCCGCCGGGCCCCAGGGCCCACCCGGCACGGCGGGCCTCCCCGTGGGCACGCTGCTCTATCTGGTCGACGGCGCCGCTCCGCCGCCCGGGTTCGTGCTGCTCGGGACGTTCAAGCAGGAGTTCAAGACTCCGAAGCAGCCCGGCAAGGGCAGGGACGACAAGAGCCGGGATGACGGCAAGGGTCCGGCCGACAGCGTCACGATCAAGCTCTACGTGAAGCGGTAGTCCGGCACCGCGACCGTGCGGCCGGAGGGGACACCCCTCCGGCTTGCGCGATCCCGATTCCCTGAAGTACCCTGATTTCGCTCATGGTTTCCAGGTTTCACCACGCGCATCTCCACCACGGCCACCATGCCGTCCGGCAGGGCTGCGCGCGCTGAGCGTCTTTTCACCACCAGACACCAGAGCTCCGAAGCTGCCCCGCCGGATTCCAGGCGGGGTTTTTTGTTGTACGGGCCGCAGTGGCCCGGCCCCCGTCTGGCGGTGGAGCACCAGAGCACGACAACGAGAGAGCGAGAGACAGAGATGGCAATGGACTTCACGAAACTGGACGGCCTGATCCCGGCCGTCGTGCAGGACTACCTCAGCAACGAGGTGCTCATGGTCGGCTTCATGAACGCCGAGGCGTGGGACATCACGAAGCAGACCGGCTACGTCACCTTCTACAGCCGCACGCGCAACAAGCTGTGGACGAAGGGCGAGACGTCGGGCAATCGGCTCGCGGTGAAGGAGATCCTCATCGACTGCGACGACGACACGGTGCTCGTGAAGGCCGAACGCCAGGGCGACGGCAACGTGTGCCACACCGGTGAGCGCACGTGTTTCTTCGTGAAGGCGGAAGGAGTGACGGTTCGATGACCCTCAAGCTCGGCATCCCGAAGGGATCGCTCCAGGACGCCACCGTGCAGCTGTTCGCGCGGGCCGGCTTCAACATCCAGGTCAGCTCGCGCTCCTACTTCCCCGTCATCGACGACCCGGAGATCGAATGCATGCTGATCCGCGCGCAGGAGATGGCGCGCTACGTATCCGACGGCGTGCTCGACGCCGGCCTGACGGGCCTCGACTGGATCGCCGAGCACGAAGCCGGTGACGGCATCACGGGCGTGATCGAGCCGATCGCGGATCTCGTGTACGCCAAGCAGAGCTTCGGCAAGGTGCGCTGGGTGCTCGCGGTGCCCGAGGACTCGCCGTACAAGACGGCGAAGGACCTCGAGGGCAAGATCATCGCGACCGAGCTGGTCCGCGCCACGAAGGCGTACTTCGCGAAGCAGGGTGTGAACGTGCGCACCGAGTTCTCGTGGGGCGCCACGGAAGTGAAGCCGCCACGGCTGGCCGACGCCATCGTCGAGGTGACCGAAACGGGGTCGTCGCTTCGCGCGAACCGGCTCCGCATCATCGACACGCTGATGGAGTCCAACACGCAGCTCATCGCCAACAAGACGGCGCTGGCTGACAACTGGAAGAAGTCGAAGCTCCAGAACATCGCGCTGCTGCTGAACGCCGCCATCGCGGCGCAGGGCCGTGTGGGGCTGATGCTCAACGTCGAGAAGACGAAGCTGGACTCGATTCTCGCGATCCTCCCGGCGCTGCAGCGGCCCACGATCTCGTCGTTGAGCGATGCCGCGTGGGTGGCCGTCAACACGATCATCGAAGAGAAGACCGTCCGTGACCTGATGCCGAAGCTGAAAGCCGCCGGCGCGCAGGGCATCGTCGAGTATCCGCTCAACAAGATCGTTCTGTAGCGCCATGATTCGCATCATCGACGCGGACGATCGCGAGGGAGTGGCGGCACTCCTTTCCGCCGCGCGCGTACGCGATGCGGCGACGGATCGCCGCGTCGCCCGCATCGTCGCCGACGTCAGAAGCGGTGGCGATGCCGCCCTGCTCCGCTACGCCAGGAAGTTCGACAAACTCGACGGCGGCCTCGAAGTGCCGCACAGCGAGATCCGCGCGGCCGCGGCGGCCGTACCCGCGGCCGTGCGTACGGCGATCCGCGATGCGGCGAAGAACATCCGCGCGGTGGCGAAGAAGCAGGTGCCGAAGGGCTGGCGCCTGCAGGTCGCGCCGGGCGTCTCGGTCGAGCAGCGTGTCACGCCGCTCGATCGTGTCGGCTGCTATGTGCCGGGAGGGCGCTATCCGCTGCCCTCCTCGCTGCTGATGACGGCGATTCCGGCCAGAGCGGCAGGCGTCAAGGAGATCATCGTCGCGTGCCCGCGGCCGGAGCCCGTCGTGCTGGCAGCCGCGCTCGAAGCCGGTGCGACACGCGTCTTCCGCGTCGGCGGCGCGCATGCGATCGCGGCGATGGCCTACGGCACGGAGTCCGTGCCGCGGGTCGACAAGATCGTGGGTCCGGGCAATCGCTTCGTCGCGTCGGCCAAGGCGCTCATCGCCACGGACTGCGGCATCGACTTCTACGCCGGGCCGACGGAGATTCTGATCGTCGCCGCGCGCGGGTCGGCTGACTGGATCGCGGCGGATCTCATCGCGCAGGCCGAGCACGACCCCGATGCGCGGGCCGTGCTCGTCACGCCGAACCGTGCGCTCGCCGAGGCCGTCGTCAAGGCCGTCACCGCGCTTGCGCCGCAGGAAGGCCCGGCCCGCACGTCACTCGCGACGCACGGGGGCGTGATCGTCACGCAGACCATGGACCAGGCCATGGCGCTCAGCAACGCCGCCGCCCCGGAGCATCTCGTGCTCGAACGCGAGTCGCTGCTGGCGCAGACGACGGCGGCCGGCTCGATCTTCATCGGTCCGTGGACCGCGCAGGTGACCGGCGACTACGCGATCGGCTCGAACCACGTGCTGCCGACGGCCGGCGCGGCCCGCGTGCGCGGCGGTCTCTCGGCGGCGGACTTCGTTCGCCAGGTCACCGTGCAGCGGCTCTCGGAGGCCGGACTTCGACGGATCGGCCCGACGGTGACAACGCTCGCCCGCGCGGAAGGCCTGGAAGGGCACGCGGCCTCGGTCGACATCCGCATCGGGCTCCCGAAGCTGGCGAAGCCATCGAAGAAGCGGACGGCGCGATGATCGTCCAGGGCATCCCGAGTCCCGGCGACGGTCTCCGCCTGCACCTGAACGAGAACACGGGCGGCTGCTCCGAGCGCGTGATGGAGGCCATCCGCGCGCTGAAGGCCACCGACATCGCGACGTATCCGGACTACCGGCACGATGTCGCGGCCGTGGGACGCCACTTCGGGGTCGATCCGGACTGGCTGATCCTGACCAATGGCCTGGACGAGGGCATCTTCCTCGTGGCCATCGCGACGTTCGGCCGCGCGCACGATGCGTCCCTGGAAGCGATCGTGCCGGTGCCCGCGTTCGACCCGTATCTGACGGCGACGGCTGCCGTCGATGCCACGGTGATCCGCGTGCCCCCGGGTCCGGACTTCGCGTTTCCGGTGGAGGCGATCATCGCGGCCGTCACGCCGAAGACGCGGTTGATCTTTCTCAACACGCCGAACAACCCGACCGGCCAGACGATTCCCCGAGACGTGCTGCGCCGGGTGATTGCCGCCGCCCCGCACGCGACGGTGGTCGTCGACGAGGCGTATGTCGAGTTCGACCCGGCCGGCAGCTTCCTGGATGAACTGCCCCGTCACCCGAACGTCGTCATCGGCCGGACGTTCTCGAAGGCCTACGGCCTGGCGGGCATGCGGATCGGCGTGCTCATCGGTCACCCGGAACGGCTCGACGCGATCCGCGCGGTCACGCCGGTCTTCAACATGAACACGGTCGCGATGACGGCCATGCACGCCGCACTCGCGGACACCGCGTTCCTCCCCGCGTACATCGCGGCCGTTGACGCGTCACGGACCCGGCTCTACGCCGCGGCGGAGCGGCTCGGCATCGAGTACTGGAAGAGCGCCGCCAACTTTGTGCTGATGCGCGTCGGCTCGAAAGCGAGTGAGATCGTGGCGCACCTGGGCGCACACGGGGTGCACGTGCGCGATCGATCGCGCGACCCGTACAGCCCCGGCTGCATCCGCGTCACGGCCGGCGTCACGGCGCACACGGACAGGGGCATCGCGGCACTCGAGGAAGTCGCCGCCGCCGGATTGATAGAGACGAGGATGCCACGATGAAGTCCACGAAGAAGAAGACGGCCACGAGCCTGGCGCGCGCGACGGCGTCCACGGGCGCCCGCGAGGCGGCGTTCGACCGCCGCACCACGGAAACGCAGATTGCGGGGCGGCTCGTCATCGACGGCGAGGGCCGCTATCAGGTCACGACCGGCATCCGGTTCCTCGACCACATGCTGGAGCTCTTCGCGCGGCACGGCGGCTTCGACCTGCAGCTGAAGGCCACGGGCGACCTCGACGTCGACCAGCACCACACCGTCGAGGACATCGGCATCGTGCTCGGCGAGGCCGTGGCCGCGGCGCTCGGGGACAAGAAGGGCATCAACCGCGCCGGCTACTTCGTCATGCCGATGGACGAGACGCTGGCCGTCGCCGCGGTCGACCTGAGCGGCCGCCCGCACGCCGTCGTGAAGCTGAAGGTGGCCGTCGAGAAGGTCGGCGACCTGCAGACGGAGCTCGTCCACGACTTCTTCGACGGCTTCGCGATGGGCGCGCGCGCCAACGTGCACGCCATCGTGCTCTACGGTCGGTCCAGCCACCACCACATCGAGGCGGTGTTCAAGGCCTTCGCGCGGGCGCTGCGCGTGGCCTGCGCGAAGGACGCGCGGCTCGCGAAGATGCTGCCGAGCACGAAGGGACTGCTGTGATCGCACTCGTGGACTACAAGGCCGGCAATCTCACGTCGGTCAGGAAGGCGCTCTCGGCCCTGGGCGCGGCGTTCTTCACACCCGAGTCGGCGTCCGAACTGGACGGCGTGGACGGCGTGATCGTGCCCGGCGTCGGCCACTTCTCGTCCACGGCCAACCTCGACGCCTCCTGGCGGGAGGCGATCGAAGGACGCGTGCGCGCCGGCGTGCCACTGCTCGGCATCTGCGTCGGCATGCAGTGGTTGTTCGAAGGCAGCGAGGAATCGCCCGAGCAGCCGGGGCTCGGCGTGCTGCCGGGCCGCTGCGTCCGCCTGCAGGGCAACCCCGCTGAGGGGGTCAAGGTTCCGCACGTCGGCTGGAACGCACTGACCCCGCCGGCCGGCACCACGTCGAAGCTCCTCAAGGGCATCGCCGGAGGCTCGCAGGTGTACTTCACGCACTCCTACGCCGGCCCGGTGACGAACGACTGCGTCGCCGCGACCACGCACGGCACCGAGGAGTTTGCCGCCGCGGTCGAGCGCGGCCGCGTGTTCGGCGTGCAATTCCACCCGGAGAAGTCCTCGGACGTCGGTCTCCGCATCCTGACCAACTTCCTCGAGGCCTGCCGCTAGCCATGCTGTCCAAACGTGTCATCGCCTGCATGGACGTGCGTGACGGGCAGGTCGTCAAAGGCGTCCAGTTCCAGGACCTGCGCCACGCCGGCGACCCCGCCGAGCTGGCGAAGCGCTACAACGTCGAGGGCATCGACGAGGTCGTGGTGCTCGACATCACGGCGACGATCGAGGGCCGGAAGACTCTGGCCGACACCGTCCGCGCCGTCGCCGCCGAGATCTTCCTGCCGCTTGCTGTCGGCGGCGGCATCCGTTCGGAGTCGGACGCGGCAACGGTGATCGACGCGGGGGCGGACAAGGTCAGCCTCAACACCGCGGCCCTGAAGCAGCCGGACCTCATCACGACGCTCGCGAACCGCTACGGCAGCCAGGCGGTGATCGTCGCGATCGATGCCAAGCGTCACGGCGACCGCTTCGCGGTCTACGTGCGCAGCGGCCAGACGGACGCCGCACGCGACGCCGTCGAGTGGGCGAAGGAGGCGGAGTCCAGAGGCGCGGGCGAGATTCTGCTGACGTCGATGGACCGCGACGGCACGAAGTCGGGCTTCGACTGCGCGCTCACGGCGGCCGTGTCGACCGCCGTCAACATTCCCGTGATCGCCTCAGGCGGCGCGGGTGGCCTCGACCACTTCGTCGACGTCTTCACAGAGGGCCGGGCCGACGCGGCGCTGGCGGCGTCCATCTTCCACTTCGCCGAGTCGAGCGTGCACGAGCTCAAGCTGCGCATGCGCGACCGCGGCATCCCCGTCCGTCTGTAACGGCCATCCGTCCCGGCACCCATGCTGATTCCCTCGATCGACCTCCAGAACGGCCACATCGTCCAGCTCGTGCAGGGTGAGAAGCTCGCCATCCAGACCGACGACACGGAGCTCTGGATCCAGCGCTTCTCGAAGTTCGCCAAGGTGCAGCTCATCGATCTCGACGCCGCCATGGGCAAGCCGGGCAACCTGCCGCTGGCGAAGTCGATCTGCGCGCGCCTGCCCTGCCGCATGGGCGGCGGCATCCGTACCGTGGACAAGGCCATCGAGGTGCTCCAGGCGGGCGCACACGCGGTCATCGTCAGCTCGTCGCTCTTCAGGGACGGCGCGGTCGACCTGGGATTCGCAGAGGCGCTGGCGACTGCCGTGGGCCCGGAGCACGTGATCGGCGCGGTGGACAGCAAGGGCGGACACGTGGCAATCCACGGCTGGAAGACGCGGCTGCCGATCACCGCGGTCGAGGCCGTCAAGGCGCTGGAGCCGTACTGCGGCGAGTTCCTGTACACGCACGTCGACAACGAGGGCCTGATGAAGGGCACGGACATGGACGCGATCATGGCGGTGCACAGGGCCACGTCGCGGCGCCTCACGGCCGCGGGCGGGATCACGACGCGCGCCGAGATCGACGCGCTCGATGCCGAGGGCATCGACGCCGTCGTCGGCATGGCGATCTACACCGGTCAGCTTTCGCTCGAGTAGTCCTCGAACCAGCGGCCGCGCGCGGCCGCCAGCAGCACGAACCACATCGGGAACACCGCCCAGGTGGCGTAGTAGAGCCCGTACTGGAGCCCGCTCATCGCTTCGAGCACCGTTCCCGGAACCACCGGAACCGCCATCACCAGCGCCGCGGCCAGAAAGACACCCGCTTCCGACAGCGGGAGGGTCGCGCACCAGAGCGAGACGACCACCAGCGCCGCACCAAGCGCAAATCCGAGAGGCAGCGCACCGTCGAAGCGCCTGAGCGCGTGTCCGGCCTCGAGCGGCGTGAACCCGTCGATCCCACCCACCCAGAGGAACGGCACCGAGAGCGCCGCGACAACCGCCGCGCTGAGCCCGACGCCTGCAACGGCCGCGCGCGGACCACGCTCGCGCCACAGCCACCCGCCCATGAGCGGCATCAGGAAGAGGAAGTTCGGACGCGCGGCCAACGCCACGCCCCAGAAGAGCGCCGCGAGCCACGGCGGTCGATGACCGGCAGACGTGCTCGCCCCCGATGCCGGCACCGCCATCAGCCACCGCATGCCGAGGAGCACCGAGAGGGTATTCGCCATGTGGCCGACGCCGGTCAGCATGCCGTGCAGCACCACGGGGCTGGCGATCAGCACGACCCAGGACAGACGCACCGCCGCCGTGGCATTGCGGACGTCCCGCGCCACGACGATCCAGAAGGCACCAAGCCAGAACAGATTCTGCCAGGCGCTGCTGCCGAGGATGAGCGTGAAGGGCGCCGCCAGCACGAACGCACCCGGAAGCTGGTGCAGCGTGTTGCCGAGATACGTCTGCTCGAGGTACGGCGAGCGTCCGGCGACAAGGGCCCGCACGCCGACGTTGAGCGCGTCGTCATCGTCCGCGCCAAGTCCGGGCACCGCGGTGTTGAAGCGCGGATAGAACACGGCCATCGCGGCCACGAGCGCAAGCGCCGTCAGCGCGGCGGCAGCGAGCGTGGTCCTGCGCGACCAGGTGCCCCGGCGTGCCGCCCATCGCCACGCGAGCGGCGCGGCCAGCGCGACACCGGCCGCGTACGCCAGCAGCCAGGAGCCCGCCACCTTCCAGACGATCAGGCCTGACGGCAATGCCAGCGCGATCCAGAGCCACGCGCGCTGACTCCAGCGGCCTGGCCGATTGAGCCAGGCTTCGAACGGAACCGGGGAAGCGTGCACGGGCATGCGAGGCGGCACCGCGCGGGCGGGCCGGACGAGCGTAGCGTACGGGACCGGGCACCACAGCATGACTCGCGCGTACGGTACAGTCCCTCGCGTGTCGCTTCTCGCCCGCCTCGGTCTGGACCGCAGGGAACTGCGCGCGTGGGCCATGTACGACTGGGCGAACTCCGGCGCGCAGTGCACCATCGTCACCGCGATCTTCCCGCTCTTCTTCAGCAGCGTCGCGGCCGCGACGCTGAGTCCGGCCGTCGCCACGGAGCGCTTCGCGTGGGTCACGACGATCGGCGTCGCGATCGCCGCGTTTCTCGGCCCCACGCTGGGCGTCCTCGCGGACTACCGCGCGCTCAAGAAGCCCCTGCTGGCCGCGTGTGTGGCCGTCGGTGCGCTCTCGGCGGCCTCGATGGTGTTCATCGACCACGGTGAGTGGAAGCTGGCCTCGGTGCTGTTTCTCATCACCAACGTCGCGCTGCCGACGAGCTTCGTCTTCTACGACTCGCTGCTCCCCCACATCGCCGCACCCGGCGAGATGGACCGCGTGTCCACTTCCGGCTACGCGCTGGGCTACGTCGGCGGCGGCCTGCTGCTCATCATCAACCTGGCGTGGATCCTGAAGCCGGCGTTCTGGGGACTCTCGGGCACGACGGCCGGCATCAAGCTGTCGTTTCTCAGCGTGGCGGTCTGGTGGGTGCTCTTCGCGATTCCGCTCTTCCGCCGCGTGCACGAGCCTCCGGCGGCATCGCGGAGCACGCTGAGCGGTGCCAGGCTCTCGCTGCTGCGGCAGACGTGGGCCACCTTCCGGGATCTCCGCCGGCATCGCCAGGCGTACGTGCTGCTCATCGCCTTCCTGCTCTACAACGACGGCATCCAGACCATGATCAAGATGGCCGCCGTGTACGGCGCGGAGATCGGCATCGGCATGAACGCGCAGATCATGGCGTTCATCGTCGTGCAGTTCGTGGGGATCCCGTGCGCGTTCCTGTTCGGGGCGCTCGCGGACCGCATCGGCGCCAAGCCGTCCCTCTACATCGCGCTGACCGTCTACGTCGGCATCGCGGTCATCGGCTACTCGATGACGGAAACGTGGGAGTTCTTCCTGTTGTCGGTGATGGTGGGAACGGTCCAGGGCGGCGCGCAGGGGCTGAGCCGGTCGCTCTTCGCGCGCATGATCCCGGCCGATCGCTCCACGGAGTACTTCGGCTTCTTCTCGGTCTTCGAGAAGATCGCCGGCATTCTCGGCCCGTTGATGTTCGGCACGGCCGTGGCGCTGACCGGCTCCAGCCGACCGGCGGTCCTGATCCTCGTGGTCTTCTTCGTCGCGGGTGGCGCGGTGCTCTCGCGCGTGGATGTCGCGGCTGGTGAGCGGGACGTGCAGGCAGCGGCCTGAAGACAGCCGGGTCGGCTCAGGCCTGGGCCGGCGCGGACTGGAGCCCGTAGTCGCTTGCCGCGACGACCAGCAGCACCTCGACGCCTGTCGGCGTGTAGAGTTCGCCGTGGTCGCTGTCCGCCTCTGCGTGATGCAGATCACCGGCGTGCAGGACGGTCCCCATCACATGCAGCTCGCCGGAGATGACGTAGCACTCCTCCGCGCCGCTGTGGTGATGCGGGGGATAACGCACGCCGGCTTCCGCCTGCATGAACAGCACCGCGGAGTTCCGCGCAGCGTCGTGGGCCAGCACCTTCATGCGCAGCCCCTCGAACGGGGTCGGGAGCCACGGGAGCTGGTCCGCGAACACCGAGAAGCTGCCCGGCACACCCACGCGCGCCATGATGCGTGCACGCAGGGCCGGCGGAGGCTCCAGCGCCTCTTCGGTGCCCAGAGCCGCACCCAACACCGCTGCCGTCGCGTAGACCTCCGCGGCGGCCTTCCGCTCCGACGGATCGGCTTTGGCCAGCAACGCCTGAAGACGGGTGCGCTCGGCGTCCGTCAGGGCACCGGCGGCGTCAAGCGCCGTGAGTTCTTCCAGTTCGCTGGTCATCGGCCTTTACTCATCATTGTGGCACCGAAAATTGGATGAGTTCGTCCCTGAGGGCGAGCATGCCGGTGCGGATGCGCGTCTTGACCGTGCCGAGCGGGAGACCGAACCGGTCGGCAAGTTCGGCGTGTGTATACCCGTCGAAGAAGGCCGCCTCGATCAGGGCTCGCTGGCCAGTGGGAAGCTGCTGCAGGGCGCGCTGGACGGACTGCCGCTCCTCCGCCAGCGCCGCTGAACGTTCGGGTCCGGGCACGCGCCGCTCATCAACCGCGAGTCCAGGGAGCGTGTCGTCGGGCCCGGCGGCAGGCCTGGCGCCTCGCGCCCGCAGCCGGTCGATCGCGCGATTTCTGGCGATCCGGACGAGCCACGCGATCGGCGACCCCAGAATCGGGTCGTAGCTCTCCGCCTTCTCCCAGACCCGCAACAGGACCTCCTGCAGCACGTCCTCGGCGTCGCCTCTGTCGCGAAGAATCCGGCAGATCAACGAGAAGAGCACGCGCGCATGCCTGTCGTACAGGTCACCGACGGCGGCGGCGTCTCGATGGGCAATCCGTTCGAGCAGCGCGAGGTCGCGTGCGTGGTCGGCCGAATCCGTCACAGGTTGCCAACTATACCAACGGGCATGTGCCGACTGCGTGATCGGCGCCCCGGCCCGCCTGGCCCCCCCACCACTCGCCGGGGACCGCTCGTTTCGCTCGCATCCGAGACGGATGGTCCCGCGCTTGCGGGCCACCCGCGCGGCGTAGTGCCGGATGGAACAGTCGTGCGGCCGGGTTTGAGTGAAGCTGCTGGCCACAGACAGTTCAGGGAGTTCGCAACCGCGAGCACTCAACGGCACGACAACGGCAAGAAGGGGGTGCTCAGTGCGTAACGTCATACAGGGATGTGTTGCCGCGGCAGTCACGCTGGCATTCGCGGCGCCGGCGATGGGTCAGGCGTGGACGGGCGGCTATATCGGTGGACACGTCGGGCTCAGCCGCCTGATGGACCGTCCGGACGACACGGTCGTGTTCGACCGGAACCTCGATGGGACCTTCGTCGACACCATCACGACCGCTGCCGGAGCCGACGCGTTCTCGCCAGGATTCTGTGTCGGCGCGGCCGCCACCTCGCAGCCGTCCGGCGGCTGCACACAGGACGAGAAGGGTCTCGACGCGGGCGGGCGGGCCGGCTACGACTGGCAGGGTGGCCGCTTCATCTTCGGCCTGGCCGGCGAGCTGAGCTTCGTCGACCACGTCGACAGCGCGACTGCCTTCAGCACCACGCCCGCGTTCTACACGTTGACGCGCGAACTCGAGTGGATGGCTGGCGTGCGCGCACGGTTTGGCTTCGGCACCGAGCGGGTCCTCGTCTATGGCACGGCGGGTCCGGCTCTGGCGAGCGTCGATCACAGCTTCACGACGAGCAACACGGCGAATACCTTCGTGGAATCGAATGAAGACATGACGTGGGGCTACCAGGCCGGCGGCGGGCTGGAGTTCAGGTTCCCCGGCAACTGGACCGCGGGGGCGGAGTATCTGTGGGTCAGCCTGCGAGACGACGACCGCGCCACGGTGCGCGCGCAGGGACCCGTGCCGGCCACCAACCCGTTCATCCTCGGCAACGCCAACGGCACGGACCTCCGCAGAGCCGGCGCCTTCGCGTTCGGCTCGATGCGGCTGGTGATGGGATATCGCTTCTAGCCTGGGCGTCGACAGGGCCAAGCAGCCGGCACGGGGACGCGGCCGTGACACCCTCGCCTGAGCACGACCTGGACCTTGCCCTGCTCGAACGCATCGCGCGGCGTGATGCCGCAGCGGTGGGTGAGTTGTACGACCGGCATGCACGCGTGCTCTTCTCCTTCATCCGCCGCATCGTGCGTCACCACGGCGATGCGGAAGACGTGTTGCAGGACGTCCTGCTGCGCGTCTGGGACAACGCCGACCGCTACGACCCGCGCCTGGGCCCACCGATCGGGTGGCTGGTGCGGATCGCACGAAACCGGGCCATCGACCAGAGACGCGCCAGAGGCATCAGGCCCGGGCAGCAGGGCGGCAGCGATCTGTTACCGGCGGTCGCCGCCGGCCCGGTTCACGCGCCGTGCCCGGAACAGTCGGCCGCGCACGCGGAAGAGCACCGGGCCGTGCTGGTGGCCTTCAGTCGCCTGCCGGCGGAGCAGCGCGAACTGATCGACGGGGCGTTCTTCGGCGGTTACACGCACACCGAGCTGGCGTCGCGGTTCGGCGTCCCACTGGGCACGGTCAAGACACGAATCCGGACCGGCGTCTTCGCCCTCCGGCGCCACCTGCGGCATCTGGCACGTCACCCCCGGGCCGCGGCATAGACGATCACCGGCCAACCTGCACGCTCACGCGGAACGTGCGCGGCACGGCCGGGTGCGTGTGCACATCGGCCACGCTCTCGGCCTCGCCCGCCAGGCGCGACTCGTAGAAGTAGTCAACGTCGCTCACGGCGCGATTGAAGAGGTTGAAGACATCTGCCACCAGTCGCACCTTCCGGTGCAGGCGGACGCCCAGGTCGGCACTCACGAGGGTGCTGGCCCGCGACCGCACGGAACCATCCTCGATCAGGGGACGCGATCCCATGTGCCGGAGACGGAGGGCGCCCGAGAGTCGCGTGCGCGACAGCGTCACGCCCGCTGCGAGAACACGTTCCAGCGCGCCCGGCACCGACGTCCCGCTTCCGTCATCCACCGTGAAGCGGGCGCGGGAGATCGAGATGTCCCCATCCACCGCCAGCCAGGGCGTCACACTGACGTAGCTGTTCCACTCGACGCCGCGGCGTGCGCTCGGACGGGAGGCCTCGGATGTCCCGGCATCGCCGACGAACACCAGCTCGGAGTCCAGGCCGAGCCGCCAGAACGCCACGGTGGACTGCACGCGGGGGATCCGCATGGTCCGCAGTCCAACCTCAATCGACCGGCTGCGCGTCAGGGGGTGGATGGCGCCATCCCGATCGCTGTCGGCCGCGCTCACGATCACGCGGGCATCGTTGCTGTGGAAGCCCGTTCCGCCATTCAGATACGCCTCGGTTCCCTTCGCCAGCGTGACGGCCAGCGCCGCCTTCGGACTCACGATCCCGCTCCACCGTGTGGCGGCGGCGTCGGCGCCCCGCACGCCGAAGCGATAGACGTCACCGCGCGCGCCGAGCGTGGTACGTAGTCTCGGCGTCCACTCGACCTCGGCTTCGGCGAACGTGCCGGTCGCCGTCTCGGCCACCCTGTTCAGGCTGGAGGCCGCAAGCCGCCGCCGCGCGACCGTCCGGAACAGGCCCACTGCACCGATCGCGTCGTGGCGCAGATGCCCGCCGACGGCGGTCTCCACGGGGCGTCCCGCCCACCGCGTCACCCGCCGTTCCGCGAGATCGCCGCCCAGCACCCAGCGGCGGTCCTCCTGCTCGAACTGGTCGCCGTTGATCGGGTCGTCCAGAAAGTAGGTGAAGTTCGAGAAGAGATTGAGGCCACTTCGGACGGCGTAGGCGGTGGCCCGCGTCGAGCGCCGGCTCGAACCCCGCTGCAGCTCGGCCACAACGGCCGTGCGGTCGGTCCGGCCGCCGTCCGATCCATCGACAAACCCGAAGCGCGACAGCGTGCCCGACGAGACGGCCCTGAGGGGAATCTGATCCGTCGCGCGCCAGTCCGCACGTGACACGCTGGCGGTCACCGAGAACGCGTTGTGCGTGGCACCTCGGGTGTAACGAACGAGGCCGTTCAGGCGGTCGTAGTTGTCGGCCTGCACCCACGGGCCGTCGTTCAGGGTTCGCTCGGCGGCCACGAGCAGCGTGCCGCCGGCCACCCGGGGCGACGCGGCCGCCAGCAGACGCCGGGCACCGAACTGTCCGTTGTCGATGCGCGCGAACGGCGCATCGAGACTGTTCACATAGCTGATGTGCGCCGCGCCGGCAGAGGAGAAGTCGCCGTCCTCGACCCGGTTGGCGCCCTTGCTGAAACGGATGCCGCCCACGAGTTCCGGAATCAGGAAGTTGAGATCCGCGTAACCCTGGCCGTGCGCATGCGTGGGCTGGTTTACCGGAACGCCCGCCACGGAGATGGCGAGGTCCGTGCCGTGGTCGAGGTTGAAGCCGCGCAGGTAGTACTGGTTGGCCTTGCCCTCCCCGCTGTGCTGCGTGACGAGCACGCCGGGTACCGACTCGAGGACATCCCCGCCGCGACTGAGAGGCCGGTTCGAGAGGAGCCGTGCGGGCACGATGCCTTCACTCGCCGATCCGGCCACGCCCACCAGGTCACCTGTGCCGTCGACGTCCGCAAGGTTGCGGAACGTCCGGTCGCCTGTCACCACCACGTCGGCGTACAGCGCCAGCGTCAACGTCATCATCACGGGTGGCACATGGGGAAGCCGGACCCGCCGGGTCGCCGCCGCGAAGTTCACGAGCGTCCATCGCACATCGACCTCGCCGGTGTCGGGCAGTCCCTGCAGATGGAACGCGCCGTCACGCGCCGATTCGGCGTGAGCCAGCACGACGTCGCCCGCCCGTGCCTCCACGAGCACCCCCGGCAGCGGCAGGCCTGTCTGGTCGCGCACCACTCCACCGATCGTGGCGGCCTCGGCGGCCGCCTCTGCCAGCAATGACAATCCGAGTCCGAGAATGACGACGAGTGCCCGCACGTCCCGAATCTCCTATGTGAGCAGCCGCTCAGCCGTCCAGAACACGCCCGCCAGACCGATCGCCACGGAGACCGGACGGACGACCCAGCGCCGATGCGTGGCCGGCGTCATGCGGAGCGCGGCCACAACCGTCGCGGCAGCAAGGAGCACCGCCAGCTGCCCCGCCTCGACCCCGACGTTGAATGCCGCCAGCACCCCGAGCAGTTCGCCGCGCGGGAGTTCCAGACGCGCGAGCGCCTCGGCAAAGCCGAGACCGTGCAGCAGCCCGAAACCGAATACCAGCGCCACGCGCCAGGGCGTGAGTGCCGACGTGAACAGGTTCTCGACGGCCACGTACGCGATCGAGAGCGCGATCAGCGGCTCGACGACGGAGGCAGGAGCCGAGACGACGCCATACAACGTCAGGGCGAGTGTCGCCGAGTGCGCCACGGTGAAGGCCGTCACCTGCGCGAGTACGGCACGGACGCGCGACGTCAGCAGGAACAGTCCCAGGACGAACAGGATGTGGTCGACGCCGGCGGGCACGATGTGTGTGAACCCGAGTGCGACGGCCTGCCACGTCCGTTTCAGCCGGTCCGACGCAGTGCCGGGTCTGGTCGGGGTGCTCCATGCGCCGCCGCTTACCCACTCGACCGCCGGTTCGAGCCGGCTCGGATGCCAGACGGTCAGCGGATAGGACCCGTACACGAGGCCCGTGCGCCAGCGCACCGTGCTTCCGGCCGAGGCCACGGATCCTGCGGGGGCGACCAGGCGCAGCAGGACACGTTTCGGCTCCGGTATCTCCACACGCGCCAGCGCGAGAGGCACGCGAACGCCGTCGCGTTCGAGTTCCAATTGGGGGAGAAGAACCGACGCGAGGGCCGTGATGCGCTCCATGTCATCGCCCGGTGCCCCGCCCGGCGAACGCGCGACGAGTTTGGCGATGAGACCTTCCGCGTTGGCATTGAGGCGGACCTCGATCGTCGCGCGATCGCGCAGGTCGAGGGCAATCTCAGTTGTGCCGAGCGGATGCGCCGCCGCGGCGCGCGCCAGCACCGCGCACAGCGCCAGCGCGGCAATGCCCGCGCCGCGCCCGCTCATCGCCGGGCCACCAGCGTCTCGCCGAGGTTCCGCCGCAACTGCTCGGCCTCGTCGGCGGCGATGAGATCGAAGCGCGGGGCACCAGCCACCGCTTCCCGGATGAAGGCGCGAGCGGAAGACACCTGCCCGGCCGCGTGGGCGATTGCCGCGGCATGGTAGCGGATCACGCGATCGCGGCTGCCGGTGCGCAGCGCCTGCGTGATGGCGTACTGCGCGTCAGCAAGGCGACCGGATTTGAAGAAGGCCCACGCGCGCGCGTCCTCCGTGAAGATGTCGTGACGCGGCTCGGCCTCCAGCATCCGCACGGCGTCGTCTACGCCCCGGTTCCGCTCGGCAAGAAACCGCGCCAGACGCGCCGGTTCAGGAGTGTCCACGCGCCAGGCCGCCTCGGCCAGTGCGTACTGCTGCTCCGCTTCGGCGTTCCGACCCAGTGTGCGCAGCAGATCGCCGGCGAGCGCCGCCACCGAGGCAGTCGGCGCGAGGTCTTGAAGCACCTGGACACGCGTCAGCGCGTCGAGATACCGGCCCTCTTCGGCGTCCAGGCGAGCCAGCCCTTCCGCAACGAGCGGGTGATCCGGAAATGCCTTGTCCGCCCGGGTCAGTTCGCGACGGGCGCCAGCAAATTCACCCGCGGTCTCGAGCAGATGCGCGAGCTGGGCTCCGTGCCACGCCAGCGATTCCGCGTCGGACGGCGGCGTCGCCTCGGCCGCCATCCGCATGAAGCGCAGCGCGCCCTCGAGGTCGCCCTGCAGTTCCCGGGCGTAGGAGGCGCGCGCATAGGCTCCGGCGTCCGGACGGAGCGCCAGCATGCGATCGAAGGCATCGAACGCCGCCTCGTACTGACCCAGCTCGAGGTGGGCGTCACCGAGGACGCCGTAGGGCCAGGCGTCGCGCGGATGCATGTCGCGGCAGCGGGAGGCCTCCGCCACCGCCTCCGCGAATCGGTGCTGCGAGAGCAGCACCGCCGCCAGCATGCGGCGGGCGTCGTAGTCCGCCGGCTCCCGCCGCAGCGTCGCCCGCAGCGCCGTCTCGGCCTCGAGGGACGGGCCGGCACTGCCGGTCACGCGAGCCTGCCGAAGGAGCGCCTCCGCCAGCCGGACGACCGCGCCGGCATCAGCCGGATGCGCGGCGAGCCCGGCACGGAGCGTGTCGATGTCCGCGCGCAGCTGCGAGCGGCTCGTGCCGTTCACGGACGGGCGGCTGTCGGCCAGCCGGCCTTGCGCACCACGACCGGATACCCGATAGCGGGGCATGAGGACCGCCCAACCGGCCATCGACAGCACCACCAGCGCGGCCACCGCCGCCCCCGCCCACCGGTATCCGATCGTGATCATCGTCCGCTCCCCGCTACCGGAGTTTCGGTTCGTCGCTGTTGTCGCGACCCGGGAACGGCGTCGTCAGAAACGGAAACACGCTGAGGTACTCGCGGTCGTTCTGATTCACCCCGTCGCCGAGGATGTTGTTCGGCGAGCGCAGGAACTCCGGCGTCAGCGGCGTTGCGCCCGCCATCGCCTGCAGCGCGATGTCCACCACGTCATCGCCCACGCGCCGGCCGTTCGGGAACCCCGCGAGGTCACCGCCGAGCACGCCGAGACGCGAGGGCCGGGCCGAGGCCGGGATCCCGGTGTTGAGCCGCAGCATCTCCGACGGTCGCGGACTCGTGCCGATCTGGTTCAGCCCGGAAATCCCGGTCAGGAAGATCGTCACCAGGTCGTTGCGGGGCGTGGCAGGTCCCCGTACGCCGAAGAGCGCCTCCAGCAGCGTCGGCACGATGGGTTGCGTGACGAAGGAGAGCGCGGCGCCGTCGCCGGTCGGCTCAAGTCCGTTGAAGATGTCCTTCACCCCGACAGGGATCACGACCTCGTTGACGAGTGGATTGCCGAGCCGCGAGACCTGCACCCAGTCGCCGGCGTGGGCGGCACCGGTCGCGGTCCGGACCGTCGAGGCCTGGCGGCTCGCGGTGGACCACACACCGATCGTGGCGTTCGGGTCCGCCGCGGACGAGGGCCGGCTGCCGGTCCGCGTCAGCTCCGCAATCGGCACCTCAATGGCGATCGAGTGGACGTTGAATCCGGCCAGGCTGTCGATCGGTCTTCCGGCGCCGGACACGACGGACCGCTCCTGGAGCAGGTCGAAGGTCGCACCCAGGTCGACGTAGAAGCCCTCGTCACGCGGGCCCGCAAACACGCGCGTGCCGTTCTCCAGGGTGAACACGCCGCTGCCGAGGCTGAAGCCGTTGTAGTCCGGCATGGATGCCACGCCCACGTTCGCCGGCATGACCGGGACGTTGGCGCCAATCGCCCGGGCCGCGCCCGTACGGCGGGGACCCGCGACCTTCGTGACCGTCATGAACTGCCGGACGTTCAGATCCGGGTCGTCCAGAGACGTGACCACGCCCGTGTTGTAGAGGAACGTATTCGGATTCCGGATGGTGGTGTTGAACCGGAACTGGTAGGTCACGTCCTCCACGGCGTCACCGGTGTTGTCCACCATGACCTCGTAGAGCACGTTGTCGTCGAACTTCCAGAAGTTCGGCCCGGAGCTGGGAAACTGCAACGGGATGAAGTTCGCGATGAGCACGACGCGGTCCGCCCGCTCCGGGCTGACGAACGCGTAGACATCGGTGTTGTCAGCCAGGGGATCCTGGCTGATGAGCGGCGCCTCGCGATGACTTGACGCGCGGGTCGGGATCATCCAGAACCCGGCCGCTGCCACCGCGAGAACCGCAACGAGATATGACGCTTTCTTGTGCACGCAGCACCTCCTGTGAGGCTCTACGTGCGCAAGGCGCGGCTGGATTGGCCGGGATTACTTCGCGAACTTCTGAAGTGCGGCGCGCCAGGCGCTGACGGGCTCCGGCGAGCCGCCCTGGCCGTCGAAGAGGATCTGGCGGCTCTCGAGGCGCTTGCCGTAGAAGCGCTCGTG
>CAYNUO010000015.1:0-12892 GCA_964400405.1 uncultured Bifidobacteriaceae bacterium | reverse complement strand
GGCCGTCGAAGAGGATCTGGCGGCTCTCGAGGCGCTTGCCGTAGAAGCGCTCGTGCGCGTCACGGTCCTGGCGGATGGTGCTGCCGTTGATCGACACGCCGGCAAACACACCCCGGGCACGTGAGTAGCTCAGGATCTCCGCGCGCATCTGCAGGTCCGTCGCGGCCTGCGCATCCCGGCCCACCGGACCCGCGGCCACGGAGGCGTCGGCGCCGAGCTTGAACTGGTTCTTGACGAGCGTCTCGACGCCGCGCTTGTTGTTGATGATGAGCACGAGGTCCGTCTCCTGCCCGCCGATCTGCAGGCCGAAGCTGACGCCGGTCAGCGTCAGGAACGCCGGTGAGGACCAGCCTCCCTTGCCGCGCAGGCTGATCACGCCGCGGCCTCGCGTGCCGCCGACACCGAGGGCGCCCTTCTTCGTGCCGGGGAACACCGCGATGGCTTCGGCGCGGCTCAGGATGCTCTTCGGGATCGCCTTGTCCTCGGCGGCCATGATCTCGCCGAAGATTTCGGTCGCCTCGGCGACGCGCTTCGCTTCGTCGGACGGCTTCTGCGCACGCGGCGCGGCTACGAACAGAGTCACGGCCAGCGTGACGAAGGCAGCAATGCGGGTAGTCATGGCCTTCATCATAATGTGCCGCTCCAACCCGCCGGCCCGGACGGGTTGCTAGAGAATCGCGGGCGCTGAAGCCCGGAAGTCTCCGCCGAGAATCGGCACCGACGAGGTGCCAAGCCAGTTCTCGAGCACGCGGGCGTACACGGACCGGAAGTCCGTCTGATATGTCACGTCGCCGCCGTTGTTTTCGAGCGTCGGATTCTGGCCCGCCGGGTCGAGCGTGGCAGCCGTGCCGTACAGCCCGCCGCGCACGGCGCCGCCCATGGCCATCATGACGCCCGCCGCGCCGTGATCGGTGCCGGCGCTGCCGTTCTCGGAGATCCGCCGGCCGAACTCGGAGAAGAGCAGCACGAGCGTGTTCGACCAGAGGCCCTGTCCGCGCAGGTCGTTGTAGAACGCCGACACGCCGTCGTTCAGCGTGCCCATCAGATTGGCGTACGCGCCGCCGCCGGCGTTGCCCTGGGCGGAGTGCGTATCGAACCCGCCCGTCTGCACCCAGAACACCCGCGTCCCCGTGCCACGTACCATCGCGCCGGCCACCGTGCGCAGCGCGATCGCCAAACCGTTGTTCGGATACGTCACCGAGCCCGTGTAACCGGCCACCGACGCCACGCGGTCCAGCGTGGCAATGGCACCGAGCGACGCGCCGTTGACGAACGCCAGTTGCGGCCGGGTCGATGGTGCGTAACTGGACAGCCGCAGTGCCGCGGCGCGTTCGTCGGCCGCCGCCGTGCCGGAGTTCGGGCTCGCGAAGCTGTAGGTGCGCGCATCCGGGATGGCCGGAACGCCGACCGTGCGCGAGACCAGCGCCCGCGGAGTCTCCTGCGAGGCAGCCCAACCCGACAGGGGATCCGCAGGTGCCGGAAGCGTACTGAGATAGCGGCCGAGCCAGCCCTCGCCGCTCGGCGAGCCCGGCGCAGCCGTGCCCCAGATGTCGAGACCGAGGAAGTGCGACCGGCTCGAGTTCGGGTACCCGGTGCGCTGCACGATGGCCAGGTTCCCGGCGTCGAAGATCGACCGCAGGCCGGCGAGCCGGGGATGGAGGCCCAGCGCCTTGCCGGACGAGTCGCTGCCGATCTGCACGACCTGCCCGGCAGGGATGGCGATGTTCGGGCGGCGGCTGTAATAGAAGGCGTCGGTGTACGGCACCACGGTGTTCAGCGCGTCGTTGCCACCCGCCAGGTACAGCACGACGAGGTTGCGCGCCGCCGCGCCCTGGGCCAGCGCGATGTCCGAGAGGAACGCCGGCGCGGCCATGCTGACCGTGAAGGCCGACACGCCGTTGCGGATGAAGCTGCGTCGGGAGATCTGCATCGGAATCCTCGGCTGCCCCTAGATGAACTGGTACTCGCCGCTGCCGATCATCAGCCGCGACAGCCCGGAGGCCTTCGTATTGAGCTGCGTATCCGAGCCCGTCCACGCGCCGCCGGCGCGCAGATACGTCAACAGCTCCGCGCGCTGCACGCTGTCGAACGCGCTGGGCGTGTAGCGCTCGAGGAAGTAGTCCAGCACGCGTTCCGGCGTGGCCCGGGAAGGCTGCGCCGCGCGGCCGAGATTGAATCGCTGGTTCCCGGCCAGGCCGGCGGCGAAGTTCATCCGCGCCAGCATCGATCCGGTGCCGAACCAGTCGGTGCCCAGCGCCCACCCGGCGACATCCGGCGGCTCGAAGAGCGTCTGGCCCATGGCCGGCAGCGCGGCGCGAGCCGTATCGATGGAGTAGCCGTTCCACCCCAGTTCCTTGATCGACTTCACGACGTACTCCACCGGCCACGCGTAGCGCGCGTAGTAGGCGTCCGGGCTCTGGAACCACGGAGACCGCAGGATGTAGCGAACGGTGGCGCGCATGTCCGTGCCGGCGGCGAGATAGACCGCGGCGACGTTCTCGACGAAGCCGGCGTCCGGGTCGGCGGCCTCCGAAACAAAGAACCCCCAGAGCTTTCGCGCGAGCCGTCGGGCCGTTTCGGGGTGAGTGGCCAGCGCCGTGATGAAGTCGATACCGTCCTGCTCCCCTGCCGACGCGGCCCGCGCCGGAATGGTGCGGTCGCCGCTGGCATAGATCGGGAAGGTGAAGGTCTTGGCGTTCGTGTCGTGCTGGCCGGCGTTGTAGAAGAACTCGTAGTACCCGGTGGCGACATCCGCCATCGCGCCGTTGGTGCGGATGTTCCAGCCGGTGAACACCCGCGCGGCGGCGTAGACGTCATCTTCCGTGTAGTTGCCCACGCCCCAGGTGAACAACTCCATGATCTCCCGCCCGAAGTTCTCCTGGGGTCTGGTACGCGTGTTGGTGCGGCCGTCGAGCCAGATGACCATCGCCGGGTCGCGGGCCACGGCCAGCAGCAGATCGCGGAAGTTGCCGAGCGCGTACTGCCGGAACAACTCGTACTGTCCGGGCGGTCCCGGCACTTCTCCGGGCTTGCCGGCCATGAGCCGGGTGCCCTGCGCCGTACCGGCGAAACCCGACACCTTCGAGTACGCCGTGGCGAAGTGGTTGTGCCAGAAGAGCGCCATCTTCTCCTGGAGCTGGCGCGGCGAGTGCACCATCCGGAAGAGCCAGCGCTGACGCGAGTCGTTGATGACTGTGTTCGGCGAGTACTGACCGCCACGTGTCGTCACGCCCAGATAGCCGTCGGTGCCGACTCTGGAGTCGATGTCGTCAGGCAGGCGGTCGAACTCGATGAGCCGGTCGATCGCCTGGCTGAGAGACAGCTCGCCGTAGACGGCAAGGTCGTCCGGCGTGGCGCCGAACGCGGCGCGCCGCAACAGGTGATCGATCGGTCGAGTGCCAGCCATATGCTCGAGTTAGTCGCCTTTCAGAACCGGTAGCCGCTGTGCCGGTATTGTCGGCTGATCCGGGCCTGAGCGGCAGCCCCGACTGCCCCTTGCCAATTGGGTGCCAGGGTTCCGGGCTGACGGGCGTGATCCGGCGCAATAATGAAGCAGATGGCGCGCACCGCACGGGCAACCGCTGCACGGAAGAAGGCCGGTGTACGGCGGCCCCCAGCTCAGCCGCGGACGGCTTCGCGCTCGCGGGCCGTGCGAACCGCGGCCCGAACCCCCACCCGGACAGCCAGGGTCACCGCGCCCCGGACGAACGACGAGCCGTCCTCGGGCGTGGCTCCGGGCATCCAGCCGATCACGGCCTATCTCGCCGTCCGCAGCGTGGAGGCCAGCGTGGCCTTTCTCGAGCAGACGCTCGGGCTGACCCGCGGCGTCGTGCTTGCGGGTCCTGACGGCGCCCCGCGGTACGCGGAGATGCGGCACGGCGCCTCCACCGTCGTCCTCGTGCCGGCGGGAGACACGACCGCCGCCACCGGCGGCGCGGCAGGGCTCTATACCTACGTCGACGACGTGGACCGGCGGCTCGCGGCCGCCAGCGACGCCGGCGCGGCCACCACGCCGGCCGAGAACACCCCCTGGGGCGACCGCGTGGCCGCCGTCGTCGATCCCGACGGCTACCGCTGGGTTCTCGCCACTTTCAAGAAGCTCGCGCCTTTCTCCTGATCGCCAACCGGACGGACGCCATGGACGCCGAACACGAAACCATCGCCTGCCAGCGCTTCTTCGACGGCCTCACCGAGCTCTGCGTGGTGCGGTCGATCAAGCTGTACCGCTTCAAGTTTGACCCCGTGCCGCGCGTGCCCGTGCTGCCGTGCCTGGATCACGAGGCGATGCTGCACGAGGGCATCCCCCGTCACGCGTCGGCGTATGTCGAGGAGCGCGCGTCGCACGACATCCACGAAGTGCTCTTCGTGCCGGCCGACTCGCTGATCGAGCTGGACGTCGTGTCGACGGCCGAGGAGCACTCGCAGCGCTCGCGCGACCGGCTGATGGCGGCGCTCAAGGAGCGGTTTCCGAGCTACACCGTGCGCACGAACAAGCCGTCCTTTCTTCGTGGCGACAAACGGGTGATGCAGTCGTGCCGCGCGCAGCTCTCGTTGCGCGAGGTGCTGCGCAGCGAAGACTTCGACAGGCTCGACGGCGCGCTGGCGCGGATCACGACGATCGCGTCGCTGATGGAGAAGGAGTCGCGCGTGGCGTCCTGGGGCGTCCGCACCGTCACCACGCCGCTGCTGGCCGCCGCGGGCTTCGTCGTGTTCGCGCTCATCGGTGGCATGGGCGAGTCGATCGGCGGCTTCGCCGTGCGGGCCATTCAGGCGGTGGTCGTGGGCGCTCTGGGCGCGCTCTTCCTCTACTACGGCATCAAGGCCGTGCACCTGACCGAGATGGCGAACCGTCTCTGGAAGCGCGCGGCCGAGTATCACCTGATCGTGTCCGAGCGGCGCCGGATCAGCCAGAAGGGCCACGGCCTCGACACGTCGATTGGCGACGCCGTCCCGGCTGGCATCATCCGCACGGACCGGAGCTAGGCGCTTCCTCCCGCCCGAGCCCGTGGACACGACCGACTGGCCTGTCTCCGGCGCAGACGCCGGAACGCGCCTCGACAAGTTTCTCGCCGCGGCCGGCAGGCTGGGCTCGCGATCGAAGGCGGCCGATGCCCTGCGGAAGGGCAAGGTCTTCCTGAATGGCGCCGAGGTGGGACTCGTCGACGCGGCCCGGTTGCTCACCGACGCGGACACGGTCCGCGTCTGGATCGACAGGCCCGGCAGTGCCGCGAAACGGGGACCGCATCGCGACGGCGTGCTCGACATCGTCTACGAGGACGCGGCACTCATCGCGGTCAACAAGCCCGCCGGCCTGCTGACGGTCCCGCTCGCCACGCGTGAGACGGCGCCCTCGGTCCTCTCGCTGCTCACCGCGACGATGAGCGGACGCGGCGCGCGGAAGCCGCTCGTCGTCCACCGCATCGATCGGGATACGTCGGGCCTCGTGATCTTCGCGCGTTCGCACGCCGCGCAGACCGATCTGAAGGAGCAGTTCCGGCGGCGGCAGCCCGAGCGCGTCTACTGGGCCGTCGTGCACGGCCACGTGCTGCGGTCACGCGGCGAGTGGCGCGACCTGCTGACCTGGGACCCCTCGGAGCTCCGGCAGGAAGAGGCGGACGAAGACGACCCCCGAGCGGCGGAAGCCATCTCCCACTTCCAGGTCGTCGAGCACCTGCGCGACGCGACGCTCCTCGAAATACGTCTTGTGACGGGCAAGCGGAACCAGATCCGGATGCAGGCCGCACTGCGCGGGCATCCGCTCGTCGGCGAACGGCAGTACCTCGGGCCGCGGCCGCCCGTTCATCCGGTCGCCTTCGACCGGCAGGCGCTGCACGCGCGGAGGCTGAGCCTCGCGCACCCCATCTCCGGCCAGTTCGTCCATCTCGAAGCCCCGTTGCCCGCGGACCTCGTGTCGCTGCTCAACCGCCTTCGCTAGGTCAGGCCGCCGAGCTTGTCCGGATTGAGCACCGAGTAAATCGTCCGGATCCGGTCGCCATCCCACTCGAGGCACACCGCGTCGACCAGCGCGCCCGCGTCGCGTATCAGCAGCGCCGGCTGCGCGTTGAGCATGTCGACCTCAAAGGTCGCGCCCGGCGTTTTCTGTAGCAGGCCGAGGATCAGACGCGCCACATTCCGTGGACCCTCCACAGGACGCGTCCCGGCGCCCTTGACCTTGCCGCCGCCATCGGCCACGGCGCGGACGTCGTCGGTCAGAACGGCCATGATCGCGGATGCGTCCCCGCTCGCACAGGCCGCGAGGAACGTCTGGAGTGCCCGCTCCGCCCGGGTCCGGTCGGGTTCGAACCGCGGCCGGCGCACCGTCGCGGCCTTTCGCGCCCGCGCCACGAGCTGTCGGCAGGCCGGCTCTTCACGGTCGAGGAACACGGCCAGCTCGGCGTATTCGTACCCGAAGACATCGTGCAGCAGGAGTGCCGCCCGCTCGGCCGGCGAGAGTGACTGCAGCAGCACGAGGAAGGCCATGCTGAGCGACTCGGCGAGCGCGAGCTGGTCGTCCGGGCCGGACCCCGGGTCGGCCCTGACGGGCTCCGGCAGCCACGGACCGACGTAGACCTCGCGCTGTGCCGCCGCGCGCTTCAAACGGTCGAGACAGAGATTGGTGACGACGCGAACGAGCCAGGCACGGGGATTGTCGGGCTCGACCGTCCGCCCGTGCCACCGGAGCCACGCGTCCTGCACGACGTCCTCGGCATCCTGCCGCGTGCCGCACATGCGGTAGGCAAGGCCGGTGAGCGTCGCCCGGTGCGGCGCGAAGCCGTCCTCAACTGGCCCAGGCGAAGCGCTCGGCATAGGCGGCAGGCAGCGTGAACGGCACGACAAGCCCGGCGAACACCGCCACGATCGCGGCGGCGGCCAGCACCGTGACGGCGACGCCGGCGCCGAACGCCAGCGTCCGCCGCTCACGTCCCGCGCGCCAGGCCAACGCGGCGGCCAGGTGGGCGCCGACCGCGATCACCGCGGCGCTGTAGTACGGCACGAACAGGACCGGCAGCCAGCCCGTTCGGAGCGGGGCGGATCCGAAGTAGACGTTCGTGTCGAGCCCCCAGAGCGTCCGCCCCACGATCACGGCTCCGGTGTGACCGACGAGGAACAGGGCCAGCCAGGCGCCGGAGACGGCCTGCCAGCGCGCGAGGCCACCTCGCTGCCAGGCATTGCCCAGCCCGGTTATGCCGCTGGCCACCTGCAGCAGGATCGCCGCGATGAGCACGGTCTCGGCGACCGGATGGCGATAGATCAGGCGCAATGCCGCCATGATCCGGATGTGCAGGTCGACGCCCCCAAAGAGGGCAAGGTGATTGGCCAGATGCAGCACGGTGAACGCGGCCACGATGACCGCGGAGGCCCGGTGGACGGTGCGGAATCGTCTCTTCATACAAACAAGACGAGCGGGGGGGCCGCTTGTGACAGGCGGACCGGTCTGACGGACCGGCGCTGCTACCCCAGCCGCTGCCAGGTGAAGGCGGCGTCGGCCTTCCCGGGTTTGCCCGTCACGCCGCGGAACAGGATCCGCGCCGCCAGGAACGCTTCCGTCAGCGAGTCGCCCGAACCCGCCAACGCCAGCAGGTGGTGCGGGAAGAAGCGGTGCGGGCCGATGCACGGCAGGCCGTCGATCGTGTAGCCGTAGGACGATTCCCAGCCGAACTCCGGCTTGAGGCCGAGGATGCCCGGGTACATCAGCAAGGTCTCGTACATCAGCTCGTTCGTGTTGTGGACGCGCGCGGCCTCGAGGGCGCTGCCGGTGGCCGCCTTCTGGTCGCCGCCGCTGATGAGCAGGCGGCCGTCAGGGGTCCAGCGCAGGCGGCGACGCGGCGAGCGCGCGTCGACCAGCATGGCGCCGTCGTTGAACAGGGTCTTGCGCATCGCCGCGGTGAGCGGTTCGGTCAGCACGTGGAAGCGCTGCCTGACGCCGACGTGTCGCTGGAGTTGTTTCGTTTCGGCGGTGGCGACGTTCGTCGCAATGATGACGTTGCCCGTGGTGATCGTGGAGCGATTCGCCACGACGCGCGCGACCTTCCGGTCGAACGTGATCTTGGAGACCTTCGTCTTCTCGTAGACCTTCGCCTTCGCGGACACGGCCGCGCGGAGCACGCCCACGGCCGCGGCATACGGGTCGATCACGAGCGCGCCCTTCGTCTTCCGTGCTCCGGCTCCCTCCAGCCTGAGAGCCCGCTGGATCGCCACGCGCGAGAGCCACGCACCATCAAGACCGGCGTCGGCCCTGGCCTGATGTTCCTTCTGGAGCGGACGCTCATCATCGCGCCAGGGCAGGACGATGGTCTCGACCGGCTCCGCTCCGCAGGGCACCTTGAGCCGCTTCAGCAACGCCGCGCCGTCGGCCGCCGCCTCCGCCCACGATTCAAAGGCCTGCCGGGCGAATCTCAGGCCGAGCCGTGCGGATACTTCCCTGAAGGGCTGGTCCGGCTCGCTCGTCAGCACGCCGCCGCTCCGGCCGCTCCCCGCCTGCCCGACGCGGTCTGCCTCCAGGACGAGCGTGCTGTACCCGGCCTTCGCGCACAGATAGGCGGTCAGGAGGCCGGTCAGCCCGGCACCGACGACCACCACGTCCGCCGTACCGTCCCCTTTCGGGAGCGGGTCGAACCGGGGACGACGGGAATCGGGATACTGCAGAACCCAGGGAGAGAGTCCGTACCGCGTGCGCATCAGTGCGCAGTATGCCGAGAGTCCCGGCGGATGCCAAGCGTCGGCCGGTACAGTTCCGCGAACTGTCGAGGCATCGGCCGTGCGGATTCTGCGAACAGCGTCATCAGCGAGCCGGAGATCGCAGGCGTTTTCCCGGGACGGCCAACAGGCGCGGATCTGGCTGCGTTGCCGGCGGTGTTGCATCTCAATGACCGCCAACGCGATGTGCTGATCGAGCATCTGCCGGACGCCGCGAATGTCGCGGCTGGCGGCCTGTTCTTCGGCCAGTTCATCGGGGATCGGCCGTTCTCATGGCCCTCTGCCTTGATCGGCATCGGCCTGTGGGCGACACTTCTGATCGTCAGCCTTCTGCTGGCGCGGAGGTAGCAATGGCAGGCTTCTACATCATGGCCGGCGGCATGGTCGCCTTCGCACTCTTCTTCCTGATCGTCGATGTCATTGACGAGCGGCGCGAGAAGGCCAAGCAGCCTCGATAGACCTCGCCGGCCCGGGGCGTTCTCTCTGGCCGCTACGCGCGGCGGCGCTCGGCCTTGAGCAGCGCCTCTTTGCGCTCGATCCCCCAGCGATAACCGGTCAGCGAGCCGTCCTTGCCGATCACGCGGTGGCACGGCACCGCGAGCGCCACCTGGTTCGTGGCGCAGGCGCGCGCCACGGCGCGGACGGCGGCGGGGCGGCGGATGCCCTTCGCGACGTCGCTGTACGTGCGCGTCTCACCGGGCGGGATCGACTGCAGGTAGCGCCAGACCTGCCACTGGAAGGCCGTGCCCCGCACGTCGAGCGGCAGGGCCGCGTCAGGAATCCGGCCTTCGGTGCAGCCACGCAGGGCCTTCGTCCACGACGCGAGCGCCCGCCCGGCCGGCTCGACGGACGCGTGCGGAAACTCGGCCCGCAACTCGGCGACGAGCGGCGCCTCGGCGTCGCCGAGCTTCACGGCGCACACACCTTTGTCGGTACCGGCCACGAGCAACCGCCCGAGCGCGCAGCCCACGACGGCGTAGCGGACCACGAGCCCTTTGCCGCCGGCCCGGTAGTCACCGGGCGTCAGACCGCCCGTCGGCCGGCGTTCGTACACGCGGCTCGTCGAGCCGTAGCCGGCCTCGTACAGCGCACCACTCAGCGTGGCGCGGGGATCGCGGAGCCCCTGCCGGAAGCGCAGCGCACGCACGGCTTCGAGATAGGCCTTCGGCGACAGCCCGACGAGGCGCGTGAACGTCCGCTGCAGATGGAATCGGCTGAGGCCCGCGTGCGCGGCGATCCCGGCCAGGTCGAGCGGCTCATCGGAGTGCGCGGTGATGAACGCGCACGCACGACGGACGGCGGCCAGCGATGGGTCGGAGGAGCCGGACTCCTTCGGCCGGCAGCGCCGGCACGCGCGGAAACCGTGTGCTTCGGCGGCGTCGGGGGATGGATAGAAGTCCACCGATTCGCGCCGGGGCCGTCGGCTCGGGCAGCCCGGCTGGCAGTAGATGCCGGTGGTGCGAACAGCGTAGACGAACTCGCCCACCCGCGCCCGGTCGCGGTCGAGCACGGCCCGCCACTGACGGTCGGTGGCACCAGGCCCTCCGATGCGCGGAACCGCGTGTGTCGGCGATGACGTCGGCATGGGTGTCGTGAGCATGGACCGAGCGTAGCGGCCCGCGCGCACACACTCTATCCGGCTCTTGCGGTCAAATAATGGTCCCGTGCCGCGTCCCCGCCACCTCCTCGCCATCGCCGGGCTCACGCTGGCCGGGGCGGCGCTGGGAGCCGGCCTCTGGCTCGGGTGGCAGCTGCGGGCGAGCCTTCCGGATCTCGACGCGGAGCATCAGTTGCCCGGGCTCTCGGCGGCGGTCCGCGTTGAACGCGATCGCCTGGGCGTGCCGACGGTGCACGCCGCCAACCGGGCCGACGCGGCCAGGGCCACCGGCTTCGTCCACGCGCAGGACCGCTACTTCCAGATGGACCTGACGCGCCGCCGTGCCGCGGGTGAACTGGCCGAACTGGTCGGACCGGCCGCGCTGGATGCCGACAAGGAGATCCGGATCCATCGGCTGCGCGCCGTGGCCGATGCCGCCGTCACGCACCTTCCTTCCGGAGACCGCGCGGTACTGGCCGCCTATGTGGCCGGCGTCAACGCCGGCCTCGCCTCGCTCGGCGCGCGGCCACCGGAGTACCTGCTGCTCCGGCAGCAGCCGCGGCCCTGGACCGAGTCCGACTCGATGCTCGTGGTGCTCTCGATGTTCGTCGCGCAGCAGGACGGTGGCGGCGTCTACGAGTCGATGCTCGCCACGATGCGGGATGTCCTGCCGGCCGGGATGGTCGCGTTCCTCTCGCCGCGCGGCACCGAGTGGGACACGCCGGTCGTCGGCTCAGCCTTCGACATGCCGCCGGTGCCGGGTCCGGATGTCTACAACCCGAGGGCACGGCGCCCCGGCGGAGGCCGGAGCGCAGCCGCGGCCGGGCCCGCGCGCGTGCCGAGGGACTGGGCCGAGGCACTCGCGCTGCGCCTGACGCTCGAGGATCCGGAACGTGCAGGCTCGGGCAGTAACAACTTTGCCGTGTCTGGCGCGCGCACGGCGCACGGCGGCGCGCTCGTCGCCGACGACATGCACTTCTCCATCCGCGTGCCGAACGTCTGGTATCGCGCGGCGATCGAATGGCCGGACGACGGTGGCGCGCCGAACCGGCTCGATGGCGTCACGCTGCCCGGCCTTCCCACACTCGTCGCCGGCAGCAATACGCACGTCGCGTGGGGCTTCACGACCACGTTCGGGGACTGGAGCGACATCGTGCTCGTCGAGCGCGATCCCGCGGATGCGAACCGCTACCGCGCGCCGGGCGGCATGCGCCGGTTCGAGCGGCACGACGAAACGATCCGCGTCGCCGGGCAGGCCGACGTCACGCTGCCCGTGGAATGGACGGTCTGGGGACCACTGCTGAAGCCGGATCACAAGGGCCGGTCGCGTGCGATCCGCTGGATGGCCCACGACCCGGTCAAGGTCGGCTCGTCGCTGCTGCCGATGGAGTCGGCGCGCACGCTCGAGGAAGGCCTGGCGAGCGCAGGCGGCTCCGGGGCGCCGGCCTTCAACCAGATCATCGCGAGCCGCGACGGCCGGATCGCATGGACCATCTACGGCGGCATGCCGCGGCGCGAGGGCGTCGACGGGCAGGTGCCGTCGTCCTGGGCCGATGGCCGACGGGGCTGGCGCGGCTATCTGACGGCCGCGGAGCATCCGCGCGTGGTCGATCCGCCGGAGGGCCGGCTCTGGACGGCGAATGCCCGTGTGGTCGACGGTCCGATGCGGGATCTGATCGGCGACACCAGCTACGAGATCGGCTCCCGCGCCCGCATCATCCGTGAGCGCCTGCGCGCGAAGGAGCGCTTCGAGCCACGCGACCTGCTGACCATCCAGCTCGACGACTCCGCGCTCTTCCTGGAGCGCTGGCGGGCGCTGCTGCTGCAGGTCCTCGGGTCTCCGTCCGCAGCCGGCAGTCAGAAACGAGCCGAACTGCGCCGCCTCGTGGAGCGCGGCTGGAGCGGGCGCGCCGAGCCGAGTTCCGTCGCGTACCGCTTCACACGCGCGTTCCGGGACCGCGTGTCGCGCTCGGTGTTCACGTTCCTCGTCGCCGAATGCGTCCAGGCGGACCCGGGTTTCGACTTCACGATCGAGCGGAAGCGCGAGGGCCCGCTGTGGCGGCTGGTGACGGAGCGCCCCCTGCACATGCTGGACCCCGCCTACGCGACGTGGGAGGCGTTTCTCGTCGCGTCGGTCGACGCCGTCATCGCGGATGCGGAGACCGCCTTCGGCCCCGATCTCGGGCAGCGCACGTGGGGCGAGTTGAACAGGACCCGTTATCGCCACCCGCTGAGTGCGGCGCTGCCGTGGCTCGGCCGCTGGCTCGACATGCCCGAGGTTCCGGTGCCGGGCGACCTGTATACGCCGCGGATGGCCTACGGCGCCGACTCGGCCTCGGAGCGCTTCGTCGTCTCACCCGGCCGGGAATCCGAGGGCCTGATGCAGATGCCGACGGGCCAGAGCGGCCACCCGTTCTCGCCGCATTACGCGGACAGCCACCCCGCCTGGATCAGCGGCGAGCCCGCGCCCTTCCTGCCCGGGCCGCCGATCCACCTGCTGACGTTGAAACCGTAGACTGCACCAATGAGAAAGACGACAGGAGCGGCGCCGAGGACCTTTGAGGCGTATCTGAAGGCACTGCCGGCGGACCAGCGCGC
>CAYNUO010000014.1:53542-55266 GCA_964400405.1 uncultured Bifidobacteriaceae bacterium | reverse complement strand
GCAATCGCGCGCTTCGTCATGTGTTCCTCCCCTGGCCAGGCACTCCGTCCTGGCCAATCCGAGAGGGGCACACAATCTCAGACTGCCGTCACAGGTTTCTGTTCAATCCGGCACTGTTCAATCCGGCACATGGCCTGTCGGCCCTCATGCGTGCGCGGTGTCTTTCTTGCGACCCAGGAAGATGGTGTGTCTAGGGCCGCCCTTCTTGAGCCGGGCCCGCACGCGCTCCACCTTCACCTCGAACCCATGGAAGCGGAGGCGCTGCTCGAACTTGCGGTCCTCCCAGGCTGACCAGACGGCCAGCGTCCCGGCCGGACGAAGGGCGGCATGCGCAGCGGTCACGCCGCCGTTGTCGTACAGGCCGCCATTGGTCGTGGCGGTGAAGGCGGCCGGTCCGTTGTCGACGTCCAGGAGGACGACGTCGAACCCGCCGGGATTGGCCCGCAGCGTGAATCCGACGTCGGCTACCTGAATCCGGACACGTGCATCGTTCAGCGGATGCGCGGCGAGTGCGCCGAGAAACTTCCGGTTCCACTCGACGACGGCCGGCAGGAGTTCCGCGACGGTCACGACCGCGTCCGCCGGGACGACGTCGAGCACCGCGCGCAGCGTGAAGCCCATGCCGAGTCCGCCGACGAGTACCCGTGGACGGTCCGGCATGCCCGTCTTGCCGCAGGCCAGCGTTGCCAGCGCTTCCTCCGACCCGTGGAGACGGCTCGACATCAGCGGCTTGCCGTTCGCCAGAATCAGATACTCGTCGGCGCGACGCGTCAGCCTGATGTCGCTGCCATCAGGCGCACACGTCTCGCCAAGGAGTTCCCAGGCGTGCACCGGCTAGGTCGAGGTACGCCTGACGTTCTCGGCCCGGGGACCTTTCTCGCCCTGCCCGACCTCGAACTCGACACTGTCGCCCTCGCGCAGGTCGGCGATCCCCTCGCCGTAGATCGCGCTCTGGTGGAAGAAGTACTCGTTTCCCGAGCCGTCCTTGATGAACCCGAAGCCTTTGTCGACTCGCAACGTCCGAATTGTTCCCGTCACTGCTACCTCCTGTGAGCCACCGTCATCCTGGTGGCGTGTGTGGACAGACATCTGATTGTGGGCGATGTTGACGTCGGGGTGGTCAGAAACACGTTCTGGCCGATACTGGAGTTCTGCATGCCAGAGACACGCTCCGCTGAATCTGCACCTGAATCCGGTGCTTTGTCCGCCCGTCCCAACGCCGATCGCGTTCTGCTCGAGGGACCGTACTCGCGACGCAAGGAGCTGTGGCTGCTCCTGCGAGCCGTCCGCGATTTCATCCAGGGCTTCCGGGCTCTCCACTTTGTCGGCCCGTGCGTGACGGTCTTCGGCTCCGCCCGTTACGACGAGTCGCACCCGTACTACGCGGTCGGGCGGGAAGTGGGCCGCGCGCTCACCGGCATCGGCTTTACGGTGATGACGGGTGGAGGCCCGGGGCTCATGGAGGCGGCCAATCGCGGCGCGCGCGAGGCCGGCGGCCGGTCCGTGGGCTGCGCCATCCAGCTGCCGAAGGAACAGGCGACGAATGCGTATCTCGACGTGGCGGTCACGTGCCGTCACTTCTTCGTCCGCAAGGTGCTGCTGTTCAAGTACTCGTACGCGTTCATCGCGCTGCCGGGCGGCCTGGGCACGCTCGACGAGCTCTTCGAAGCGCTCACGCTCGTGCAGACCGGCAAGATCGAGCGGTTCCCCGTCATCCTCATCGG